>CANPIM010000030.1 GCA_947574135.1 uncultured Lachnospiraceae bacterium
CCAGGTGCTGAAAGATTATCTAGCGTCGGTGTAACATATGTTTGACAAACCTACAAATCCCTTTTTTCAGTCTCGGCGCCGAGACTTTTTATTCTTTTTCTCCTGGTTGGTTTTCATTGCTTTTTTCTGGCTGAATTGGCAGTTTTATTTCCCCGTATTGTATTTCATATGCTTTTACATAATTTTCTATTACATCTTTGTATGCATGTGATATTTTTTTGTAGCCTTTTCTTTTTGCTATTATCTCAAATTTCATTCTTAATTTGTCTGGTAATCTTAAAGGATATGTTTTATTTTTGTATAAATTGTATGTACTCATTGTTCCCCTTTCCCTTTAAAAATGAAAAAAACTATTAGATATCTATTGGTATTAGATATCTAATATGATATTATAATGTTGTAAATTAGATATCTAATTTATGAGTTACATTTTCATCATATCACAGTATTACAAAAGGGGAAAGGGGAAATTAATTATGTCACAGAAAGAAATGTCTGTTATCGAATCTTCGCATGAGCCTGTTGTTGTTGGTTCTTCTGCAATGTCTTATGAAGCTAGAGAGGTAGAATATCAAAAATTTTGTCGCCAGCTTTTAGCCAGTATGAAATCCATTGAGACAAATATTATTAAGGTGGCGCATTCTTTGACTTTTGTGAAAGAGAATCGGTTGTATGAGCTTGACAACTACCAAAACATTTATGATTTTGCTAAGGATAAGTTTAGTATTTCCAAGTCTACTTGCTCTAAGTATCTTGGTCTTATAAGTGTTTTTGGCATTGATTCAAAGCTTTCTTCTTCACAAATGATTGAGTTGCTTCCTTATGTGCGTAAAGGTGGGGATATTTCCGGTATTACTCCGGATATGACTAGAAAGCAAGTTCGTGATTATATAAAAAAACATCCGCCTTCTGGTTGCGACGTCGCAACTAAATTTATAGGTGATGGGCCTGTAAGAGATAGTAAGCCACAATCCTTTGTTTTCAATATTACGGATGACCTTTTTACTGGTCCTGATTCAGTCTATGAAGCATTTTTTGCTGATATTCAAGCGGTTGTTATTAGTGCTCATGAGAAGTATGGAGCAAAGTCCATCAAAATTGTTATCGAATAGGAGAGAAGGGGCTCCGGCCCCTTTCCCTTAAATAAGGTTATCTGGTCCGGGGGCTTCGGCTCCTGGGACCCCACAATAAATCATCATATGAAAGAGAGGATATATTTATGAGAATGACACTTTATTCCGCTGGTGTATTTTTAGGAGCAACTAAGACCGATTACACAAGAAAATCGGACGGCCAGGCCTCTGCCTTTTATAACGTATCTGTAAAACAAGGTGCGGAGGTTGGTTCTGTTGGTTGCACTCGTGAAATCTATGAACAGTACGAAAAAGGAGAGCTCCAGGATTTTGCCAAGTGTGAGTTTGTTTCCGTATTTGATGACCGGTATAACCGTCTCCAGGTAATGGAAGTGCAGCCGAAGAAATAGAGCCGCCGGCGGGTGGCAGACTGTCAAGAGCCGGTCCGGATTTTGGACCGGTTCACTTGCTCTTGACGGTCGGGCTCCCGCATCCATAATGATGCCCCCGGCAAGGGGGAGTGCAGTTCTCCCCCTTGCCCTTGTTCGCAGATAGGAGAGTAGAAATATGAGAAAGACCAAAAGAACAGCCGCCAGAATGCAAAGTCTTACCGCTTGCTTTGTCTTTTTTGTATCTGTATTTTTCTCTGCAAATATGAAGGTGAGAGCGGCTTCTGATTTAATTCCTTTGACTAAACGCCATGTTCAAGCTTTTGTTGGTGATAATGTTTTCTTTGATGGTTTACCGAATTCTTTTACTTCTTATCCAGTTAATATTTCTATTCCAAATGTTTCTTTGGAAGTTTATCAAGTTGGATATCATTATTCACCTGGCGGTACTATTACTGAGATAGTTAATGTCAATCAAGCTTTTTATTTTAAAGATGTTACGTTTGTTTTTTATATTGTTCCTCCTGCTGATATTCCTGTTGGCTCTTATTTCAATTTAGTCAATGACATTTATATTAAAACTAATATTTCTTTCCCTTCTTATTGTGGTTCAAGATATTGGTATATAGAGCCTGTTGGTTCCACTGGTACTTTTTGTACTTCTTATATTAGGAATGGTTGTTTTGTTATATCTCCTATGCATGATTATTCCTTTTATAATTCCGGATATTTGACTTTTGTTTTCAATATTGGTATTGGCTTTAGTTATTCAAAAAGTAGTGCAGTTTCTTATCCTTCTATTGATGTTAAATTTGAAATGCTTGAAGAGGGTTCTTTTGGCAATGCTGCTTCTGTTTCTCCTCCTTATTTTTGTTTGGGTACTAAGGAAAATGTTACAGACGGATATAATAACCCCGGCATGGGTTCTGCCTCTTCCGGCCTAGATAGTTCCCTGTCAGGATATGGTGACGCAGAAGGAAATTTGTTTGCCTCCTCTAGTGAAGGAATGGGAGCTTTTGAAATGCAGTCCTTGGATAATCCTTCCTTGGTTTCCTCTATGAGCTTTACTTCTACCTTGCTACAATCTATCTGGACCAGTGCAGGTGGCACCAGTGGTTTTGGTTTGATTCCCGCTGTGGTGTTTACCTTCACCTTTGCAGCTATTATTGTCGGACTGTATCGTTATTATGGAGGAGGGAAAGGCGGGTAATGTTTAAATTTTTTGACTTTATTGTAACACTCATTGGCTCTATTGTGAATTTTGTCATTTCCACCATTGAAATGCTGGTGCAGGTAATTATTTATATTACCAAAGGAATTGCTTATTTGATTCTTGGGATTGCTTACCTGCCTCCCTTTGCAAAGGTTCCATTGATAGCCATTATCTCATATATAGCCATTATTACACTTTTGAATAAGGGGGAGTGATTATGTTAGAGGGATTTAATTCTATTCTTTCTGTGTTTGGTGAGTTTGTTTCTGCCTTTTTCAGCTTGCCATTTTATGATTCTATTACGGTTGGCTGGATGATTCTGGGTATTGAGATACTTGGTGTGATTGCTACATTCCTTGTGGCGCGTTTCTTGTAGGAGGTGTTACATGTACTTTTTGCCGATTTTACTGGCTGGGGCTATGTTTGTTACAGATCCAGTTACTGGTCAGATAATTCAGACAGAAACGGGCATTGAACAGTCCTCTGATGATTTATTTCAGTCAGAGATAGAAGAGGAGAGTGAAGAGAGTGGAGTACCTGGTCCGGATTATGATAGCGCAGATGATGCGGGAATGGATGTGGAGGCTCCGGAGGAAGCTTCGCAGGATGAAGAATCTTTGGCCGGTGATTTTGACCCTGTTGTTCCTTCTTCTCCTGATTTGGATGAAGAGATTTTGCAGCTGATGCAAGAGCAGGTCAGCCTTTTGGCCGAATCCTCTGCCACGGTTACAGGTTCTATGAACAGCCAGATTTTAGATTTAATGGAGCGGATTGTGAATGGCCTGCCGGCCGGATATCAATATGCCGCATTCCGTACTTCTACCAATGACCAGTATGCCGCCTCCCTTTACATAGGCAAGAAGGCAGATGCTTCTGGAGATACGGTTTTATTTGGGGGTGATTGTGTCCGTGTGGATTTTCTCCGTTATACTTCTTCTGGTACAAGTTACATTTACTATACTATCCATGATGCCCCTAATTCCGTGGTTCATTGGAATAACCGTGTACTTTTCTATACAAATGTTCTTGAGTATCATCCTACTCTTGGAGAACCCTCCGGACGGGGACTTTCAGTAGGAGAGCTTCTGGGATGTCTGTTCTTTGTAGCTGTTTTATTTTATGTTCTGAATAGGAGGCATGCGGCATGATACAATCTCTTTTGGAATTTATTGGTCTAGTCCAGGCTGATATTTATGTTCCGGATTCTGTGTATTTTGTGGTTTTGTCATCAATCTTTTTGTTTGCAGTAGCGGAGACTTTTCGGCTTTTTGAGATAGTCATAGACCGGCTTACGAAGAAAAGGGGGTAGTTCATGCAATCTATTACACAAGTAGGTTCCTGGCTGGTCCGTGCTATGCAATCCCTTTGGTCTGCTATGGGGACCTGGGGTGTGATAGGATTCTTTTTTATAGCATTACCGATTCTGTATAAGGTCGTGCGTTTGGCACGTAAACTTATAAATTTTTAAAAAGGAGGAGTGGAAGATGTTAGGAGACGTTGTTTCTGCAAGTGCAGGTGGAGGAGGAACCGGAGCCATGGATAACATTCTGAGTGTGGCAACCGATGTGCTGGCCTGGTTTATCACCTCTATGGGAACTCTGATTAAGTTTATCACGGATAATCCGGTTGTTCTGGTGCTTTTCATGATTTTCCTTGTAGGCTCTGCCGTTGGAATGCTTATGCGGCTTTGGAAGTCCGTATAGTCCGGTAGATAAGGGCCGGGGTCCCTGTGGGCCCGGCCCTTATCTTTTCTCAGCGTTGAGACTTGGAGGTTGCTGTATGATGGATGTTTTAAATATGATTTGGAGTGTTGTTACGGTGTGTTTTACGGATTTATTCCTGAATTGTGAATTATCCTTTTTGTTATATGTCTCTATGATTGTTTTAATGATTCTTACTTTGATACGTGTTTTCCGGGGGGTGAAATCCATTTGAATGTACTAACAGGAATTTTAATTGCCTTTTTCGTCTTATTAATTCCCTGTATTTACCTTGCCTATCGGTATCGAAATCCTTATAAGCTTATTATGGTCTTTGGAAAGAAGGGTGCAGGAAAAACCACTTTCCTTACGAAGCTTGCCTATCAATACCAAAAGAAGGGCCGGCCGGTTTATTCTACGGAGTGGGCTCCCGGTGTTCGGATGTTTGACGTTCAAAAGATAGGGCAAATGAGCTTTCCGGAAAATTCCGTTATATTTATAGACGAAGTAGGAATGGTATGGGATAATTAGAATTTCAAAAATTTCAGAACAGATGTGAGAGACTATTTCAAGCTGCAAAGACACTATAAGCATACGGTGTATTTATTTTCCCAGACCTTTGATGTGGATATAAAGCTCAGGAACCTGACAGATTCCATGTACCTTCTCAAGTGTCACATGGGCTGGCTGTCCGTTGCAAGGAAGATAAAGCGTGATATTGTCCTGGTCCAGCCTACGGGTGATAGTGAGAGCCGGATTGCAGACAGTCTGGAATTTGAGCCGCTCCTGCTGTCCTTGTTTGGGTGTAAGAGTATCATATTTACCTTTATTCCCCGTTGGGCGAAGTTGTTTAATTCTCATGAAGCCCCGGAACTTGGAGAAAATGAATCGGTGTATGTGGACATTCCAGAGGATGAGAAAATCCGAAGGATGTATAAATTCATGAATAAGAGAGAGAAGAGGAGAAGAGCGTGACAGGGTATGCATGGATAGATTTTTTATTGAATGTTTATTGTGATATGTATGAGACTATACACGGTGTAGAGCTTACAGAGGAGGATAAAGAGTGTCTTGTCATAGGATTTTTGCAGGATGGCCTTTCATCTGCAATAAGTGCTGTGTGTGAGAGTGGTAAATTTCCTGTGCTGCCTTTTTCCCCTACTTGACAATAGATACACTTAACACTCATTATGGAAAGGTTCCAGGTAGCCTGTTCGGGAATTGAAGATTACCACTTGAAGCAGATACATACAGCATACACAGACGTGTTGTATATCGACATCCCAATCTATACGACAAACACATGTTTTTCAAATAGATCTATCACATATTCAAGCAAAACAATAAAATAAAGACCGCTCACAGCCAAAAACATTTTTATACCCTTGTATTACTGGAAGCTGCAGGAAACCGTAATGCTAAGGTATATCATTTTTAAACTGTGTGCGGTCTTTTAAAATTTCAAAAGCCGGATGTTTTTGTCCGTTGTGTTGTGGTTGTTGTTTACATGCCAAGGAATAATGGGAAAGCTTTCCTGTATGTGATGGGCCGAATGCCGTCACAGCCCTTCAGGTCCAGGAAGCCTTCCGGTTTCTATCCGTCTTTTGAAGTGTACGCCTTCCAGGAGAATTCCACAAAAAATGCCTGCTTCCGTAAGCAGACACAACATAATAAAAGATAAAATCTCCTATTATCAGGAACTGAACTTTACTCGGAAGTCTCTCCCAACTTTTTAAGCAGGTTTCCTGGCTTTTAGATCTATGCGTTTGCCTTTCCTTCTCATATAATTACTTATACAATGGATTTCCAAGGCATGGCTCCCTAATTACAGTGACCGGATCGCTCAAGATTTTCACTTGATTCCCTTTTCTCGGCTGCGTTGCAGGTACAGACGAGCACTTAAAAAGCATATGGAATTGTACGAAATAAGTATAGCATGTTCCCTAGAGCAACGCAAGCCCTTTGTCTGGAATTTCTTCAAATAAAAACAATGTTTTATGCATAATAGTTTACATAATATTATTATGTAAACTATTATATGATTTAGAAAATGTTTGCCTAAAAACAAACCTCTGTAGTTGCCAAATGCATATCACTTTTTAGAAAGCGCTGCTATCTTTATATTTTTAAAAACTGCTGCTATCTTTATATTTTTAAAAAGAGATAGCGGGAAAACATATTTTGTTATATAATAAAGCTATTGATCAGGGCCATATCCATTGGGGCCTAAGATCCAATAAAGGGGGCTTGCAATATGGATTACAGAAGCTATCATGAGCAGACAGATATTGAAAACACAAAAAAACTACGCCAGATTTTAAAGACTCTCCCACCCTTTGCCACAGACTATTTTCGGGCCATGGAGGCTACCACCTCAGTTCGCACCCGGGTGTCATACGCATATGATATTCGTCTTTTTTTTCATTTTCTGATAGAATCCAATCCCTGCTATAAAAATTATCAGATTACGGATTTTACGGCTGCGGATTTGGAGAAAATCGAGAGCGTTGACTTGGAGGAATACCAGGAATATCTGAAGGTATATGAAAACAGTGGACAACCGGCCGGTTATGCAACTAACGGGGAGCGGGGGCTGAAACGGAAAATGTCTGCGCTTCGCAGCTTTTATGCCTATTATTATAAGCGACAAGTGATTACCCAAAATCCCACGCTGCTGGTGGACATGCCAAAGCTGCATGATAAGGCCATTATCCGGCTGGATGTGGATGAGACGGCCCGCTTGCTGGATTTTATTGAGCATGGGGGGGATGCTCTCACTGGACAGAAAAAGGTATATTATGAGAAAACCAAGGAACGGGATTTGGCATTGGTAACCCTGCTTTTGGGGACAGGGATCCGGGTTTCCGAGTGTGTGGGCCTGGATTTGACAGATGTGGATTTTCGTAATAATGGCATCAAGGTAACCCGGAAAGGGGGATCGGAAATGATCGTGTATTTCGGGGATGAGGTAGAGCAGGCTCTGTTTCAATATATGGAGGGTTCCCGTAAGGCCATGACGCCACTTCCCGGTCATGAAAAGGCTCTGTTTCTTTCCACGCAGAGAAAACGCATTGGAGTGCAGGCTGTGGAGAACCTGGTGAAAAAATATGCCCGTCAGGTTACGCCCTTAAAGCATATAACCCCGCATAAGCTTCGCAGCACCTATGGCACTACCCTTTATCAGGAAACCGGGGATATTTATCTGGTGGCAGATGTATTGGGACACAAGGACGTAAATACCACCAGAAAGCATTATGCGGCTCAGGATGAAAACCGCCGGCGCATGGCAGCACATGCGGTTCGCCTCCGGGAGGAGGGCCGCCCTGAGTAAGCAAGCTTTGATAAAGGGGAAGTATCGCAGGAAAAAACAAAAAATCGAACAAATTTTCAAAACATTTGTTTGCGTTTTTTGTCAAGGTGTGATATACTACTAGATATAGAAGGACCATTTTGATTTTAATCAAGATTTCGTATAAGGAAAAAGCTTTCGGAAAATTTTATCAGAAACAGAAAGGAAGGAAAATCAGGCTATGGCTTACGGAAAAATCTCAAAAAAACAGTCAGAAATTTTAGAATATATCAAGTTACAGATTTTAAATAAGGGCTATCCCCCCTCTGTACGGGATATTTGTGAGGCGGTTCAGCTCAAGTCCACCTCCTCCGTCCACTCCCACCTGGAAACCTTGGAGAAAAACGGATATATTCGCCGGGATCCCACCAAGCCCCGGGCCATAGAGATTATGGATGACAACTTTAACCTGGCCCGTCGGGAGATGGTAAACGTGCCCATTGTAGGACGGGTTGCTGCCGGGCAGCCGATTCTGGCTGTGGAAAATGTGGAGTCCTACTTCCCCATTCCGGCGGAGTTTATGCCCAATGAACAGTGTTTTATGCTGGCCGTACAGGGAGATTCCATGATAAATGTCGGGATTTTTGACGGTGACACCATTTTGGTGGCTCAGCAACAGACAGCCCAGAATGGAGATATTGTGGTGGCTCTGGTGGAGGATTCCGCAACGGTAAAGACCTATTATCGGGAGGCGGATCATATCCGTTTACAGCCGGAAAACGACACCATGGATCCCATTATCGTTCCGGATTGCCAAATTTTAGGTCGTGTGTTCGGTGTATTCCGCTTTTTCGAATAAGAAGAATGCGTGTTAAATTCCCGGGGAAACATATTATATTGAAATGAAACAGGGGAGATATCATTTCTCCCCTGAATAGAAAGGCTGTTCTTCTGCTCTTCTAAAAAAGCGAAAGGCTGTTTTTCTAATCTTCTAAAAAGGCAAATGCCTCTCCTGGCTTGCTGTGCAGAAAATGCATCATCATATAGGCACACATCAGAGACACATGCTCTTCGGCCAGAATTCGACGGACCTCTTTCCTGTCAGCCAATACCACCTCAATCTCTTCCGTATCCTCCAGTCCCTCCTTGGAGATGGTTCCGGTAGCCGTACCATAGACAGCGGCGCAGGATTCGTCTGTCATGCCGATGGTGGTAAAATAAGGGCGGGAATACCGGGGATTCACAAGGATTGGATGAAAGTCCAGACCAGTCTCCTCCTTTAATTCCCTTTGACCAGCCGCCTGAAAATCTTCTCCCTCGTCCACCAGCCCTGCGGGAAATTCATAGATATAATCGCCAATGCTATACCGATACTGACGGATCAAAACCACCTGTTCCTGGTTTTCTCCGTATAAGGCATAGATAATCACACCGTCCGCCTTGTTTTTTCTTGTGTTCAGCTTAAGCTCCTGGGGAGACTTGGCACGGGATGCAACAAAATAGGACTGTGTTTTTCCCTTGGTATTCACCACATCCATGGTATAAAAATTGAGAAATCGGTTGCTCGTAACCTGGGTTACCTTTTGTACTCTCCTGCTCTTTTCTTCCTGAGACATTCCATCTATTCCTCCAAATCCGCAAGCTTCAGGGCACTTCCATCCCGCCAAATGCGCTCCAGATCATAGAAGAGACGGTTTTCCTCATCAAAAATATGAATAATAATATCCCCATAGTCCAAAAGAATCCAGTTGGCCGTCTGATATCCTTCTATCTGACGAGCTGAATGGCCGGCCTTGTGCATCTCCTCCTCCACATTGTCTGCCATGGCCTGTACCTGATTCCGATTAGAACCGCTGGCAATCAAAAAATAATCTGCCAGGACGGATACCTTGGAAATATCAATAATCCGAATGTCACGGGCCTTTTTGTCATCCAAAGCCGCGTAGGCCAGCCGGGCCATTTCTCTACTCTGCTTTTCAGTCATATGCTCCCTCCTTGTCTGTGTAGGCGTTTCTATCCTACCATGGGAAAGCTTTCCCATACATTCTTTGTATGCATGCTATATCGCACTTGTATGCGCCCTTGCCGTGCATGGTATATCACTTGTATGCCCTTGCCGTGCATAGCAATGCATATGCTATATCTCTAGTATAAAGTATGATTGTATTATATATTACTCTTCCATGGCGTCCTCCGGATGCTGATTTTCATAGCGAATCCGGTAATATTCATAGGCCTTCTGGGTCATCTCATCGGTTTCTCCATCCCCCTCATCCAGATAAGCCAGGGTATCCCGTAAAATCCGGTAAAGGGTCAAATCCAGGTCCTGAAAAGCCAGACTGCGGATTTCCGGAAGATTGGCAGCCTTATCCCGGCCCGGTTCAATATAGTCGGCAATATAAACGATTTTATCCAGGAGAGACATGGCAGGCTTGCCGGTGGTGTGATTCAAAATCGCGCTGATAACCTCCTTATCCTTTACGCCATATTCGTGCATAGCCAGAAATGCGCCAAGCTTTGCATGCAGCAAAAAAGGATTGCGCCGTTCCACCTCGGTCATGGAAATATTATGCTTTTCACAAAGCTTTAGTTTCTTGCTGTTGGGGATGCATTTGGCACAGTCATGGAGCAGACCGGCCATCATCGCCTTCTGGATATCCGCGCCATAGCGCATGGCCAGAGCCCCACAGGTATACATAACACCCATGGTATGCTCAAATCGGCTGCTGTCCATTTCATGCTTGATCCTTTTTTCATAGGATTTCATATTATAATGTTTCATATACAACCCTTCCCCTCTACAATAAACTCAAAATGGGCTCCATCTGGGATCTCAAAGGGAATGCTGAACATAGATTCCCCGTTCCAGAATGTAATCCTCCACCTGAGAGGGCACATAGTATTTAATACTTTTTCCCTGTGTCAGGCGTTCCCGTATCATATGGGAGGAAATATCAATATTTGGGGTTTCCAGCAGATAAATTTCTGCGCCAAAACATTTGTTCAGCCAATCTATCTGCCGTTCCAGCTCTCTATGCTCCATCCGGTAGCGGGTAGCCGCCAGAATAATACAATTTTGACAGATACGCCTGGGCTCCATCCATTCGGAAAAGCTCATAAGGGAATCTGCCCCCAGGATAAAGTAATACTGGGTATCCGGGTGGGCGGCATTGAGATATTCCAGGGTCTGATAGGTATAGTGGTAGTCCTGAGGGGTATTTTCAAAATCGGAAAGCTGTAAATGGGGATTGTCAGCAATGCCCAGCCGGGTCATCTGTATGCGATCCTCCATGGTGGCTTGGACCTGTCCCGGCTTATGAGGAGGATTGCCATTTGGCATCACCAGCACCTGATGTAGTCCAAAGGACTCATAGGCGGCCTCTGCCAGGATTAAATGCCCTGTGTGAATGGGATCAAAGGTGCCCCCCATAATGCCTATCTTTTTTTGTCCGCGCTGGATTTCCTCTCCCATAGCTGCTCCTTCTGCTTTTGGCTCTTGCGATAGAGCACGATCTTCCGACCAATGACCTGAACCACCTGGGCCCGGCACCGCTCCCCCAGTACCTGTGCCAGCTGGGACGGCTCCTCCAGACAATTTTGCAGGACACTGATTTTAATCAGCTCCCGGGCTTCCAGGGCCTCTGAGACAGAAGCCGCCACCTCGGGGCTTATGCTGGCCTTTCCAATCTGAACCACAGGGTCCATGGTCATAGCCAGACCCTTTAAATATGCACGTTGCTTACTTGTCATGTAATTCTCCTGTTGTATGGTGTTACTTGTTACCGGTAATAGTCAAAGGCCAGTCCATACATCCGAACCGTGTCACCCTCCTGGATGCCGGCATCCTCCAGCTCCTTTAAAATTCCCGTATCCTTGAGAAATTTCTGAAAAAACACAAAGCCTTTCTCCGAATCCAGGTTGGTATATCCCAGCATTTTTTCGATCCGGGGCCCTTCCACAAAAAAGACATTCTCCTCCTCCGTGGATTTTGTCACCGTATAGGGAAGGTTTTCTCCCAGAAGCTCCATCTCCGGAAAATATTCCTGTTCAAACAGCACCGGAGCCGGATCCATCTCATCCAAAAGCTTCTTCACTGCGTACAAAAGCTCCTTTAAGCCCTTGCCGGATACGGCGGAGATGGCATAGACCGAAATGCCCTTGGGTTCAAATTCTGCCCGCAGACGCTCTATGGGATCCGCTTCCTGATCCGGAGAAATGGCATCGGTTTTGTTGGCTGCAATCACCTGGGGACGCCTGGCAATCTCCTCGTTGTAGGCGGCCAGCTCCCGGTTTATGGCATAGATATCCGCCACCGGATCCCGCCCCTCGGTAGAGGCAGCATCCACCATGTGAATGAGAACCTTGGTCCGCTCAATATGCCGCAGAAATTCGTGCCCAAGACCTATGCCTTCGGAGGCGCCTTCAATGAGGCCGGGAATGTCCGCCATGACAAAGCCCTCTCCATCCGCCAAATCCACCACTCCCAGGTAAGGATTTAAGGTGGTAAAGTGATAATTGGCGATTTTGGGCCGGGCATTGGTAACTCTGGAAAGAAGGGTGGATTTTCCCACATTGGGAAAGCCCACCAGCCCCACATCGGCAATGACCTTAAGCTCCAGCAAAACCTCCAGCTCCTGGGCTGGCTGTCCAGGCTGGGCATACTTGGGCACTTGCATGGTGGAGGTGGCAAAATGCTGATTTCCGGCTCCTCCCCGTCCGCCCTTTAAAATTACCTGACAGGTATTGTCCCCGGACATATCGGCGATGACCTTGCCGCTCTCAGCCTCTCGGATAATAGTCCCTGCCGGGACTTTCGGGATCAGATCCTCTCCGCTCTTTCCATGACAGCGCCGCTTTCCGCCCTCTTCCCCGTCCTGAGCCTTATACTTTCGCTTGTGCCGGTAATCGGTCAGGGTGTTCAGTCCCTCATCCACCTGAAAGATCACGTCGCCACCCCGACCACCGTCCCCGCCGTCCGGGCCACCGTTAGGCACATACAGCTCCCGCCGGAAGCTTACATGGCCGTCCCCGCCCTTGCCGGAACGGATATATATTTTTGCTCTGTCTGCAAACATAGAAACTCCTTAAAATCTCTGTTTATAAGAGGAAAAAAGGCTTCAAATCTCCCCGACTTGAAGCCCCCATCTCACTTATTCTGCTACCGGAACAATCGAAACCTGTTTCTTATCTCTTCCTTTTCTTTCAAAGCGTACAACGCCGTCTGTCAGAGCAAATAAGGTATCGTCGCCGCCCCGGCCTACATTTACGCCCGGATGGATTTTGGTTCCCCGCTGCCGGTAAAGAATGTTTCCGGCCTTTACGAACTGTCCGTCGGCTCTCTTCGCACCCAGTCTCTTGGACTCGGAATCTCTGCCGTTCTTTGTAGAACCAACTCCCTTTTTATGAGCGAAAATCTGAAGATTCATGCTTAACATGGTCTACACCTCCTCGAATCTTAACTGCATATAGTTATCATAGTTTTTTTCCATGCTGGTAAGTCCCAAAACCATGGAATCCATCAACAATTCTGTCTCTTTAGAGACATCTCCTGAAAACATGCAGGAGATGAGGCCGTCCCCCTCCTCACCAGAAAAGGAATCCTCTGTAAACGCTTCAATGGAGTTCACCGTGTTCACCGTCAAGACGGAAACTGCCGCGCATACAATGTCATCGCCCTCCTGCCCAAAACCGGCATGTCCTTCACAGCGAAAGCCTCTGTATTGATGGGAATGCTTATAAACGGTTACGCGGATCATCAGGCATTAATTTTTTCAATCTTTACTGCTGTGTACTGCTGTCTGTGTCCGTTTTTCTTGTGATATCCGGACTTTCTCTTGTACTTGTAAACGATGACCTTCTTGGCCTTTCCGTCACCGATTACAGATGCTTCCACAGTTGCTCCGGCTACGGTGGGATTTCCAACAGTCAGAGCATCTCCGCCAACAGCCAGAACCTGATCAAAGGTGTAGGTTGAACCGGCCTCAGCCCCCAGCTTCTCCACTCTGATTACGTCGCCTTCTGCTACCTTGTACTGTTTACCACCTGTTGCAATAATTGCGTACATATGGCACCTCCTATATCATTACTCGCCAACTTCGGTGGCTGGAAGCTCCAGCGCTTATACCTCATTGTGCGGCATCCGTTACATATTAGCACAGGACTTGGCTTATGTCAACTATTTTTGGAAATGTTTTCGATTTCGATTTACCGGTGAACAAAAAGCCCGGGTTCCTCCGCATCCACCAAAATGGCATCCACTACCTGACGGAGTCCCCTGTCATACACCACCACATGGATTCCTTCCCCTTCCGTGGCAAACTCCTCATTGGCAAGGGAAATGGATGCAGAGCCTCCGCTTTCCTCATTCTCTCCGCGAATAAGGGAAAGCTTATAGGATGTTTGGTCCTCCAGGGTTCCAAAGAGCTCCGGGATCCCAAGACCGGCCTGCCAGGCCAGAACCTGCCGGTCCTGTAAAATAGCCCCATAATCTGCACCGGAGGTTACAATATCAGTGCCCATGCCCAGGGCCCGAAGCTGCTCCAACACCTCTTCCGGAAGCCTTTTTAGGGCAGGAGAACCATTGACAGCGAAAAACAGGGTGTACCGCTCCTCCAGATGCTCCAGCCAGTCTGTAAATTCTATGCAGGTGGAGAGCTTGGCATTCTGAGACTGCATTTCATACAGGGGAAGAAGCTCCTTTAAATATGCGTAATCTGGATCCTCCCAACGGCTGGGAAGATCATATTGCTCCTTTAAATAGTTGCCAAGCCAGCTCCCAAGCTTTTCCGCTCCATAAATATTCAGGTGGCTGGCATCCCTGGCATCCCTGGCATAGTCAAAGTCCATGGCTTCCATAAGCTTAGGATCATTGAAATCCACAAAGGGAAGCTGGTATTCCTCTGCCAGGCCGGCCACCAGGTTGTGCTTTCCCGCATTCCAGCCGGCCCGGGGGGTTTTGATAAGCAAAAGGGAAATGTTCTCCTCCTCACAGAGATGGATGATCTCAAGAAGATAACAGTAAGCCTCCTCGTCCGCCGGATCCGGTTCCTCGTCCGGGGAAGGAGGGGTGCCCGCATAGGCAAAATCACAGGTGCCATTAGCCGCTACAAAGCCCAGACAGGGATCCTGTTTATCCGAAATGAGATAGGTGAAATCCTCCGCCTCCAGCGCATCCCAGCGGCTATGGTAGTTGGTAAGGGGAAGCACATAGCTTAGAAGAGATAAATCTTCCGCCCTGTCACAGTGATTTTTAACAGCTTCCCATTTAACCCGGGACCACTTCATATAGTCAAAGGCCTTTCGGTAGGCGGCCTCCCCGGAGGTGTGTAAGAGCTCGTTTACATCCAACACAGCCACAGAGGGTTTCTGGGTTCTCAGGATTTCCCGCAACCAGTAATAGGTGGCATATAGGGGCTGCTCCTCCGTTCCAAAGCTGTAGGCGGCTATGCCGCATTGCCGGTAAAGCTCCATGGGGGACAGGCCCATAATCGTCTGACTGCTGCCCAAAAGCACCACATCCACCCGGTTTTCGGGGAGCTCATAAAAGCCGTCCACAATCCGGGTGCTCTGCCAGGTGCCATACCACTTGGGGATATATATGGTTGTAAGAAGCTGGAAAACCAGGGCCAGTAAAACCAGAAAGACGCCGCAGCGGATGAGTTCCTTTTTCTTCATTTCCATACTCCGTCCTGTAAAATTTTGGGAAAGCGATAATTCTTGCAAAAACGAAAAATCTTGCAAAAGCGATAATTCTTGCAAAAACAAAAAATCTTGCAAAAGCGAAAAATCTTGCAAAAACAAAAAAATCTTGCAAAAGCGAAAAATCTTGCCAAAACGAAAAGTTTTGCAAAGCGAAAAGTCTTGGGAAAGCTAAAATCTCTGGTAAATAAAGGCTGCCGCATCATAATCTCCTCCATAACAGCCAAAAATCAGCACCGCGGCAAAAAGAAGCAGGTAGAGACTCCAGCGAAAGGCCAGATTTTGTACAGCCAGGGTTTCCCGAATTCGGATTCTCTGCTGGAGCACAGACACCAGGAGAAGGATCAGCAGGGAGAAAATCGCCAGCACCCAGTCCTGGGGCTTCAGAAGCCTACACAGGGAGCCGTCAAATAAAATTCGGGGATTGAAAACCCTTCCCATGGAAGCCAGCATGGAAAGCGCCGTCCGAAGGCTTGGAGCCCGGAAAAACACAAAGCCCAGATTTACCAGGAAAAAGGTCCGAAGGCCCTGGAAAAAATGCCAGGAAAAGACTTCCGTATTTATCCGAAGCAAGGCAATCAGCCGCTTCCAAAGAGGGGTGAAAAGCTCCCCGGATACAATGTAAAACCAGTGGAGCAGGCCGGAGCCCACAATAAAATTCCAGCTTCCCCCATGCCACATTCCCACGGAAAACCAGAGGATCAACATGCCTGTGTAGAGGGGAAGCTTCTTTCCCCTCTTTTTTCCAAACCGTTTTTTACTCCAATCCAGATAGGCAATGAAAAGGCCGGATTTTTGCAGAGGGTAAAAAAGGTAATCCTTAAACCATGCCCCCAGAGTTATATGCCAGCGGCGCCAGTATTCGGAAATGCTCCGGGAAAAGTAGGGACAGGTAAAATTTTCCGGCAGAGAAATGCCAAAAATCTGAGAGACTCCCAATACAATATCCATACAACCGGAGAAATCCGTGTACAGCTGAAAAGCAAAGCAGACCGTGGCCACAACAAGGTACCAGCCCTGGTATACGGGATACTGGTCATAGACCAGATTTACGGCCATAGCCAGTCGCTCGGAGATCACCAGCTTCTTGAAAAAGCCCCACAGAATCCGCTGGGCTCCGAAGGCTATCTGCTCATAGGAGAAGGCATGGGGAGCAAAAAGCTGCCCGGCCATCTGGGAATACCGGGTTATAGGACCGGAGGTCATCTGTGGAAAATAGGCGGCAAAAAGGGCATGGCGAAAAGGATTTCGCTGGGCCGGCAGAATCCCCCAGGAAACATCAATGACATAGCCCAGAATACTCATGGTATAAAAGGAAATCCCCAGAGGAGCCAGGGCTCCAAAGGGAGCGGAAAGCCCGAAAAAGCGCACGTATTTCAGGAGAAACAGCGGGATCAGGGTGAGAATCACAAATATTCCCGTAAGGAGCCCCTTTCTTTTGGACCCCTCCTTGACCCGCTCCAGGGTAAGACCAGCTAGATAGGTAATCACAATCCCGTACAGCAGAAAGCATAAGACGGCCCATCCGCCGGAAACATAATAAAAAACCAGGCTGGCTGCCAGCAGAAGCATCCACTGAAAGCGCCGTGGAATTACATAGTAGATCCCTGCGGTAATTGTAAAAAAGCAGAGAAATGAAAAGGATGTCAGTGCCATAGTATATGTGCTCTCCCGCTCTTTTGTGACTTCTTGAGACTAGGCCTTCGAAGCTTCTGTCTCCAAAAGCTCAATCAACCCAAGCTCTGTCATGAGAAAAGCCACCCGCCGCATGCCGAACAGAATGGCTTCCTTGGGCTCTGAAATGACCATGGCCCCTTTTTTCTCAAAGCTTTCCATGGCTTCCTTTAGATGATCGGTTTCATAGCAGGTATGATAGAGAAACTGACGCTTTTTTACCAGCTTTTCCACCACAGGACCGGAAATCAGCTCTATTCGGGAACCGTCCTCTAGGGTGAGCATGCGCAGGTACGCATTCTGTTTTTGATCAAATACTGTCTGGCTGATGGTATGTACCGGAAACAGGGCCTGCACATAGGCAGTCAGAGCCTCCAAGTCCCCGGCCGCAATTCCCGTGTGATGAAATCTCATGCCTTATACCCGCTCCTCAATAATATCTGCCATGGCTCCCACATTTTTCATGCCCGTAACCTCGCCCATGGTGAATTTCATGCCAAAATGCCGCTCCACAGCCACAATGAGGTTGATATGCTCCAGGCTGTCCCAATCCTCAATGTCCTCCGCCGTAGTCTCCTCAGCTACCCGGATTTCCTCATCGTCAAACACATCCTGAAACACCTGATTTAATCCGGAAAAAATTTCTTCTCTTGTCATTGGTCCTCTACCACCTTTATCACTTGATTTTTCTGTATATAGGGCTCTTCCAGGGACAGGCTCCACATTGTATTGCCCGCCTCATCAGAGGAAATCCTGGTAAAGCCCTGATCCTGGTAAAAATCCTTTACCATGGCGTTTTTGGCTGTGGGATAATAATATCCCCGAAGCTCCCGGATCCCAAGAGCCCTGCTGCGCATGACCAGAGTATCCAGCATGGCCGCCTCCATCTGCCGCTTCAATACCCGGCAACTCATAATCCAAAGCTCCAGGTGAAGCACCCCATCCTCCCTGCGGCCAATGATCACGGACACCACCCCATTGTCCCCAAATTTGTCTGCTAGCTTTCCATATAGGGTCAAATACTGGTCGTTGGCTGCAATCTCTTCTATCTCCCCCTGGGTATAGCGCCGGGTAGTGAGATTAAACTGATTGCTTTTATTGGTCAGCTGGGCAATGCGAGCCAGATACAGGGGCACAAAGCTTTGGATCCGGGCCTCCATCTCCAGGGAGATAAGATAATCCTCATAGTTGGAAAAGGCCGCCTGCTGCCGGGCCCGCTGCATATTTTCCCGGTACATGGCATTGCGCTTCAGATCGTCCCCGGAAAGACGGGTGATCTCGAAAAAGCCGGAGCGATCCAAAAGACGGATGGCCTGCTCCGGAGCCGTAAGCTCCGGGACGCTGACCTCTGGCAGCTGCCCGGAAACCATGGCCCGCTCCGCCGGATTGTCGTCCACAAAAACCAGACTTTCCGGCAAAAGGTTCAGCCTTTCTGCAATCTGTACGAGATTCCTGTCCTTTGGCTCCCAGTTGGCCATAATTACCTGGAAATCCTCTGGTTTTAGGGGGGCATCCGGGTGAGAAAGGCCGGCATAAGCATTTTCCATCTCATTTTTAGAGTTTACATTTAAAAGAATTCCTAAGTCCTTGAGTTCCTTTAAATATTGTTGAAATTCCGTAAAGACCTGTCCGGTGGGCGCTTCCTGTCCAATGGCCAGATTCTCCGGCCCGTCGTCTCCCACCACGCCGCCCCAGAGGGTGTTGTCCAGATCCAGGGCCAGGCCCTTTTTATTCCGGCCCAAAAGAGATTTGAGAATCTTACTCACCTCAAAGGCCAGATCCGGGATAAAGGGAACCGCCAGGGCGTACTTGTACATATACCAGTAAAAGGGCTCCTGCCAGGCCTCCAGCCCACACCGGGCGCTTATATACTGGAGATCCAGGATGTAAAAGTGATCATGCTCCCTGGCATAGGCGGCAAACTTTTCATTGAGCCGGTTTAAAAAGGAAACCCGCCCCTCCAAAAAGACTCCGTCCTGATTTCCCATAAGCCGGTAGGCGGGGAACTCAAAATTGTTCTGAATAATGGGACAGTGATGCTGCTCCCAAAGCCGCTCCCACATATCTGCAAACCGCTGATATTCCGCTTCCAGCAGGGCCTCTGCCTGTTCTGGGGAATCCCCCGCCTTTGGGTAAGCGGTAATGTTCCGGTTGGTGGTGTACACATAGATAAAATCCGGTGCAAAGGCCAAAAGCTTTTCATGGGGAAACATGGCGTCCTGATAATATTGATTGTACGCGGACTCATAAAACTCTGCCTTTATCCCCTGATTTAAGAGAAATAAGTCCAGAATCAGCAAAATATCATGGGTGGTGGAGCCTCCCAGCACAGCTATTTTCTTTGTTAGAAAGCTTTCGTGCTCTTTCAAAAGCTTCCGCCGGAGACTTTTTTTCTTTTTTAAAATCCACTGGCTGTCAAAGGGGTATTCCAAAGCCTTCATCATCCGTACTCCATCCTGTTTTTACTTCTGGTCTTACTTCTGGTCCTAAGACCATCCCTATTTTAGCAAACTATCCTGGGTTTTGCAACCATTGCCCAGATCTTCCCATTGCTCTGCCAGAGATTTTCGGGCTTTTTTTCGGGTCAGCTCCACCAGATTAAGCTTTGTCATATCCACCAAAACCGCCTTTATGGGATCCTTCTTTAATTCTCCGGCCAAAAGCTCCAGAAGCTCCAGCCGGTCCTCCTTTTTTTCCATGTCTATAAAGTCAATGAGAATGATCCCAGAGAGATTTCTAAGGCGCAGCTGCCGGGCCGTCTCCCGGGCCGCCTCCTGATTGATCTTTCGGAAAGTCTGCTGCTTCTTTTTCCCGCCCTCATACTTTCCCGTATTTACATCCACCACCGTGAGAGCCTCTGTGGGCTGGATCACCAGATACCCTCCGGATTTCAGCCAGACCCGTTCCCGAAGCCCATCCTCCAGGGCCTTCTCCAGACTGTAGCATTTGGTCAGGGGCAAGAGTCTGTCCTGGTAAAGGGTAAGCTTGTTCAGATCCTCCGGCTGAGCATCCCTGAGATAAGCCTGTATGTCATCATACAACTTTTTATCGTCCGTGAGAATCCCGGAAAGGCTATCCTTGGGAATCTGGCGAAGAGAGGAAAGAAAGGCAGGCTCTGTCCGGGAAAGCAGACTATAACAGGTGCGGCTTTTGGCCTTTTCCAGTATCTGGGTATAGGTCTCCTTCAGACGCGCAAGCTCCGCCCTAAGGACCGAGGCTTCCACCCCGGCGGCATTGGTTCGGGCAATGAGGCCAAAGCTTCCGTCCACAAAAGGGGCTAACAGCTCCCGAAGCCGGTTCCGTTCCTCCTGGGGAAGCTTGGAGGAAATCCCCAAAGTAGCATGCTGGCTTGTGAGAACCAGGTATTTACCGGGGAAATTGAGGTTGGAGGTAACTGCCGGAAACTTGCTTTTTAAGGCCTCCCGGCTTACCTGCACCAGGATCTCGTCCCCCTCCACCAAAGGCTTTTTGGCATCCTTGTGTCTGCGGTTTAGCACCAGAGGCTTTGGATCCTCCTGGAGGGAATAATAACAGATCTGACCGGGAAGAATCTCCACAAAGGCCGCCTCCAACTGGGGAGCCAGATTTTGTACCTTTCCAATATATATATTGCCCAGAAGGGAGGGAGTCTCCTTCGGCTCTATGGACAGCTCCATAACCGTGTCGTCCTCCAATAGAGCGCTTAAAATTCCCAGCTGTTCTCTCTTTTTGCAATGGGTAACCAAAAATTGTCGTTTGGGTTCCATGGTGAATAGTCCTTTCCAACCGGAGCTTAAAATAGGCTTCCCAGGCTCTCCAGAGAGACAAAGGTCCTTGCCTCCCCGCCTTCCTGCGCGGCATAGAGCTCCTTTCGATGGATCCGGAGGGAAAAGGGCTCCATAGACTGTCCCAGATATAGGAAAAAAGCTTCCAGCACCAGCTCCGGTTTGATGTTGGTTACGCTGCCTGCAGACAGGCGAAGAAAAATGGTTTCCCCGTCCACCCGGGCCTCATAGATAAAGGGGCGGATATCCAGCTCCCTCTCTGCCTTTTTGCTCTTTTTCGTCACCCGGATTTCCGGCTGGTCAAGGAAATCAGAAAAAGCTTCCTTCCAGGACGGAGCACTGCACTCCTCCCCCTTGCTTTTTATTCCTGGCTCCTTTCCCGGACAGAAACACACCTCATAGTCGGCAGCCGCCACCAAAGACATGGCATTTTGGGATTTTTCCTCCGATATCCGGAGGAAGGAAAGGATCTCTATCCCCTCCGTCATTACGGCATTCAGGCGCTCTACACCCTGAATCGAGGAAAGTCCCTCCGCCATCTCAAAGTCCAGGTATTCTCCGTCGCTGGTAAGCCCCACTCCCAGGGGAGAGGCAAAGGACATGATCATATGGGGGCTAAAACCCTCGGTGTAGGAGACGGGAATCCCGGCCCGCTTGAGGGCCTTCTGAAAATACCGCATGATGTCCAGATGACCGATAAATTTCATAACCCCATATTTCCGGAATTTAATTCGTATTTTCACAGGAGATCTCCTCTCTATTCTCTTTGCAAACGCCAGTTCGATATTTTCCGGCTCCACAGCCCTGGCAGGCCTGGCGGCAGTTGGGGGTCACCTGCTCCTCTTGGCTCTTGTCCCACTCCTTGAGCAAAAAGGCCTTGCTCACCCCCACATCCAGAAAATCCCAGGGCAAAATCTCCTCCCTGCTCCGGGCACGGGAGGTATAAAAGGCCGGATCGATCCCCGTTTCCGCAAAGGCCTTTTGCCAGCCTTCCAGATAAAAGCATTCGCTCCAGGAATCATAGAGACAGCCATTTTCATAGGCCTTCTCAAGCACCTTACAGAGCCGTCGGTCCCCCCTGGCAAACACGCCCTCCAGGACAGACACCTCCGCCTCGTGCCAGTTGTATCTCATACTCTTTTTATTCAGCTGCTCCTTCATCTCCTGGTTTACCATATGGGCCTTTTTTAGGAAAGAAGCCTGGGTATCCATGGAGGCCCACTGGAAGGGCGTAAAGGGCTTTGGTACAAAGAAAGAGGTGCTGATGGTAATCTGACATTTTCCGTTTCTCTCTTCCTTGGGAATCTCATAATACCGCTTGGCAATTTTTTCCGCCAGCCGGGGAATCCCCCGGATATCCTCCTCGGTCTCCGTGGGAAGGCCCAGCATAAAGTAAAGCTTCACCTTATTCCAGCCTCCGGCAAAGGCCAAAGCAGCTCCCTTTAAAATATCCTCCTCCGTAAGTCCTTTGTTAATCACGTTTCGCATGCGCTGGGTGCCTGCCTCCGGGGCAAAGGTAAGACTGCTCTTCTTGATATCCTGGACCTTGCTCATGACATCCAGGGAAAAGGCGTCGATGCGCAGAGAGGGAAGGGAAATATTCACCCCCTCCTGTCCGGCAGTCTCAATGAGAAAATCCACAAGCTGGGGAAGCTGGGAATAATCGCTGGAGCTTAGGGAGCTTAGGGAGACCTCCTCATGGCCGGTGGCTGCAAGCATTTCCCTGGAATAATCCATAAGCTTTCCTGCGTCCCGCTCCCGGGTGGGACGGTAGATCATGCCGGCCTGGCAGAAGCGGCAGCCCCGGATACAGCCTCTTTGGATCTCCAGCACCACCCGATCCTGGGTAACCTTGATAAAGGGAACCAGAGGCTTGGTGGGATAGGATACCTGGTTTAAATCTGTCACCAGCTGCTTTTCCACCCGGGCCGGAATTTGGGGATCCCTGGGAGTAAAGGAGGCAATGGTACCGTCCTCCTTGTAAGTGACCTCATAGAGGGAGGGCACATAGATACCGGGAATCCGGGCAGCTATTTTCAGGAAGTCCTCACGGCTTCCCCCCTGTTCCCGATTGCTCTTATAGGCATCCAGCAGGGCGGGATAAGAGGTTTCCCCCTCCCCAATATAAAACAGATCAAAAAAGTCTGCCAGAGGCTCCGGATTGTAGGCGCAGGGGCCTCCGCCAATAACAAGGGGATCTGCTTCTGTTCGCCGGGCCGCGTGGAGGGGAATTCCGGCCAGATGAAGAATCTGCAGCACATTGGTATAGCACATTTCATATTGGAGGGTGATTCCAAGAAAATCGAAATCCCGCACCGGATCCTGGGATTCCAGGGCAAACAGCGGAATCCCTTGCTCCCGCATAAGCTTGTCCAGATCCACCCAGGGAGAATAGACCCGCTCACACCAGGTATCCTCCCGGCGGTTAAAGAGGTCATACAAAATCTGAATGCCCAGATGGGACATGCCAATCTCATACACATCCGGAAAGCACATGCAAAAACGGATGGCAACCTCCTCTTTATTTTTCATGACCGCGTGGGTTTCATTGCCCAGATACCGGGCAGGCTTCTCAATGGTCAGCAAGATCTCATCCGACAAGGCCAGTGATTTCATTGCGCTACTCCTCTCCTATATTCTCCAAGACTTCTTGTATCGTATGGTTCCATCCGTTTCCGTTCAAGGATTCCATTTTCCCCATATCCAAAAGAAAGGCCGCATTTTGGGGCTGGTTTTGGTATAGACGCACCTCCCGCAGGTTTTCCCCCTCTTCTGTGTTTATCAGGGGGGTATATTCCACCAGGATAATCACATCTGGATCCCCGTCCTGATCATAATCAGAAAAGCTTACGGCAAGTATCTCCCGAAAGGTTTGTCCTCTTCGGAAGTTATCCTCCTCCACATAGGGAAAGGTATAGATGGTCTCCCCCTCCCTTGTGAGGGTGAAAAGCGCGTCCTCGGTGGCATTGCGGCTTGGATCCGGGGCATAGGATACAAATTCTACCCTACCCCACCCATCCAGCTCCGTCGAAAAGCTTTGCTCGTCTATTTTCCAGATTTCTCTGGAATAAACCAGATCCTCTGCATAGGTATTGGACAGAAAGCGGTAATCATTTCTATATTTTTCCAACCTAAGCCGGCAGGGAGAAATCATGGGATCATACAACCCGTCTCCAGGCACACAATCCAGCTCATAGGTTCCATCCTCCAGCTGCCGTCCATCCACACAGGTGAAATGCATGTAATTGGTGTCCCCGTGCTCATAGACATAAATGTCAAATTCCGGAAGATAAAGCCAGGTAAAGGGCCGCCCCATTTCCTTTAGGGTGAGCCCAAGCTTCTGCTCCAAAAATCCATTGATTTGGCTTGTGGTAAGCCGGGTACAGTCCGTGTAAATCTCCTCCTGCCCGGTGGCCTTTAAATAGGCCCGTTCCTCCTCCGGACTTAGCGGCTTGCAATGTAACCCGGCTCCGCTGTAAAAAACCTCCCCCAGATTTACATTCTGGGGCCTGTCATACTGAGACAAGAGAAAGCCGTAATTTCCATAGTTGGAGCCCTGATTGATCCAGATAGTAAAGTCCTGAAGCTCTTGCTTGGTCAGATCCCGGCGTTTTTGGGACAGTGGCGGCTCCCCTTGGTCTGCTGTGGTACCGCCGCCAGTGGGAGAAGCCTGCCCAGACGGATCGTCGCTTTTGGAAAGACGTTCTTGTGCAGCCAAGTGATTTTTTCCATCTGTATCTTCCCGAGAGGCTTCCTCCCCCGGATTTTCAGAAATGGGAGCTGGCTGCTTTCCGCATCCGGCCAGAAAAAGTAGAACCCCAGCGAAAACCAGCACAAATCCTTTCTGTAACCTCTTTGTTATCAATGCACTCTCTCCTTTGTGTCTCCATATATAACGGAACTACAGCATATCCCCGGAGGTATCCTGAAGCTCCTCAGTCTCGAAACCCTCCTCCGTGATCTCAATCTGCTCCATAATACCTGCCAACAGGTTGTCAATGGGAAGCGACTGGGTCATGTCCTTCTGAATTTCTGCCAGAATCTCCTGGCTGTCCAGACTGTACAGAGATTTGCCCGTGTAATCCAACAGCACGTAGCCCAAAAATAAAACCAGGCTAATATAAAACTGAATCCGAAACCACACCGTTCCCTGAGGGACATCCGGGTTCTCTCCTCTGTAGGAATGATAATTTCCATATGCCTGCTGCTCCAAAAGCATTTTGCGGTATTGTCCCGCCTCTCTTGCCATATCTTTTCCCTTTCTTTTCCGCCAAAGACTTCTATCTCATTTTATGCGGAAAAAAAGGAGAACATGCCGTTAAATGGAAATGGCCAGCATCACATGCATAATCAGCTCCTCCCTGGTAAGCTCCGGATACCGTTCATCCGGGGTAAAGGGAATCTCCTCTTTTTCTGTTTTGGCTGCCAGAGCATCCACCCGTTCCAGATAATGCTTTAGAACTGTGAAAATTTTAACATTCTGTCGAAGGCCATTGTCCTTTAAAATTTTCCGGATATGAGTTTCCGCTCCCCGAACGTCCAGATCTCTCTTGGTGGTGTAGCCCACCAGATGGCCTCCAGAGATGACCAGGCTGTCAATGGGATAATTTTTCTCATAGGTGGTCAGCACCAGCTCGTACAAATGCGTGAAAGGCTCCACATGGGGATGAATGCTTTCATGCAGGGAGGGCTCCATGGATTTTCGCGGCAAAAACATAATAAGATTCACCAGCTCCTTGCAGGCGGGAAGGGATCCCACCATGCCGATAACAGCCAGGAGATTGATTTTTTCATTGGTGCTTAAAAGCCCCACGGCCACTAGAGCCAGAGGCAGTGAGAAAAAAATCAAGGTTTTCAAAGCCTGTCTTTTTTTGTGATTGGCTGTATAGCCATAGGAACCTTTTTCTATTTTCTTCATGGCTTGTCTCTTTCCTTTGTGATTTTACCTAACATCTTAACACCTTTTTTAAAAAACCTCAACCGAAAATCCCGCTTCCGGGTGAATTCTGTTTTTTTCCTAGCCTCTGTCATAATTTTGAAACCATTTGATCAAAAGAGCCCTGGCCCGACTCTCCGGTATCCAAAAACAAAAGCTAGGAAACAGCCACCCCATAAGGAGCACCAGGACTGCCGTAAAAATGGCGTGCAGAGGCGCCTGCCCGGAAAACAGAATACCCAGACAGAAAAATAGCGCCAGGGTCAGCCAGACACCCATAAAAATCAGAAAAAAGGGATAGGGCTGGGCCGTTATCCGAATGACACAGCCCTCCTCCTTTCTGGCAATGTCTCCCTTGATCCGGGGAAGAAAGCTGTTTCGGGCGCCGCTAATGGGAAAAATGGTAAAGGAGCTGTAGCCAAGCGTTCCATGAAAGAGCTTGCGGCTTTCCAGGGAAAGATTTCTCTCCACCAGGCCGTCCATAACAAGCCGCACCTCCTCCAGGGACAGCCTTGTGTGAATGGAAAAGCTGTCAAAGGGAAGCACATGAAATTCCAGCTTGTAGGTGATGGGAATGGGATGATATGATTTCACAGACGAATGCTCCTTTGTTGGTTTTTTATTTAAGGCTATTTTACCATTTTGTCAGGAGGATTTCCAGCAGAATCCCCTTTCTCTGTCAGAAGCTTTCTTTGCCAGAGTTCCTCTATTCAAATGGCAAAAAAGTGACGGTTTCCCGCCACTTTTTCAAATTTCCAATATTTTACAGTTTCATTCCTCTGTGATAAAGAATTTTGTCAAAGGCCAAGGTGTCAATCTAAAACCGGCACATAGATGGCAAAGGTGGCCGTTCCGTCTGCATTCTTGGTCCAGACTTCTATCACCAGATCCGAAAGGCCGTCCTCCGAGTAGTTGTACCCACCAATGGCCATGGTTTTATCACTTCCCTTAGGGAACAAGGTATCCATCCAGTTATAAGCCCCTCCGCTTGCATAATTGTCTCCGTTGGGATCTCCATATTCCCAGGAAGCCGAAACGGCATTGTCCTTATCCGGAGTGCAGGTCTGAACCGTGGATTCCACTCGTTTAACCAGACTTTCATCCAGGAAAAGCTCCGGATTTTCCTCAAGCTTGCTTATAAAATCCTCCACAGCCAAATCATTTTCATCCATTTCCAGAGGCTCATCCGGAGTCTCCCATTCCTCATGAAGCGCCTTTAAATAGGCCTCTGCCGCCTGGGGATCGCCCTTGGAGGCATCCATGGGAACGGAAAACAGCGCATTCAGCCCTGTATAGGCTTCATTTCTTGTGATTTCTCCTGTGGCCTCGTCAAAGCAATAGGCCTCATTGTTATAAAAGGTGCCGTCGCTAATGCCCAGATAAATTCCTCTGTCCGCAAAGATTTCAATATTATCCATCTCCGTAATCCGGTACAAAATCCCATCCTGCATAAATTCCGTATAGCCACCTCCCATGCTCATAAGACTGTAGGTGCCAGGATCCAGTCCCCGAATATAGGGGGAAACATAAAAGCTTTCCTGTCCATACGCCTCATCGCTGGTATCAGGCATGGGAGTACCATCCGCCCGCTCAATGGCAGTCACCGTATAGATGCGGTCGCTTTCCACATTCCCCTGGGAGTCTGTGGGAATGTATTTGCTGAGGTTATCTCCTGCCACAAGTCCCAAAAGCGTCACCCGAAAGCCGCCATATTCCTGGGTTTCCTGGATACTAATGGCATCCTCGCCCAAAAAGGCCTGGGAGAGCTTCCCATCCTTATTTCTATCCGCCACCTGGGACGGGCTTAAATACCGGTAGGCGGCTCCCACAGTAAGCGTACCAAAAACCAGAACCATCGATGCCACTAAAATTGCCGTGGGAACCCCTTTTTTTCTTTTTGCCATAAATCTCCTCTCCTTTGCACGCTCAAGAAGCTTCTGATTCAGCTGTGCGTCCGGATCATTTGCAGGAGCCAGTGCCTGCCTTAAGATATCATCCAATTTTCTGTTCATCCAGAATCCCCTCCAATTCTTTTTGCAGCAGCCCCTTGGCCCGGTATAAACGAGTTTTCACAGTGCCCTGGGGCATTTCCAGAATGCGGGCAATCTCTCCCAGGTGCAGACCCTCCATGTAAAAGAGAATGATGGGCAGCCGATATTTTTCCGGCAGCTTCCTGACGGCCCTTTGCACCAGCTCTTGTTCTTCCTTTGTGATCAGCTGATCTTCCAGGGCCTTTTCCCTGGATGGAATTCCTGTCACCACCTCCTCCGAAGATATTGCAGGCCCTGTAATTTTTTGTCTCCAGGCCAGCTTCCGCTTTCGGTTGCTCCAGATATGGACGGCCACTGACAATAAATAGCTTTTTGGATTTTTTGTAAAATCCAGCTGCTCCCGGACCTCAAGAATCTTAAGAAAGGTATCCTGATATAAGTCGTCCGCCTCCTGGCGACTGCGGGTCAGGTACAGACAAAAGGAATAGATATCCCTTCCGTAATCCCGAATACACGCTTCCAGCGTTTCCAGTTTCATGTGCGTTTCCTCTGCTCTTGTTTTCTTTCATTTCTGTCAGACGTCTGAAGGAAAAGACGTTTTTGTCTTTCACTTTTATAGTGTCATAAGGAGAAAAAAGGTTTCAGAAATTTTCCGGTAATTCTTTTGTTTCTATATGAGAAAAAACAACGGCCCGATACACACCGAGCCGCTGCCGTATAAATCCATGCTGTCAAAGGATTAGCTGTCAAAGGAATCTATTTCCATCAGAATCTCCACAGCCTCCCGCAGGGTGCTGGCCTCCCCCACATTTCCGGGAAAGATCACATAGGGGGTGCTGGGGAACTTGCTCTCCGGCCCTGTCTGCCAGACCGGAATGCCGGGACGAATCTGTCCCATTACCCGGGCACAGGTTACGCCGAGAGCCTTGGTGCCCACGTCGCTGGAGGTAATACCTCCCTTGGCAATGACAAAGGCCGGAGTAATGGAGAGATCTCCCACCAGGCGCTGAACTCCATCACTGATTTTTACACTGCGCACAAGAGCCTCCTCCGGTGAGTCATTCTCCACGGCCAAAAGCTTTCGCTCCGTAAAGCATACGGCTGTCCGCCCGCTTTTTATAATGCGCTCCTCCTCAGCCACACACCGGGCCACCTCCCTATAAAAGGCCTCATCTCCTGCAAGAACCAGGCTGGAACGAAATTCCACAGGCTCCACATAGGGCAGCTTTAAAAGCTCCTCCAGCTGGGCGGTGGTCTTGGCCGTATGGCTTCCCACCGCAACCACGCCTCCGTAGCTGGTGGTGAGGGTTACCATATCCCTTCGTGTGAGAAGGGGCTGATCCGAAATGCCCCCGGCCACCTTCACAAAGCCAGCCGCCGTGCGGAACATAAAGTGCTTTCCCTTTCCCATGGCCCGGTAGAGGGCGATGACAAAGGCCTTTACATCACAGTAATCCACCGCGTTGACGCAGACCTTGCCAAAATCCTTTACGGAGAGTAAAAGCTCCTCCACCTTATCCAGGTCCCCATTGCGCAGTAATTCCAGGGGAATACAGGTTACCTGGGAGGCCTTGTAGGAGCCCCCGGTCTTTTCTTCTATATAGGAGGGCAAATCCGAATGGCTGTAGCCAAAGGTCTTATCCTGGGCAAATTCCGTCTGCGCCGCAGGTACCAGCTCCTCCCCATATTTTACATAGTGTACGTTTCCAATGGTAAAGCGTCCGCCCTCCAAAAAGAAGGGAAAGAGAACCTCTCCGTCCACTGTGCAGCCCTCTCTTTCCAGCCCCTCCCGAAGAAGCTGGGTTTCCAGGGGATAGTGCCCCCGGAGTGTGGAATCACTTCGGGAAATGTAGAGATACGGCTTCCCGGTTTTTTTTGCTGCGGCTGCCACGCTTTCTATGATTTCCTTATGAATCCTTGTGGTCTCTGCCTGGGTCATCCCCCGGCTGTTGGTAAGAATATAGAACAAACGTTCTTTCTCAGCAAAGGCCTGCTCCATGGACTCCCGGGTCCAGTTGGTGTAAACATTTACATCGTGAACCGTCTGCACCCCGGTGGGATCGTCGTCCAGCACCACAAGCTTTATCTGCTGCTTTTTCAGCTCTTTTGCAAGCAGGGCCTCAAGCAGGGCCTCATCCGGCTCCGGATAGGACGTTAACACAGAGGCAGGCAGAATTTCTTTTTTCATGATTTTTATTCCTCCTGGCAGATAGTGGAAAGGGTCAGATCAGACTGAACCGTGACGCCGGCCAGCTGCTCGAAATATTGGACAATGCCTGCATGGTCGTCTCCCATATGACCACCCACCTTCAAAGCCTGAAGAATCTCAAAGAGACCGGCCGTAAGAGGCAGGGGCACGTCCAGTTCGTGGGCAGTGTTGATAACATTTTTAATGTCCTTGTGATTGATGGTAATGGTTCCGCCGGGCTTAAAATTCCGGGCGCACATCATGGGAGCCTTGGCCTCCAGCACGGCGCTTCCGGCCAGACCGCCCCGGATAGCCTGAAAGACCTTCATGGGATCCGCCTCCGCCTTAGTAGCCAGCACCAGAGCCTCGGATACGGCGGCAATGCCCATGTTTACAATGATTTGATTGGCCAGCTTGGTGACGCTTCCGGTGCCGGAGCCGCCGATGAGCACATGACTGCTTCCCATAATCTCAAAATAGGGAGCCAGCCGGTTGAAGTCAGCCTCTTCCCCGCCGCACATAATGGCCAGGGTTCCCGCAATGGCCCCCGGCTCTCCGCCGCTTACCGGCGCATCCACAAAGCCAACGCCCTGTTCCTTTAGCTTTTCATAGCAGGTCCGGCTCTCCGTGGGGGTTACGCTGGACAGATCGCAGACAAGCTTTCCCGCTGCCATGGCCTTCGCCAGTCCCTGCGGCCCAAACAACACGCTCTGCACAATGGCTCCGTTTGGCAGAATGGTGAACACAATGTCGCATTCCCGTCCAATCTCCTCATAAGTGCCCTCCACAGCGCCCAAGGCCGTAAGCTCCGCCACGGCTGCAGGATTCAAATCTGCCACCATCAGTTCCACCTGGCCCTTGATCAGGTTCTTGGCCATAGGCCGGCCCATAATGCCAAGGCCAATAAATCCAACTCGTTTCATACTTTTTTCGCTCCTTTTTTATGTAATTATTTATTTTTTTTTCCATCTTTTATCTTGTTAGTTACATTATATGGCATACCGGTATGCCAGTCAAGAGAAAATTTTAAAATTTGAAAAAACAAACGAAAGCAATCCTGTTCCATGTATGCATTATATCATATTTCACCAATTTTACAACGTTCTTCCCTTGCACTTTCCCCATCAGAAAGCTATAATGTGTATGAATAGCCAGTCCCAGGAAAAATAACAGAGGAGATTTTCATCCATGATTTCAAAATCTACCAATTTAAAAGAAACTGCCTATGAACACATTAAGGAGCTGATGCTGGGCGGAAAGCTTAAGCAGGACGTGATCTATTCCGAGCGAAAGATCAGCATGGAAATCGGCGTATCCCGTACTCCCTTTCATGCGGCTCTCCAACAGCTGGAGCAGGACGGCTACATTGATATCCTTCCCAGCCGGGGATTTGTCCTGCGCAAGCTTACCTATCAGGACATTGTGGAGACCTACGAGGTCCGTTCTGCTGTGGAATTTTACTGTGCCTATGCCCTGGCCAGGGATTATCAAAAAGGGGAAGGGGCCGATACGGTGGAGGCTTTGAAGGAGACGCTGGACAGACAGCGGGTGATTGCAGAAACCAGCGGAGATATTGAGGAATTTATGAATTGCGATCTGAAATTTCATACCCTGATTGTCAACTATAAGAAGAATCAAACTTTGCGCTATGCCTTCCTCTCCCACATTTATAAGATTAAGCATCTGGCCAATAACTCTCTGGAGCATGAGGGCCGTGTGGAGCGAACCGTTTTGGAGCATCAGGGAATCGTGGATGCCATTGTAAAGGGGGATGTGGACCAGCTTTTAGCCGCCACCATGCTCCATTTTGACAATTCCCAGGCACTGGATCTGGAGGATCTGGAAAATTCCCCAAAAGCATAAAAGATTGTATTTTAAAATGAGCTTACAGAAACCGGCTGAAAAACCGCACAAGCTTCATGGCTCCCCCATAAAGGGAAAGGGCTTTACCCGCCTGGGCGTCCAGAAGCGCTCGTCTCACCACAGGCTTTGGACTTGCCAGAAAGGGTCGCTTCCACCAGGGCAGGGCAATGCCGCCATGGGCAAAAAATTCTGTGTCCACCGGTCCAGGACACACGCTGGTAACGGTAATGCCCCTTCCTCTCAGCTCCCGCCCAAGAGCCCGGGAAAAGGAAACTACATAAGCCTTCCCGGCCCCGTACACCGCAAACTTGGGCTGTGGCAAAAAGGCAGATCCGGAGGCCAGCTGCAAAACACGGCTGCCCCGGCTTAGGTAGGGAAGGCAGATAAGCGTTATCTGCGTCAGCGCCCGGCAATTTAAATCCACCATCTGGAGCTGCTCCCTCAGGCCTAAATGGGCAGCAGGACCATAGGCTCCCACTCCGGCCCCGTTGACCAGCAGGCGGATGCAGGGCCTTTGGATTTCCAGAAGCTCCCGAAGCCTTTTCATATCCTCTTCGTCACACAGATCCATGGGCAATATGCGCAGAATAGGAGTTCTCTCCCCAGGGACTTTCCTTTCCTGTAATTCCAGAGCGGTCGTTTTCAGCCTTTCCAAATTGCGGGCAATCATCCAGATTTCATCCAAAGATCTATAGGTCCCATGAATCTGTTCTGCAAATTCTTTTCCCATACCGGAGGAGGCTCCGGTGACAATGGCGATTTTCATAAAAGCTTCCTTTCCTCTTGGCGAAACTGTCCGGGGGATTTTTTTGTATACTGTTTAAATACCCGGCTAAAATTTTAAATAGAATTAAAACCACAAATACGGCTGATATCCGTAATGGAAAAATTTTCCTGCAAAAGCAGCTCCTTGGCTGCATGGATCCGACAGTTACTCAGGTACGCGGAAAAGCTGATACCGGCTACGGTAGTAAAAAGAGAGCTTAAATAGGAGGCATTGACCTGAAGCTCCTGGGCCACATCCCCAAGGGAAAGCATACTGTTGGTATAGTTTTTATCCATATAAAGCTCTGCCAGAAAAATAAGCCGCTGGCTGCGCTTTTCCAAAAAAACGGCAAAAATCTCCGCATATTCCCCACACAGCTCCTCCACCTGGGATAAAAGGCTTTCCGAAATTTTTAGGTTCTCCCAATCCTCCGGAGCAAAACAGACAATTTTCGTGGTGGGCAGGTTGCAGCAGATATATTTCTGGTTAAACCTTGCAAGAAGGTAGGTAAAAGTAGCGTACAACTCCTTTACCGAACTGCTCTTTTCCAGAAGCTCATAGCCAAAGGACCGGCAATGTCATTTAGTTTAAGGGGAAAGCCGTTAAGTTAAGACCGCCATTCATTTGAAAAATTAGCAGAGGCTCTTTTTTATCATAAATCTCTCTCAAAATAAAACGTAACTATGAAGAAAAATCTGTAAATACAGTTTTTCTATGATAATTGAAGGGCGAAAAGCTTGAAAATAAGCTTTTCGCCCTTCAATATCATTTAGTTAAATATTTTAGAACTTATTAAAAAACTCATGTCTTTCCATAGGAAGAGGTTTTTTATTCTTCTTCAAAATCGTGAATTACATCAGGTACACTTTCTATATATGCTCTCACATCATCCCAGTATTCATATGGATTAAAGTATATTTTACCATCATAAAAAGTATTCCATGTCCCTGCATTTAATTCCGCATGAGGTAAATACATATTTGTCTCTTCAAACATAGCCTGGGCTTCTTCATCTGTCATGCGACGCCAAGAGGTGTCTCCGGGTTTTCCTACAACTTCTGTTGCCACTCCACCACCAGATATTTTCCAACTTCCTGTGTTTATAATTGATTCATATGCTTCAATTCCTCGTTTTGCCATGTCTGTTGTAGCATTAGCTTTTAACTCGTCTATTTCTTCCTGCGTTAAAGGAGTATCATCCACAATATCTTCTTCCACATTCTCATTTTCTTCAACAGGTTCATCCTGTTCTACGGGATCTGGTTCCGGCTCTGGAATCTCTATCTGCTGCACAGCATTTGAAAAGACAGACACAGCAGAACCATTATCCGCATTATTACAACCTCCAAGTCCAACACTTATGATCAGAATCCCTATTGCTATGTATAATTTTCTATTATCCATTATTTTATCCCCTTTTTAAGATCGTTTTTCCTATAGATGCAATCAATGCCCCTGTTCGAAAAGGTGTATGGATGTCAAACTCTATTCCACCCAATAAGCTAAGATTAATATTCAAATTTTCAAATAATACGATCTTATTTCCGGCTTTGACTGCTTCTGCTGTTTTCTTTTCTAATTCAGCCAGAAGCTCCAGTCCCTTTTGCGTGATTTCTGTAATTTGAGGAATTTCGTCAAGTATTTCATCCGGTTCATCCATATCGGATACAATGTAACCTTTCTTTGCCAGTACAAAACTGTCATTGATAAATCTTTCGTATTCATAGCCTGTTCCAGTATATTGAATTTCTCCCATTGTTATACCATCGGCAACCGCTTTTATAGTTGGATAATCTGGATTTTCTTTTGCAAAATCCTCAAAAAAACGCATCAATACCAATGTTTCTAGCTGTCTTTCTGTTATATCTTTTGTTCTCATAGCTTTCCTCCTTCATTTCATATCTTTATTTTATCCCCACTGACAGTGTATGTCAACACTATTAGTGTCGAACTACACCCATAGCTATGTATACTCATTTAAAATATTTAATACAAAGGAGGAAGATTCTATGATCTATGGTTTGCCAGAAAAACTGCGTTTGTTAAGAATACAACATAAATATTCTCAACAAGAACTTGCTAACAAGCTTCATGTTGCACCTGCTACTATTTCCGCATATGAGAGTGGTGAACGTACCCCAAGTCTGGAAAACTTTTTGTCGATTGCAAACCTTTACCATGTATCTGCTGATTATCTGCTTGGTTTGAATCCTCAAACTAGACAAGCAAAGCTGAATACTTCCCACCTTAACAAAAATCAATTAATTGCTTTACAGGCATTGATTGATACTATGGAATAAACAGATATTTTGGCTACGTTAATCGAACTAGTTGACTTTTTTCAGCAACATTCGCTGAACTTAGAAATGAAAATTTATTTTATTTTTTCTTACATTTCTATAACTAGTGATATTTTGGATACATACATTCTCTAATATTTTTCTTCATCAAAGATGTAAAATTGCTCTTTCAACGCATTTGTTTTGGTAAAATTTGGATAAAATCTCAAAAATTCATTGTTAGAAAGAGAATAAAAATCAATTTTATTGCATGATTATAAATTTTTCCTAATTCTCTATTTTTCGTACATGGAGGAAGCTTTTTTCAAAAAACCTCATTTCGGGCTTCAAAATCAAGAAATTTCAAAAAAAATTATTCGTATTTTTTACATTACGCAAAACGAGTTAAAATAAACTCATTTTAAGGTGAAATTTTGACCTCAAAATGAGTTAAGCTTTTATATTTATACATCTTTTTAATTATGTCAAATAATACTTTCAGTAAGAAGGAACACATCTTTTTGCGTCCCTTCTCCTCTTATTTCTATTGGCTATGCCGAAACACGATATATGAAACCAGTAAAGCCTTTGGCTCTTAAGTTGCGTTGATCCTGCCGTCCGGGGCGTACCGGCTCTATATTTTTTGCTATATTTCGCATAAGCTCACGACCGTTCCCATTCTCTTCACGGAAGTATTTCTTACAGAGATGAACTGCCATTGTATGGTTGACCTGATACTCATACATCCGTCTGTCGTCTTGTTCGATAATGACTTGGTTTACAATTCTTGAACAAAAATTTGCCATAGTCATGGCACAATAGATCTCCTGTTTGGCAAAATCGTCACTTTTTCCATGAAGATTGACCAAGCCAAGCCCGTATTTTAGCTCTCTAAAAGCCGTCTCGATTCCCCAACGAGCGTGATATAACTCTTTTAATTCCTGTGCTGTTATTTCGGATGGAAGATTCGTGACAAGTGTTTCGTACTGCCCGGTGTCCAGAAGAACACGCACAACCCGGAAAGACATGGGATAGGGGGAAGGAAAATCCCAACGTTGCCCTCTGGACTTACTGCTTTGGATACGGTTCCTGTTTGTCTGCACAAGGATATAGCCATTTGCTTTATCCTTGTTCGTCTGCGTTGTAGTAATCGTAAAAGATACTTTCGTATCCAGTTCCATCATAGGCAGTTTGGCAATTTCACGCATGGCGGAGCGATCCTGTCTGACACGGATCAAAAAATGCAGACCAGATTCCAATAGATATGCAAAGTTGTTGTACGATTCGTAGCCACGATCAGCAACAATTAATGTGTTGGACGGGAAGTTATACCACCTAAGCATGAACCACAATGCTTCCACTTCATCCGTTTCCGGTTGCGGTTGGATAATGCAATGTGTGTATGTTTTGCTCAAAACGTCATAAAGGATATTTGCGTGAAGTTGATTATATCCTTTTCGCTTTCCACCATTGGACATGTAGCTTGATGCCTTGGGATTTGTGGGAAGATTGACTGCTGTTCCGTCTATTGCAAGTACCTGATAGCCTTTGAAGGTCTCTGTATCCTGACTGCGGTTGTTAAAGGATTCAAACAGGTTTTCAAAGTCCATCCAGTCCATCTGTTTTCTCCTTTGTACGAAAGCGGAAGCAGTCGCATCAATACCGGCATCCACGAGTTCTTTTTTTAAACTGCCCCCACGCATTGAAAGCAGGAGTTTAAACATTGTTTCGATTGGTAATAGACGTTTACGGGAAAAACTGCGATCCGCTTTTCCGGCCTCTTTCTGCCGCATGGCAACAGCATCCGCAATAGCTTCATTTAAAGATGTTTTTACTTTTCCCGGAACACTGCTTTTGATGTTTACAATTTTCATAGTCTTATTTTCCTTTCACAAAATAGATTAATAGAGACAAAAAAGAAAAACCTCTCCGCTAGTCGTTCTACGGGTGACGTTTTTCTTTTTCTTTAATGAATCCTGTTAAATTTTCTGTATCTTTTGACTTTTTTAATCTTTTATATTTCAATAAAAAACTATATAGTCTTTTTTCTGAAATCAGAGCAATTTGTGTATCCGTTAAACTTGTTTATGTGCCATTATAATAGCATTTCTAAGAAAAAAAGTCCATCCCTTTCTACTTAATTTAACGGAACATTGACTTATCTTAATATCATTTTCTTAACTTAATGGAATTTTTCCCATAAAACGGGGGAAAAGAGCAAACTTAATGGAGTTATGCATAAACTAAATGACATTGAAAGGACCGGGCCTCTGTTTTACACCTTTCTCTTTCATACAAAACACAGGTGGAAAAATGCAAGAGAAAGGCATCCACCCTGTTTTTCATCTCAAACAGATGATTTTCATTTTTGGCCTTTGTATCTTGGTAGCGATTCAGCAAAAGTGCAGCCTTGGCCTCCTCATAGGACTGGGGAATGTCCAAAATAGAATCCTTCCTGTTTCCCACCCCAATTTGAAGGAGGACATCTTTGGATTTCACAATATTTTGGATGCTATTCATCAAATATTTTTCATATTCATCTATTTTTTCTGATTCTGTATCCGGGGCAACCTTTAAGAGAATCACCCAGCTATGGCTGTTTCCCGTCATGCGGACTGTGCTATCCGGAATTTCCAAATTCAGAAGAGCTTTTTTTACCTGGGAGGTGTAAGACTTAAAAAGCTCCTCCTCTCCTTTTGGATTCACCACCAGAATCATAAATTTTCCAGGGGAATTCAACTTTGAATTTATACTGAACAAAAAGTTGTCGATCTGTTGTTCTGACAGGGAGGTTTCCAAAATATCCGCAAGCAGCCGGCATTCCATCTCCGGGAGCAGACTTTTTAATGCCCCGCTTAGTTCCTGATTTGCAAGAATGGTCTTTCGAAAGAGCTGATTCAAATAATCCATCTCATTTTTAACCGGCGCATCCGTCAAATTCCCTGGCTGAAAGGAATCGTCAGTTACCATTTTCATAAAATCCCGGATCGGTTTATAGGTAGTATGGGAAGCAAAAATTGCATACAAAACTCCAACCAGCAGAGCAATCAGAAGAAAGGAAAGCATGGGCATTATCAAAACCTCCATGTCCTGAAAGGTAATCTGATAATCACTTTGATATAAAAATAAGAGCCTTGTATGTTCCGATGTAAACACACGCCAGGGCTTCTTCGCTCCTCCCTCCAGGGCCGCCTCTCTATGTCTTTTCAGCTCCTTCACTGTCATCCCGGTATTTTCCCAAAAAATAGGAAACCCCTGGGAATCAAATACCAAAATAGGCGTATTGTGCTTGTTTTTTCCCTGGATTAGCTGGTAAAACTCAGAATTACTCAGCTTTAGAATCAAAATCCCCAGCCGATCCCGCCCGGTCAGAGGAAAATCCTGGACAAGGTATACCCCGTCCTCCAGGTTGCATAAAACCGGATCGGCCTGTGTCCTTACACCCAGAGCATCAAAAAAATCTAGGATCCTTCTTATCTCCTCCTCATTGGCATGGTAAAAAATCTGATTGTTGGCGGAGTAGAGGGTGCTGTCATAGTCCACATACAAAAAGATGCTTTGAATCAGATCGTTCTCCATACAGGTCCGGTTGAGAAGCTTTTGAATCTCAAAGGTCCGGTCGTTTCTGGTAGTGTCCGGAGCCACAACAGCCGAGATAATATGCTCGTTGGAGGTCAGGTTCACGGATATGGCATATAGAGAATCCAGAGACATTTCCACAATATCGCTGGTCTTTTGCAGCATATCCATTTCCGTAGTCTCGGCCTGATCCATGGCATTGTTTATCAGAAGCTTATAGCCAATACCCATAAATAAAAACAGCAAAATTCCTACCAGAATTAATAACGCTGTCAAAACGCGAAAAAACATGCTTTTTATGTAATAGGGAGGTTTGGTATCTCGCAGGTGCATTTATAGATTCCTTTTCACAGAAGTATGCTTGTCAAGAGATGGTATCTTTTCTGTTTATGTGTCTCTTGAGTTTTAGTTTATCATATTTCAAAAATATTGTCAAATTTAACATTTATTTATATTTTTAACAATTTATTGGATTTTTACTTTTGTACAAATTGCCATTCACTTTCTAAAAAATCGGCGGTTGATTCAAAACATTGTACATTTTATAATAAGCCATGCAAACTTCAAACACATTGTAGGATTTTATGAAAAGGAGGTATTTTTATGAAAACAAAAAAACTATTTGCCATGATTCTGGGAATTACCATGACGGCCAGTCTGCTGGGCGGCTGTGGTAGTTCAGAGGAAAATGCTCCTGCAGCACCTAGTGAGCCGAGCACAGAGGTCTCCCAGGATGCAACGTCCAATTCTGAAACATCCCAGGAGGATGCTGCCGGAACCGGGGATACAAGGACTTTGACCCTGGCCGCCACCCTGGGAAATTCCACTTCCATTATTCAGACTACCACAACCATGAGTGAAAAGGTAAAGGAGGAAACCGGCGGTTCCATTGACATTCAGGTTTTCCCAGACAGTACCCTGGGAGGACAAAGAGATTTCCTGGAGGGCGTCTCTATGGGGACTGTAGATATGTGTATTATTGTAGCTGGCGCCCTTATTATTGCCGGTGATTACTTCTATTGGCTATGATCCTATTGCATTTGGTGTGATTTTGTGTACAATTTCAGTAGTAGGAAATTTAACGCCGCCTGTAGGAGGACTTCTGTTTGTGGTCAGCGGCGTGGGAGGAATCCCTGTGGGAAAGATTGCAAGGACTGTGCTGCCCTTTTTGGGTGTGATTGTGTTTGTGCTGGTGCTCTGTGCCTTGTGTCCGGGGATTGTTTCCTTTATCCCCAACCATCTTATGGGCTAAGGGAGCGCCCTGGCCCGGAAAGGAGTTATGATGTCATCAAAATATGCGTTTCAGGTAAGCAGCCACGAACATTTTTACAAATATCCGGAGGAGTACTATGTAAAGCCCTTTCGGATTTTTGCCAATCTCTATTTTGTGGGAAATAAGGACGTGGGCTCCTATCTATTTGATACGGAGGAAGGGCTGATTCTTATTGACACCACCTATCCTACCAGTCGGGCCCAGATGGTTCAGTCTATCTGGGAGGCAGGCTTTGACCCCAGAAATATCCGGTATATTCTTCATACGCATGGACACTTTGATCATTTTGGAACAACAAAATTTTTGCAGTCCCTCTCCGGAGCAAAAACCTTTTTGGGCGCGGAGGATGCCAAAATGTTCCGAACCCGTCCGGAGCTGGCCCTAATTGCGGATTCCCGCCATGCATTTCTGGATCTCTTTGAACCGGATGTATTGTTGGAGGACGGGGATGTGATTCAGCTGGGAAGCACAAAAATCCGCGCCGTCTCCACGCCGGGACATACCATGGGGGTTATCTCCTATTTTGCCGAGCTAACAGAGCAGGGAGAAACCCATCTGGCCGGCCTTTATGGAGGCATTGGCCTCAATACTCTTTGCCGGGATTCCATTGTAAAATTTGGCACGGAAGCTTGGCGGGAGCATTATATTGCCAGCCTTAGAAAGGTTCGAAAGGAGCCGGTAGATCTGGTTCTTGGCAACCATACGGGGCAGAATCACACCCTGGAAAAGTATGCACAGATGCAAAAGGAGCCAAAGGCTCCCAATCCCTTTATCCGTCCAAAGGAATGGCTGGAATTTCTTGACGGGGCAGAGGCCCGCTATTTGCATATGCTTGC
>CANPIM010000031.1 GCA_947574135.1 uncultured Lachnospiraceae bacterium
AAAGCTATGCCTACGATGTGGACACCTGGAATACTCCCGTTCACCTGTCCTGGATTGAGCTTCTGGCCTACACCGCTGCCAGGACCGGCGGGGATTTTGGAAGCGCAAAGCAGGTGGAGGCTTACCTTGCAGAAGCCGCCCAGGCCCTTCTGGATGGCAAGGATATGGATGCACTTACCAAGGATCTGAAATATTATGACTATTATCTGGAGGCCTACACCGCCGTGCTGGGGGGACTGGTGGGAGAATATGAGCTGCAAACGGAAAATGGCTGGGAGAAGCGCTATGGCCTAAAGGCCTATCTTCCCATTGCCAAGGATTTTCCCTACAGCGATTATGATGATTTCGGAGCCAGCCGAAGCTACGGATACCGGCGTCCCCATCTGGGACACGACATGATGGGGCAGGTGGGAACTCCTATTGTTGCCGTGGAATCCGGCTATGTGGAGGCTCTGGGCTGGAACCAGTACGGAGGCTGGCGCATCGGTATCCGTAGCTTTGACAAGAAGCGCTATTATTACTACGCCCATCTGCGTCAGGGCTTTCCCTATGCCCTGGATCTTGCGGAGGGCAGCGTGGTAAAGGCCGGGGATGTCATCGGCTACATGGGACATACAGGCTACAGCACCACAGAGGACGTAAACAATATTGACATCACCCACCTGCATTTTGGCATTCAGCTCATCTTTGACGAATCCCAGAAGGAGGGAAACAACGAAATCTGGATCGATCCCTATCCCCTCATTCGCTTTCTGTACCGAAACCGCTGCCAGACCCAGAGAAATGATGCCACCAAGGAGTGGAGCCGGGTCTATGATATGAAAGACCCTGCCTGTGAGGAGTTCCTGCGGGAGAAGGCAAAGCCCTGATCCCGCCTTCTTTCTCTCCTTCTTTTGCCTTTTCTCTCAAAGAAGCTCTCTCAGAATTTGGTTTACCAGCCCCGGATCTGCCTTTCCCTTCATAGCCTTCATGGTTTGACCCACCAGAAATCCCAGGGCCTTTTCCTTTCCGCCTCGGTAGTCGGCCACAGACTGGGGATTGTCCTCTAGCACCTGCCGGACAGTCTCCCGAAGGGCTCCCGCATCCCGGACAGCCCCAAGAGCATGGTCCTTTACATACTGCTCCGGATCCGCGCCCTCCTGAAACATGTGGACAAACACCTCCTTGGCTGCCGGACCGTTGATGGCTCCTGTGTCTGCCAGCTCAACAAGCTTGGCCAGCTGTGCCGCTGTAAAGGAAATATCCTCCGGCTCCTGCTCTGCCTCCTTTAACAGGCGCATGGTCTCTCCCATAAGCCAGTTAGAGACCTTTTTGGGCTTCCCGCAGATAGCGGAGGCCTCCTCAAACAGCTCTGCCATAGACCTGGACTCTGTGAGAATCCGGGCATCGTACTCCGGAATATCATATTCCTTTTTATAGCGCACAAGCTTCTCGCTGCGCAGCTCCGGCTGCCGGGCCCGAATTTCCTCCAGCCACTCCTGGCTGATGGATACAGGCACCAGATCCGGCTCGGGGAAATACCGGTAATCCTTGGCATCCTCCTTGGAACGCATGGCATAGGAATATTCTTTGTTGTCGTCCCAGCGGCGGGTTTCCTGGATCACCGGCTTCCCCGCCTCCAAGAGCTCAATTTGCCGGCTTCTCTCCCCTGCAATGGCCCGGGAGATGGCCTTAAAGGAGTTTAGGTTTTTCATCTCCGTGCGGGTGCCAAAGGCTTTTGTCCCCACCTCCCGCACAGACAGGTTTACATCCGCCCGCATGGATCCCTCCTGAAGCCTGCAGTCCGAGGCGCCCAGATATCGGATAATCAGGCGCAGCTTATCCAGATAAGCAATAACCTCCTCTGCCGATCCCATATCCGGCTCCGACACAATCTCTATGAGGGGCACGCCGCTTCGGTTGTAATCCACCAGGGAGCAGTCCTCCCACTCATCATGAATAAGCTTTCCCGCATCCTCCTCCATATGAATCTCATGAATCCCGATAACCTTTTTTCCCGCCGGCGTCTCGATCTCCACCCCGCCGTCCCGACAGATAGGCAGATAAAGCTGGGAAATCTGGTAGTTCTGGGGATTGTCGGGGTAAAAATAGTTCTTTCTGTCAAATTTACAGTACCGGGTAATTTTGCAGCCTGTGGCCAGGCCCACGGCTATGGCGTATTCCACCACCTTTTTGTTTAACACCGGAAGAGAACCCGGCATACCGGTACACACCGGACAGGTGTGGGTGTTGGGCGCTCCTCCGAACCTGGTGCTGCAGCCACAGAATATTTTCGTCTCCGTGGCCAGCTCCACATGGACCTCCAGTCCGATGACGGTCTCATACTGTCTGCTCATGGCATTTCCCTCCTGTCTCTTTTAACACTTCTTTGGGTGCCGGAAAATGGCCGCCCAATGCCTGCTCCAGAGTATATCCGGCCCGGATGATTTTCTTTTCCTGGAAGCAGTTCCCCAAAAGCTGCAGGCCAATGGGAAGGCCCTTGTCATCCAACTTGCAAGGAAGGCTGAGCCCCGGGAGCCCGGCCAGGTTAGCGGCTACGGTGTAAATATCACTCAGGTACATTTTCAGCGGATCTTTTAAGGAGGCGCCAATCTTCGGGGCTGTGGAGGGCGCTGCCGGGGCTAAGATCACATCACAGTGGTCAAAGGCCCGGTCAAAGGCCTCCTTGATAAGGGCCTTGACCTTTAAGGCCTTGATATAATAGGCCTCGTAATACCCGGAGCTCAGCACAAAGCTTCCCAGCATAATCCGCCGCTTGACCTCCGCTCCAAAGCCCTGGGAGCGAGATCTTTTGTACATGCTGTGAAGTCCCTCATATTCCCCGGCCCGATAGCCGTATTTGATGCCGTCAAACCGGGCCAGGTTGGAGCTGGCCTCCGCCGAGGAGATAATGTAATAGGCCGGAATGGCATAGGGCACCAGTCCCAGATCAAATTCCTTCAAAATGGCTCCCCGCTTTTCCAAAAGCTTTGCCGCCCCCAGAATGGCGTTTCGCACCTGGGCATCCAGGCCTTCTCCAAAATAGTCCTTAGGGATACCAATTCGCAGCCCTGCCACATCCTCCTGAAGAGCGGAGGTAAAATCATATTCCGCCCGCTGTACGGAAGTGCTGTCCTTCCTGTCATAGGAGGCAATGGCCTCCAAAAGCGCCGCACAGTCAGACACATCCCGGGCAATGGGCCCCACCTGATCCAGAGAGGAGCCATAGGCCACCAGCCCATAGCGGGATACGGTACCGTAGGTGGGCTTTAGCCCGGTGACCCCACAATAGGAGCTGGGCTGACGAATGGAGCCCCCTGTATCACTTCCCAGGGAAAGCGGACACTCCCGGGCCGCCACCGCCGCACAGGAGCCCCCGGAGGAGCCCCCGGGCACATGCTCCAGGTTCCAGGGATTTCTGGTAATGCCAAAGGCTGAGGTCTCCGTGGTGCTGCCCATGGCAAACTCATCCATATTGGTCTTTCCGATGACGATCCCGCCGGCCCTTTGGAGATTCGCCACTGCCTCCGCCGTGTAGGGAGGCTTAAAATTGTACAGAATCCGGGAGGCACAGGTAGTGAGCATGCCCCTGGTGCAAAGATTATCCTTGACGGCCACCGGCACTCCGGCCAGAGGTCCCTTTAGCTCCCCGGTCTCTATGCGCTTCTGCACAGCCTTCGCCTGCTCCAGGGCTCCTTTTGGATCCACTGTCAAAAAGCTGTGAAGCCTCTCCTCCTTTTCCTCTATGGAAGCCAGCGCGGCCTCCACTGCGTCCATAGCCGTCAGCTCCCCGGCCTTAATTTTCTTTCCCAGCTCCAGGGCTGTCAAATCCATCAAACCCATGTATGTCACTCTCCCTATGATTTCTCAGCCATCCAGGCTTTCTTTGTCCTCCTGGCCTCTGTGATTTATATCTCCACGGTTTTCGGCGCCAGAAAGGAGCCTTCCTTCTTAGCCGGAGCATTGCTTAAAATGGCTTCCCGGTCGTCTCCGTTTTCCACCACGTCCTCCCGAAATACGTTCTGTATGGGAAATACGTGGGACATGGGCTCCACGCCCTCTGTGTCCAGGTCATTAAGAAGCTCCATATACTCCAGCATGTGGTTCATATCCTCCTTGGCCTGCTTTGCTTCCTCCAAGGACAGCTCAAGCTTTGCCAAAATTCCCACATAGGCAATGGTCTCGTCCGTTACTCTGTCCATATTGAATCTCCCTTTCTCTCTCACATTTTCTGCATGGCAGAATCTTCCTCTTTTCCCAATTGCGGGACAGGCTATAAGGCCTCTCTATTTCCAAGGCCTGTTTCCCTCCAAAACCTCTAGGGCTCCAGACGGCTCAGATCCCGGGGAAACAGGGTGGTCTCCCGCACATTGTCCTCCCCGCACAGACGCATGGTAAGACGCTCCAGACCAATGCCCAGGCCTCCGTGGGGCGGCATGCCATACTTAAAGGTGTCCAGGTATTGCTCCAGTCCCTCTCTTGTCATGCCCCTCTTCTCAAGCTTTTCCAAAAGCATCCCGTAATCGTGAATCCGCTGGCCCCCGGTGGTGATTTCCATTCCCCTGTATAGGAGATCAAAGCTTAGGGTAAAACGAGGATCCGCCGGATCGTCCATGGCATAGAAGGGACGCTTTTTGGATGGGTAATGGGTCACAAACACGAAATCAGAATCATATTCTTCCTGGAAATATTTTCCAATTAGCACTTCCTCCTCCGGCTCCAGATCAAAGGGATTTTTAATGGGCCGGCGGTATTTTTCCGAAACCAGCTTCTTTGCTGTGTCAAAGCGCACGGCCGGAATCTCCCGGATCTTTGGCAGGGAAATCTCCAGAAGCCCAAGCTCTCTTCCATAGTCTTTCGCAAGAAGCTCCATGGTATACTGTAAAAATCCTGTTTCCATTGTCATCACATCCGCAAAGCCTTCTATATAGGCCATCTCAAGGTCCAGACTGGTATATTCGTTGAGATGCCGCTTGGTGTTGTGCTTTTCCGCCCGAAACACAGGTCCCGTCTCAAATACCCGGTCAAACACTCCCACCATCATCTGCTTATACAGCTGGGGACTCTGCTCCAGCACCGCAGGCCGGTGAAAATAGTCCAGCCGAAACAGGTTGGAGCCTCCCTCTGCGCCCCGGGCTCCAATCTTGGGAGTGTGAATCTCCGTAAAGCCCTGGCTATAGAGATAATCCCGAAAGCCCCGGACAATGCCCTCCTGAAGCTTAAATTTTGCCCGCTCCCGCACATTGCGCAGGGAAACCGAGCGCATGTTAAGCTTAGCCTCCAGGGAGGTGTCAAGCTTCCACTTGGAAACCGCCAGAGGCAGTGGCGCCGCCGGCTCTGAGAGCACCCGTATGTCCGTCAGCCTAAGCTCCACTCCCTGCGGCGCCCGGGGCTCCCTTTTTACCACTCCCTCCACCTCCAGAGTGGAAGCCTCCCTAAGCCCCTTGATGGCAAAGGCGGCCTTTCCCTCCTCATATACGCACTGTAAAAGTCCCTCCCGCCGGCGCAGCACCACAAAAACCACCTCTCCCATACTTCGAATGGCATGGACTGCTCCCCAGAGACGCAGGGTTTTTCCCTCCGATTCCTCTCTTAAAAGCTCCTCCAAATCTGCTGTTTTCCTTTCTGCTGTCCCTGTCACATATTTCATAGTTTTCCTCTCTTTCCGGACCATATGAGAATGCAAAAAAACCCCGGGAATCTTCCGATTTCCGGGGCGAGATTTACACTTGTATTCCCGCGGTACCACCCGCATTGAACCAGGTAAAGCCTATCGCCTTTGATGACTTTAGTTGTTCCACTCTTGCACATAACGCATGCCTGCGTACCCTCCTACCCCTGCCTCTTTTGACTTGCCCGCCAGGGCTTCGACAAAGGACCGGCTCAAAGGATCTGCTCCCAAGTGTTCCCAAAATGACCTCTTCCAAACAGCGCTCTCAGTCGGTGACGCCGTATTCCTGTCGGTGCCTGGTCATCCCAGCCTTGTTCCTCGCATTTCTCATAGCCTTTTGCTATATCTTGTTGCACATGATAGCACACTTGTTTTTTGATTGCAAGCATTTTTTTCTTTTCTTTTCCAAAAACTCTGCTATAATAAATATCAATCGTTGGAAGTTTTCCAAGAAGGAGGAGTTTATGGAACATTTTTTTCTGCCGGAGGGGTACCAGAGCGCCCTCTCCCTCTACGATACACAGATTGCCATTAAGACGGTAAAGGACTTTTTTCAGAAAACCCTGTCCGAGCAGCTCTATCTGCTGCGGGTATCTGCTCCTTTGTTTGTAAAACCGGAGTCCGGACTCAATGATAACCTGAACGGGGTAGAGCGCCCTGTGACCTTCGGCATCAAGGAGCAAGGGGATCGCCCTGCCGAGATCGTCCACTCTCTGGCCAAATGGAAGCGCAATGCGCTGAAGCAATACGGCTTTCACATTGGGGAGGGCCTTTATACGGACATGAACGCCATTCGCCGGGACGAGGACACGGACAATGTACACTCCATCTATGTGGACCAGTGGGACTGGGAGAAGATTATTCTCAAGGAGAGCCGAAACACGGAATTCTTAAAGGAGACCGTCCGTAGCATTTATAAGGCTCTGAAAAAGACGGAAAAGTACATGGCCATTCACTATGACTACATAGAGGAGCTGCTGCCCAGGGAGATTTTCTTTATCACCACCCAGGAGCTTTTGGATCTGTATCCGGACTGCACTCCCAAGGAGCGGGAGGATCGGATCGCAAAGGAAAAGGGCGCCGTGTTCCTTATGGAAATCGGAGATGTGCTCTCCAACGGGGAGCGCCACGACGGCCGGGCCCCGGACTACGACGACTGGCATTTAAACGGGGACATTCTGGTGTGGTATCCCGTTCTGGGGCACGCCCTGGAGCTGTCCTCCATGGGAATCCGGGTGGATGCCGAGGCCTTAAAGCGCCAGCTCTCCCTGGCCGGCTGTGAGGAACGGGCCAAGCTTCCCTTCCAGAAGGCCATTCTGGAGAATAAGCTGCCCTACACCATCGGCGGCGGCATCGGTCAGTCCCGGATCTGTATGTTTTTCCTGCGAAAGGCCCATATCGGCGAGGTCCAGGCCTCTCTCTGGCCGGATCAGGTGCGCCACGAGGCTGAGCTCCTGGGAATTCATCTTTTGTAAAATTTCCCCAGCCCTAGAGCCTTTTGATCCGCTCCAGGGCTGCCACCGTATTCTCATAGGATCCAAAGGCGGTTAGCCGGAAATACCCCTCCCCGCTGGGGCCAAAGCCGGAGCCCGGGGTTCCCACCACATGGGCCTTCTCCAGCAGATAGTCAAAGAATTCCCAGGAGGTCATGCTTCCCGGAGTTTTCAGCCAGATATAGGGGGCGTTGACTCCGCCGGAAACCGTATAGCCGGCCTCCTTAAGCCCCTGGCAGATCACCCGGGCATTTTTCATGTAATAGGCCACCTGCTCCTTTAGCTGAGCCTTTCCCTCCGGGGAATAAACCGCCTCCCCGGCCCGCTGAATGATATAGGGGGCGCCGTTATATTTGGTGCCGTGGCGTCTGGCCCAAAGGCTGTGAAGCGCCGTATCCCCGCACTTCAGCTCCTTGGGGATCACCGTGTAGCTCAGGCGCACCCCGGTAAAGCCGGCATTTTTGGAGAAGCTTTTCAGCTCAATGGCGCAGGTGCGGGCTCCCCCACATTCATAGATGGTGTGGGGCACGTTTTCCTCTGAAATATAGGCCTCATAGGCAGCGTCATAGATGATCACTGCTCCTATTTTGTTTGCATAATCCACCCATTCCTGGAGCCGCTCCCTCGTAATGACGGATCCTGTGGGATTGTTTGGAAAACACAGATAAATCAAATCCGGCGTCTCTGCCGGAAATTCCGGGCTAAAGCCGTTTTCTGCCGTACAGGGCATATAGATCACATCACTCCAGGTCTCTCTTGCCGGATCGTAGACGCCGGTTCTTCCCGCCATAACATTGCTGTCCACATACACCGGATACACCGGATCACACACAGCTATCCGATTATCCGTGCTGAAAATCTCCTGGATATTTCCCGAATCGCTCTTGGCCCCGTCGCTGATAAAAATCTCATCCGCCCCAATCTCTGCCCCTCTGTCCTGGTAATCGTTCCGGGCAATGGCTTCCCGAAGAAAGGCATAGCCCAGATCCGGCGCATAGCCCCGGAAGGTCTCCGCCTGTCCCATCTCCTCCACAGCCCTGTGCAGGCTCTCAATAATGGCCGGAGCCAAAGGCTGGGTCACATCTCCGATACCCAACCGGATAATCTCTGTATCCGGATGAGCCGCCTGATAAGCTGCCACCTTTTTTCCAATGGTGGAGAACAGATAGCTCCCCGGAAGCTTTAAATAATTTTCATTCACCTTAAACATAAGTTCCTCCTATTTGATGTCGCTGCGCGACGGCACTGAAGAGGAAAGTCCCTTTGGCGCACACTCTATGAGAGAAATTTTCATGGGATAATACACCCATGAAAATTTCTCTCGTGCGCCTTTGTGACTTTCCTGGGCCTTTGTGACTTTCCTGGGCCTTTGTGACTTTCCTGGGCCTTTGCAGCCTTTGATATTTGTTCCATATTTATTCAAGAGCGACTAAATGGATTTCACCGGTATAGACGGTGGTGGCCGGGCCTGTCATATAGACGCAGTTGTCCTCTTTGTCCCACTGAATTTCCAGATCTCCTCCCAAAAGATGCAGGGTCACCTGGCGATCTGTGTAACCGTTCAGGGCTGCTGCCACAGCCACAGCACAGGCCCCGGTTCCGCAGGCCATGGTTTCTCCGGAGCCCCGCTCCCAGACACGCATGCGGATATTTTTCCGGTCCAGAACCTGGGCAAACTCGGTATTCACCCGCTCCGGAAACCGGGGATGTGCCTCAAAAAGCGGTCCTATTTTTTCAATGGAAAATTTTTCCAGCTTTTTCCAAAAAATCACTGCGTGGGGATTTCCCATGGACACACAGGTCATGCGGTACTCTGTTCCGTCCACTGTAATGGGCGCGTTTACCAGCTGTTCTCCCTCTCCTTTCACGGGAATCTGTTCCGGATGAAGAACCGGTTCTCCCATATTTACCCGCACCCGCTCCACCTGGCCGCCGGCCACATAAAGCGTAAGGGTTTTTACTCCGGACAGGGTCTCTACCCGAAGCTCCGTCTTGTCTGTTAGCCCCTTATCGTAGACATACTTGGCCACACAGCGAATGCCGTTTCCGCACATACGCCCCAGGGAGCCGTCCGCAGTATACATTTCCATGCGAAAATCCCCCTCCTTGGAATCCCGAATCAAAATCAGGCCGTCGGAGCCAATGCCCTTGTGCCGGTCGCTGATCAGCCGGGCAATCTCGGCCGGATGAGCCAGCATTTCTCTGGTACAGTCCACATATACATAATCGTTTCCAATGCCATGCATTTTTGTAAATTTCACTTGCTTCCTCCCTGCTTATCCATTTTTCACCGGAGCCTGCTCCCATGCTTCTTCCCGCTTCGGACCCTTCTTCTATATGCGCATCATACTGAGCACCATCTCCGCCATTTCCACCAGATTGGTTCCGCTGTCCATGCTGCATTTTTGAATATACCGGTGAGCCTCCTCCTCTGTCATGCCATTACGCTCCATCAAAAGCTCCTTGGCCTCCCTGATCATCCGCTGATCCTCCTCTGAGCGGACCTTGGGCCTTTGCCGCTGCTTTTTCCTTCTCCGGGCAATGTTGGCGCACATCATCTCCAGGGTATTAATCAGATCCTGCACCTTGATGGGCATGGTCACACACATAACCCCGCTGCCTGCGCACTCGCCAAAAACCCGCTGGGAGGCCACCAGAAGCATTTCGAAATGGGGCGGCAGGCATTCCTTTAGCTGGGTATACAGCATATCCGGATACTTGTACCCGCACACCACAATCCCGTCATCCAGGGAATTGGCACAGCCCAGGGCCTGGCCTCCTGTGGTACACACTGCCGGCACCTGGAAGCCATGGCGCACCAGTAAATTGCGAATATTTTTTGCATCCTCCGCCTTGGGAAACAGCACGATAATATTCGTCACATTTCCACCCCCTGTCCTTTTCTGTTATCTGTCAGATTCGGTACAGGTAGGTATCCACTTCCCAGTCCGTGACTTGCTCACAATACCGGGCCCATTCCTCCTTCTTGGCCAAAATATATTTCGCGCCTGCATTCTCCCCCAGCACCTCCATAAGGAGGGAATCCCTCTCCAGCTCCTCCAGTGCCTCCATAAGATTTCCCGGCAGGGAAGCAATGCCAAGCGCCTCCCGCTCTTCCGGGGACATGGCTGCCACATTGCCGTCCACCGGCTTTGGAGGCAGAATCTCATTTCGAATCCCATCCAGACCCGCGGCCAGACACACGGCCAGGGCCAGATAGGGATTGCAGGAGGGATCCGGACTGCGCAGCTCAATGCGGGTATTGTCCCCCTGCCCCTCCGGAATGCGGATCATTAGCTTTTTGTTCCTGCCAGACCAGGCAATATAAACCGGCGCCTCATAGCCGGGCACCAGCCTTTTATAGGAATTTACAATGGGATTGGTAATGGCTGTGATTCCCTTAATATGCCGAATCAGCCCGCCGATAAAGTAATAGGCCTCCTGACTGAGACCAAGGGCATCCTCGTCATCCCGGAAAATATTCTTGCCCTCCCGGGACAGGGACATATTGGTGTGCATGCCGGAGCCGTTTACCCCGTACTTGGGCTTTGGCATAAAGGTGGCGTGAAGCCCGAAGCGCCGGGCAATGGTTTTCACAGCCAACTTAAAGGTCATAATGTTGTCCGCCGTGGTGAGAGCATCGTCATAGCGGAAATCAATCTCGTGCTGGGCCGCTGCCATCTCATGGTGGGAGGATTCTACCTCAAAGCCCATATCCTCCAGGGTCAGCACAATATCCCGCCTGGCATTTTCTCCCAGATCCATGGGGCCCAGGTCAAAATATCCTGCCCGCTCATGGGAAATGGTGGTGGGCAATCCGTTGTCATCGGTGTGAAAAAGAAAGAATTCACACTCCGGTCCCACGTCAAACTGGTATCCCATATCCCGGGCCTGGTCCACCACCTTCTTCAGGATATACCGGGGATCCCCTTCAAAGGGCGTCCGATCCGGCCGGTACACATCGCAGATCAGCCGGGCTACCTTCCCCTGCTGGGGCCGCCAGGGAAAAATTGCCAGGGTATCCAAATCCGGATACAGATACATATCCGATTCCTCCATGCGTACAAACCCGTCAATGGAGGACCCGTCAAACATGCACTTATTGCTCAGCGCCTTCTCCAGCTGACTGGAGGTAATGGCCACATTCTTCAGGTTTCCAAACAAATCCGTAAACTGCAGCCGGATAAATTCCACATCCTCCTCCTCCACCAGGCGGATAATGTCCTTTTTTGTATACTTACTCATTTCCATTCTCCTTTTCATATGAAACGGCTTTTTTGTGTCCGATATCAGAACATCAGTTCTGTATTTTCAGACTTCTAACCGAATATAGCAAAAAAGACGCTCTTTCCCCTATAAAAAGAACGTCTTTGTCCTATCCAAAATATAGCAGGCGGTTTTGTATTTGTCAACTTCTTTCTGTGAGGTTTTTGGCTTTCTATGGGCTTTTTGGCATTATTCTGCCTTGTATCATGTCTGTATTCATTGCTATGTTGTCGCGGCACTGAAAACGAAAAAACAAGCCCGTTGACCGAGCCGCCGGGCCATCTACCGGGGTTCGACGGTTCCGATTGACCAAATAGCAGATAAAAACAATGCTGTTTATGCAGCGGTTCTGCTCCTTTGTCCCCGGTAAATCCCAAAGACAGCGAGACCAGCAACAGAGGTTAAAACAAAAACCGCCATAACAGGGTAGCTGATACTCACGCCAAATACATCAAAAAGTTTATGCGCGCCGAATACCTCTTTTATTAAAGTGACGTTTGCCAGTCCAAAGTCCACAAGTGGCTGGATTTTTTGGAGAACCGTATCACCCATTGCTGCCAGTCCCACATTTACAAACAGAAGCACCAGGCTGATGCCTGCCGTCCCCATCTGGCTTTTCATACGAGAGGAAATAAAGCTGACAATCAGGCTGTAAACCGCACCGGTGAAAAGGAGCCATGCGGCTCCCACAAGTGCAAGCTGCCAGGCCTTGAATGGGAACATGGATCTGGCATATGTGGGAATGGACTGAATGGCAGCATTCCATCCATGCAGGCTTTTGTGAGGAAGAAAACCGAAAAGAAAGGTAGCTGCCAAATACAATGTGACTACAACGGTGGAGGCGACAAGTACACTCAACAGCTTCGTTGTGACAATCTTTTTCCGGCCATGGCGGGAACTTAAGATCAGATTGTCCATGCCGCTTGACCGTTCCACAGCAAAAACCGGGGCAATGATAAATGCCAGCGGCACAAACAGCAGAAACTGCATCATATGCTCCCCCCAGTTGTTGAACAAGTTCTCCCACAGCAAAATATTGGCAAACGCCGGTTCTCCAAGTTCAGTCAGGCATTGCAGGGCATCAGAGAGCTCCCCATAGGCGAATGTATCCTGCTTTCCCTGGCTCTCCAACTCTGTCAGCTTGGATTTCAGAAGAGCAATGCCATAGGGTTCTTCGGCACTCTCCGGCGGCGTACCGTTCCAATATTCCTCTACTCGCTGGGCATAGGCGTAGTAGTTCACCGCTAAAATGATCTCCGGCTGGTCTTTGACGCTTCGGGCGATCATCCTGGAATCTGTGCCATAGCGGGCGCTCACCTCATTATAAATGCGTTCTGCTTCAGCCGCCTTTTCACTGTCAAACGATCCCTCATAAACAGCGGCCATTTTCTCATATGCACGGTAACTGTCATTGCTGCCGATCAGAAATATCGTGGAAGTAAAGCCAATCACGCTGTAAAGCGCAAACAGACACAGCAGCAAAAGGCTGGTTTTCTTATGGAACAGCAGCTTTCGGAGTTCAAAATAGAATAGTGACATGAACATTACCTCCTCTTCTTTCCGGGCAAGTAGTTGAAAATATATAAATAGGCATCCTCCAATGTGGGCACAGCCTGCACTGCTTCACGAGCGGGCTTTGATTCATCAATGACGCGCACTTCCATATGGTCGCCTTTGGCAATGACATTGCTGATAACGGCCTGATTTTGATATTCTACAAGCTGCTGGGCAGGCATTTTCACCAGCCAGACACATCCATCCATTTTTTTGATGTACTCTGCACTGGTAAGCGTGTATGGAATGACGCCGTACTCCATCATCATAATCTGCGCGGCAATGTGCTCCACATCAGAAACAATGTGAGTAGAAAGCAGCACCAGACGGTCTTTTGCATAGGCGGAGATAATATTTCGGAATTTGATACGCTCATAAGGATCGAGACCGGAAGTGGGTTCATCCAGAATCAATATTTCCGGGCTGTCCAGCAGGGCCTGTGCGATGCCAAGCCTGCGCTGCATCCCTCCCGAATAGGCGGCGCATTTCCGGCCCAGATCCTTCTGCAAACCAACGACGTATGCCAATTCCTCTATCCGCTTTCTGGCCATGGACTTATCCATACCTTTCAGCGCCGCTGCATATTCCAGATAATCTTTGCCGGTAAAGTCGCCGTAAAAGCTGACATCCTGGGGCAGGTAGCCGATTTTTGCCCGGTATTCGTCCCCCATGGCGTGAATGTCCCTGCCATCGTATAAGACCCGCCCTTGGCCGGGACGCAGCACATCGGCCAGAATTCGTATCATGGTCGTCTTTCCCGCTCCATTGGGGCCCAGCAGCCCATAGACTCCGGTTCCCATGGTGAGGGAAATTCCTTTGAGGACTTTTTTGTCTTTATAGTTTTTTGAAACCTGTTCAAACTGCAATTCCATAGGTTACCTCCCTTACCTTGCCGGTGCGCCGCCGCCGCGCATGCCCGCAGCGACTTTTACCGTAGAGAAATCCGCCTGATCAAATTTACGGACACATAGTACGAAGAAAAAGGCGCCGATCAAAACGGTGATTGCCAAGCCCATAATCGGTGTAATCACAAACCCACCGACAGCAAACGCCATGCCCTGCTCTAAAAGTTCCATCGTGGTCAGCTTATACGCGCCCAAAGCAATATAGCGGAAAATGGAGGTGGTATAAGTCAGCGGGTTCAGATAAACCACCGGCAGGAGGAAACCGGGCATGATCGTTGTGGGGATGTATGCGCCGGAAACAAAGGTCAGAGGCATCATGACCATGGAAGTGACCGTTTGAAAGGCGGGGGCGTTCCGGGAAACGGTTGCAAGGAACAGACCGATGGCGCTGAAAGTCATAGCTGAGAGCAGCATTACGATTAACATCAACAGAAACTGCAAAATCGAAACATGAAGCCCCAGAAAAATGGCAAGTATCATCATAATGGCTCCCTGCAGGGTTGCCACCAGCGCTCCCGCCGTAATGTTGCCAATGGAAATTTCGCTGCGGGAAATGGGGGCCACCATAACCTCTTTCATGTAACCGCCTGCGATGTCAGACAAAATCTCGGAGGAATGGTTAATGCCGGTTTGAAAAACCGTCATGATGATGACGCCGGCCAGCAGATAGTTCATGGGCTGGCCCAAACCGCTCATAGAGGATTTCATCAAAAATGAAAACATCACCAGCATGAAAAAGGACATAAACAGACTTCCGAAAAGCCGTGCCTTGTTGCGGATATAGTTCAGCAGATTTCTTTCAATAATTGCGATGACCGGATTCATACCTTTCGAATCTCCTTTCCTGTAATGGCAAGGAACACTTCATTCAGCGTCCCGTTTTTCACTTCAAAATCAAGGATGGTTTCTTTGCAGCAACATAAAATTTCCAGTACCATGGGGGCGTTCTTTGTGCGGAAAATCATCCGGTTCCCGGTTTTGTCATAAGAGACGCCTCGCTGTGTCAGTATGCTTTCCAGTTGCTCTGTCTGTGTGCAGACAACATCCACCTCTGTACTGGTATACTGGCGTTCCAGGTTCTCAGGCGTATCGACGGCAACGATTTTACCGTGATCCATGATAACAATTTTCGAGCAGATCTCTGCCTCGTCCATGTAGTGAGTCGTCAGGAAGATGGTCATATTCTTTTGTTTTTGAAGCTGCTGAATATATTTCCACACACTAGCCCTCGTCTGCGGGTCGAGTCCGGTAGTCGGCTCATCCAGAAACAATACTTTCGGATTATGAACCAGTCCCCTGGCTATCTCGGCCCGCCGTTTCATACCGCCGGACAGGCTGCCCGCAATGGCCTTTTTCCAATCTGTAAGTTCCACTAGGCCAAGAGCGAAGTCAATGCGTTCCTGCACCTCATCTTTCGGCACTTTGTAGAAGCTGCAATGATATTTCAGATTTTCCTCTACGGTCATTTTGGTATCAAGGGTGGAATCCTGGAATACGATTCCAATGTCTCTGCGCACCAAATCCCGTTCGCTGGAAACATCATGCCCATTGATGATCAGGCGTCCCTCCGTTTTGTCCAGGATGGTACAAAGCGTGTTGATGGTTGTACTCTTGCCCGCACCGTTGGGTCCAAGAAAAGCGAAAATGCTTCCCTCGTCCACGGTAAAGGAAATGTCGTCTACTGCCGTAAAATTTCCATACTTCTTTGCGAAATGTTCTACTTGAATGATTGGGTTCATTTCATCACCTCCAAAAAAATAAAGTCCTATGCGTTTTGCTCGCATAGGACTTATCTCCATAAATAATATGGCGCCTTTATGTATTCTATTTTCTTTCTCTGCCGCCAAAGAAGCCAAATCCGCCTCTGTCCGGCACAGGGCCATCGTAATCGGGAGAAAAGCGCTCCGCTCCCGGTAAATGTTCCGGCTTTGCTCCTCGTCCAAAGGGGCCAAAGGCTCGTTCACGCATAGACATCAACTGTTCAAATGGTTCATCCCCCATACGTTCCCGTGCTTTGTCCATCCAGTCCGCCACTGCGTCCTCGTCCTCGCTTCTGCAAGCTCCCATCCGGAAAGCGGCGATAATCCGGTCTAAATATTCGCCGAGTTGCTGCAATTCTTCCGGCGACAGGCAGCCGAGGAACTCCTGATAATTTGCTTCCGGTTCCTGGGCTTCTCTCCCTTTTTCGGTCAAATGCACCACCATGACCCGCCTGTCTTTCTCGGATGGCCTGCGCTCCACATAGCTGTTTTTTTCCAACTTGTTCAGAAGCTCATTCAGCGATTGCTGGCGGATGCCCAGCAGATAAGCCAAATCCTTTGTAGCAATTTCCGGCTGGATTTTCAGCATGGCAAGGATGCGCCCCTGACCTCTTGTGGAGTCGGCAAACGGCCCGGATTCCGCCTGGCTGAACATCTGCCGGCGTTTCATGAGCCATTGCAGTGTGGACAGCTTTTCATAAATAGCTGTATAGATATCATCCATATTGCATCCTTCTTTATTTTATACAGGTACTTGTATATTTTAGTTATTATTATACACACTACTAGAGATTTGTCAAGGGTACCTGTACAAATTTTTCAAGAATCTGCAATTTACTGCAACGGCATTATTCAATACACGGTTTTCATCGGTTCATACCTGCTCATAAACGTAGGCAAGCCCCAGGCCTCCCCCTTGCGCGTCCCATCGAACACGCTTTTCGGCAAAAGTCCTCCCTGATACAGAAAAAGAGTGCTGAGCCGGACTTTCAGATAAAGCAATAGAACAAATCTCTCCCTGGACGTTAATATAAAATAAAAAGCGCCCCCTACCAACCAAGGTATTGAGTGCCTTTTATTATTAAACTCTATTAAGTTGAGATAAATTTGAGATAAAACTGTCATCCCGGCCGCAGTACAATAGCAAACTTTCTTTATATCCCGGCTTTTTGACTCTAAAATCAGGAAAGATTTTTCATTGTGGGGAATGACAACTCATAAAGGTTTCTACTTCACGATAAAGCCCTTTACAGCTTCCTCTCCAGCCTCTCCTGAATAAAATTTGAAGTGAGCAATATGGCAATCGTGCCCACAATCATCAGGGTAGACAAAGCATTCACATCCGGGGACACGCCCTTTCGCACCATGCCCAGAATTTTTAAGGGCAGCGTGGTGCTCTCCGGTCCTGCTGTAAAGAAGCTGACCACCACGTCGTCCAGGGACATGGTCAGAGCCAGCATGCCGCCGGAAATCACTCCCGGGGCAATCATGGGAAGGGTCACCCGCCAGAAGGTGCGAAAGCCGTTGGCCCCCAGATCCCGGGCCGCCTCCTCAATGGACCGGTCAAAGCCGGCCAACCTGGCCCGAACCGTAATCACCACAAAGGGCATGGAAAAGGTCACATGGGCGATAATCAGGGTCACCATGCTCATGGAAACATGGAGGGCACTGAAAAAGGACAGCAGAGCAATGGCGAACACCAGTTCCGGTATCACAATGGGGATATAGAGGGAGCTGCTGATGGCATTCTTTAGCTTAAACTCAAACCGGTACAGCCCTAAGGCGCACAAGGTACCGATAATCACAGAGAGAATGGTGCTGACCCCGGCCACAATCACCGTATTCACAAAGGAATCCATAAGCTGTCGGTTGTCAAACATCTTAAAATACCATTCCACCGTAAACTCCTCAAAGACAATGTTCATCTTGGAGCTGTTAAAGGAAAAGGCAATTACCACAAAAATAGGCAGGTATAAAAACAGATAGATCAGGCAGGCGTAGGCCACGCTTCCCGGCCGAAACTCCCGGGGCTTTCTCTTTTTTTTCATCACTTACTTTCCTCCTGCACGGCTTGTGCCTATGCCATATCTTCCAGGCTGCCCACTCTGGTGTACAGCTTCATCAATATCAGGGTAATCACAATGAGTACAATGGACAGCGCTGCTCCAAAGGGCCAGTTCCGGGCAGAGAGAAACTGGTTTTTAATCAGGTTTCCAATGTACATGGTCTTGGCTCCCCCCATCATATCCGAGATAAAGAAAAATCCCAGGGATGGTATAAAGGTCTGGATCGAGCCTGCAAAGATACCGGGCATGGTCAGAGGAAAAATAATCCGGGTGAATACATGGACCCGGCTGGCTCCCAGATCACTGCCGGCCTCCAAAAGGGACTTATCCAGCTTCTCGATGGAGGTGTATAAGGGCAGCACCGTAAAGGGCAAAAGAGCATAAACCATGCCCAGAAGCACGGCTCCGTCCGTGTACAGCATTTCCAGGGGCTGATCAATCAGGCCGACACCCTGGAGAAAATGGTTGAGAATGCCTTCCGTCCGAAGAAGGGTATTCCAGCCATAGGTTCGAATCAGAGAGTTGGTCCAGAAGGGCAGCATAAGCAGCATAACCAGAAAGCCCTTCCACCGCTTGGGGGCGTTGGCCAAAATATAGGCAAAGGGATATCCTACCACCAGGCAGATCACCGTGGTCTGCAGGGAAAGCCAGATGGAATCCCCAAATACCTTGAGATATTCGTTTGCAAAGAGATTCCGGTAATTTTCCAGGGTAAAAATAAAATCCATGCCGCCGTAGGCATTCTTGGTGAGCACGGTCATGAGTATCACATAGGCCAGAGGAATCAGCAAAAAAATACCCAGCCAGAGAACCGTGGGACCCACGGTAACAAATACTCCCAGGTGCTTTTTAAAAAATCGGTTCATTGGGCATTCCCTCTATCTGTACAGATCGCTCGATAATGTTATAGATCATTTCCTCCTTGGTCCGCATAACTACCACCTTGCCCGGATTCCAGTAAATATTTACCACTGTCCCCACGGGTACCAGCTCATCCTCCGCCGGGGTCTCCGCCTTGAGCATCTGGCCGTTGGGAAGCTCGATCATGGTCTTGTTAATGGAACCGATAAAAATATGCTCCCGCACTTGTCCCCGCAGGGAAAAGCCCTCGTGGGACCGGGCGTCAATCTTTAGATTCTCCGGGCGCACGCACAGGTATACCATCTCCTCGGAATTGTATCCGGTCTCAGGAATCCGGGCCTTGCCGGACTCCATGGTCACCCCGATGGCATCCTCGTACACATGCTCCACATAGCCCTCCAGAATATTGGATTCCCCGATAAAATCCGCCACAAATTTGGTTTCCGGATGATTGTAAACCTCCTCCGGAGTGCCAACCTGCTCCAGAATCCCGTTATTCATAACCGCAATGCGATCACTCATGGTCAGGGCCTCCTCCTGGTCATGGGTCACATAGATAAAGGTGATCCCAAGGCGCCTCTGGAGGTGCTTCAGCTCTCCCTGCATCTGCTTGCGCAGCTTTAGATCCAGGGCTCCCAGGGGCTCATCCAGCAAAAGCACCTTGGGCCGGTTTACCAAGGCTCTGGCAATGCCCACCCGCTGCTTCTGACCCCCGGACATCTGAGAGGGCATGCGCTTTTCCATGCCGTCCAGCTTGACCAGCTTGATCATCTCCTGAACTCTTGTTCGAATCTCATCCTTCTTTACCTTTTTCTCCACCAGGCCAAAGGCAATGTTATCAAACACATTCATATGGGGAAACAGGGCGTAATTCTGAAATACCGTATTCACATTTCGCTCATTGGGCTTTTTTCCCGCCACATTCCGGCCCTCCAGCAGAATCTCCCCGCTGTCCGGCTGCTCAAAGCCTGCAATCATGCGCAGTGTGGTGGTCTTGCCGCAGCCTGAGGGCCCCAGCATGGTGAGAAACTCTCCCTCCCGCACATCCAGGTTAAGCTTCTTGACCACCTTCTCATCATCAAAGCTTTTGTCCACCTCCGTGAGCCGGATGATGCCCTGTCCTTCGCGTTTTTCCATTCTTTTTCCTCCCCGGTCACCTACAGGGTCTTATACCCCCGCTCACCGGTCCGAATCCGGACCACATCATCGATGGTTGAAATAAAAATCTTTCCGTCTCCCACGCTTCCCGTAGAAAGCTTCTGCTGGAGCTCACAGAGAATTTCCTCCAGATCCTCGTCCCACACCACAGTCATCACATAAATCTTGGGCAGAAGATTCATCTCCAGATTTAATTCCTCAAAGTCCTTGGCATCCGCCTTTTGCCGGCCGCAGCCCATGGCCGCCGTAACCGTCATGCCCGAATACTCATTCTGGGCCAGGATCTTTTTAATGTCCTCAAGCTTGTCCGGCCTTGTAATTATCTCAATTTTCTTCATACGCTCCTCCTATTTTAGTACCGCTCCGCCCCCGAGTGGTTAATTGGTTTTCATCTTGGTGAATATCTCGTCGTACCAGGTGACCGCATCGCCAACCTCACCGATGAGATTGGCCCGCTCGATCTCCGCCGGGTCCACATTGCTGCCCGCATTGTCAAAATAGGTCTCATCCAGCACCTCAAGAGCCGCATCGTTGATGCAGACCCCGGGAAATTCATCCAGAATCATCTTATAAATCTCCGGCCGCATGACAAAGTCCATAAACTTTTCCGCATTTTCTTTATTTTTGGCATCCGCCGTGATCACAAAATTATCTATGCTGATCTCGCAGGGCTCCTCCGTGAACACCACGTCAATGTCCGGATTCTCCATAATGGCCTGGCCCGCGTCAATGTTGTACACCACACCCACCGCCACATCGTTGGCCGCCAATAAAGTTTTGGGGCTGTCGCTGTCGTAGGCCTTGATATTGGGCTTCAGCTGCTCCAGCCAGGGAAGAGCGGCCTCGATAACCGCCTGATCTCTGCTGTTGGGATCCTGGCCCTGGGCTTTTAGGGCAATGCCTGCAATCTCCCGCACATCATCCACCACCACAATATTATTCTCCAGGGCAGGATTCAAAAGATCGTCAAACTTCTTGATCTCCACTCCCAGCTCCTGACATTTTTTGGTATTTACAGCAATCACCGTGATGGTGGCCATATAGGGAATGGAATACCGGTTCTCCGGGTCAAACTCCAGTCCCATGACCGTCTGGGACATATTGCCCAGATTGGTCAGATTCTCCTTGCTGATCTCCTGAAGCATATTCTGCTCCAGCATGGCCTCAATGACATAATTGCTGGCAATCACCATATCATACTGGCTGGTGCCCCCGGCTGTCAGCTTGGCCAGCATCTCCTCGTTGGAGGAAAAGGTGGACTCCACCACCTGAATTCCCGTCTCCTCCTCAAAGGCATCGTATACATCCTGAGGAATATATTCCGTCCAGTTATAGAGATAAAGCTTTTCTCCACTCTCGGACTTCCCACAGCCGGACAGGGCTGTCACACCCAGAACCAGCACAAGCAGCAGGGTAAAAATCTTTTTTTTCATCATATACTCCTCCATTTCTCTTGTAATCTTGTACATTTTCCCGGAAATCCCCAAACCGAAAGCTTGACCGGCATTTGCACAAAAAAATAGGACTGGAGAAAGCTTTACTGACTTTCCCGTCCTATTTGCTTCTAACCAATGAACTCCATCCGCAACCGAATGGAACCACCCTATTAGGCGGGCTGCTTTTTCGTATCCTCCCGCACTTTGGATTATATAGAAAAACTTTTGGTACGTCAATGGTTTTTGAAACTTTTCTTGTATTTTTTCCGCCCCGGGGGTATAATCAGGACAGAAACATATTCGGACGAGGATTATCCTAGAGATCTCCCCTGGTTGTCCCAGGGCGGCCGGGCAGAGACGCCGAAGAAGCAAGGCGAAGGGGCCATCTTTCCCTTCGTGGAAACTGACAGGCAAAAGGAAGATAATCCGACGAAGCTCTGGAGAGTGCGAACGCGGGTTTTGCCGCCTTCGCCGCCTACGTGGCAATAACCAACTGGCAAAAGGACAGAGAGATGCAGATGCCCCCAAGGGCTTTTTGCATCTCTTTTTTATTGCTTTTTGTAAAAGGAGGAAGCTTGTATGAAGAGGGAATCCATGCGAATGCTGCTGGTGGGCGCCGGCGCTGTGGGAGAAGGCATCCTGAAGGTATTGAAGAAGCGGGATCCCAGGGCCCAATGGCTCACCTTTGTGTTGGTGGCTGATTTTGACGGCAGCCGGGCCGAAGCTCTGATCCGGACTCTGGAGCAATTTCCCGTTGCTTTAGACCAGCCGCATCTAAAAACTTCCATATATCAGGCAGTCCAGGTGGATGCCCGCTGTGGAAAGGATCTGATCGCTCTTATCCGGCAGTATGGGATTACCTTTGTCATGGACGCCGCCTCCCCCTTTGTGAGCAATTTTATTTTTGACGCCGCCTTGGCCGGAGGTGCCGACTATGCCAGCATGGGAACCTGGTCTGTTCCCAAGGCCCACCCCGCCCTTGGCTATGGCTTTGCGGGAAGCTATGAAGAGCCCATGACCCAGTACAATTTTGACCAGCATCAGACATGGCAAAAAGCCGGACACATGGCCTGCATCTGTCTGGGCATTGATCCCGGTGTGGTGAATGTCTTTGCAAAATATGCAGCAGAATATCTCTTTGATGAGCTTTGGGAGGTCCACGTAAAGGACGGGGGAAACCTGTGCCCCCCTTTGGCCTCCAAGCCGCATATTCAATTTGGTTTTAATGTGTGGACAGTCTTGGATGAGGTTATGAACCCCAATGCAGAATGGATCCGGGACAAGGGCTTTCTCATGGAGGAAGCCTTTGCCGGCCGTGAGATTTTTCAGATGCCTGAGCCCTTCGGCCAAAACACCCTGGTCAAGGTAGAGCATGAAGAGGTGGTCACCATGCCCCGATACCTTTCCTCCTACGGGCTTCGGCGGGCCAGCTTTAAGATTGCACTGGATGAAAGCCTTATCAATGCCCTGGAGGTGCTGGACTCTCTGGGACTTCGAAGCCTTGAGCCCGTCCTGGTAAACGGTGTATCTGTGGTTCCCCGGGATGTGGTGGCCGCCTGCGCTCCCCAGCCCCGGGACATTGGACCCGAGACCACCGGAGGCATGTGCGTGGGCGTCCACTGCATCGGCCAAAAGAACGGAAAACGCCGGGAATATTTTCTGTACCAGCCCTTTGATAACCAGCAGTCTCTAAAGGACTGGGGCTTGCAGGCTGTGGTGGCCCAGACAGGCTTTGGCGCCGCCCTGGCCATTGAGCTTATGGGGCGGGGCATCTGGCGGGAGGCCGGTGTCTTTTCCCCGGAATATTTTCCCTCCCTTCCCTATCTAAAGCTTATGGAGGAGGCAGGGCTGGAATACAAAATCGCAGAGCTTCCCCTTTCCTCGTCCTCTCACCAAAAGGAAACGTCCTAGAGGGCGGCCAGAAACAGCTCATAAAAGTCATCCTCCCCTGCAAGCTTGGGTGAATTTTCCCCGCCGCCGTTGGTGCTGCGCCGCATGGAGGCATAAAATTCCTCTCCGGCCACCACCACCTCCATGGGGTAGAGCTCGAATCCTTCCTCCCGGCCAATGCGGCAGAAGGCCTCCAGGGAATTTTTCTCCTCCCTGGTCTCCAATAGTCTTTTCCGAAGTCCCTTATCCCTTCGGGCTCTCTCCTGAAGCTCCTCTAAGATCGCCGTTGTATTCATAAGGCTTTTCTCCTTCCTCCTTGGCCTTTTTCTCCCTGCGCCGCCGGGTCATAAGCCCGCCAATCCGGCCGGTTTCCTTGGCTGACAGGGATTTCCAGCCCTCCTCCTTTACCCGATCAAGAAGTCCCAGCTCCTCTGCAATCTCATATTTCAGCTTTTCCTCGGGTTCCAGATTTTCCCAATCTATTTTCTTTTCTTTCTTCTTTGTCATAAACAGTCATACTCCTTCCATAAATTTCTATGGAAAAGTATCACCATTTTTTTCCGACTTATACCAAGAACTCCTTGACTCCTTATGCCCCTCTTTTCCTTATTTTGGCCCAGGCTGTCATACGGTTCCCTCCGGCATTACAACGGCCGCGATAATATAGACAATAATTCCGCTACCCACACCGCACACGGTTAAGATCGCCCAGATCTACCGGATCACGGTGGGATCAATATTAAAATATTCCCCGATTCCTCCGCAGACGCCGCAGATCATTTTATTCCTAAATGATTTTATCAAACGCTTCTGTTCCATAGCTTCTTCTCCCTTTCTTTTTTTGTTTTCTTATTTCACGTTCCCTTATTACACGTTCCCTTATTACACGTTCCCTTATTTTTAGTTTTCCGAAAATGTCACTCGCCGTTTTCCGAGAATGTCACTTCGATTCTTCCCACACCGCAGTCCAGCTCCACCTTCCTGGGCGCCCCATTGTCAATATCCTGGTCATAGGCAAAGCCGCCAAAGCTTTTCCCTCCCAGCACAATCTGTCCAATGGCGCTTTCCACCTCGTAATCATAATCCTCGTACACTCCGGCCAGACATAGGTTGATCTCTCCGGCTCCGCAGGATACCTCCAGATCCTTTCCGGTGAAAAGACCCACCTGAATCCTCCCCGCTCCTGCGCTAAACTCTGCCTTTTCACTTGCAAACATTTGTTCTATTTCACAGTTGCCAGCTCCCATATCCAGGCTCACCTCCCGGGCACGAAACACCCCGGCCTCCAGTGTTCCGGCTCCCATATCGACTTCCAGCTCATGAAGCTCCCTTTCCGGCAGATAAATTTCCAGCTCCAGCTTTTCCTCCTTGGCCTTGCGGGTGTCCTGAATCAAAAGCTTCTCGTCATCCTGCCAGCACTGGAAGGTTCCCCCTGCATTTACGCTGCCTGCATTGGGGGCGCAGACACGAATCCCTTGCTCCTCATGGCCATAGAAATGGATCTCCCCGTGGCTGATGGACAGCTCCAGCTCCTCCACCCCATCCGAAAAAGTAGCGTCATAGTCCACACCAGTGGCACTACTTCCTCCATTGGGGCTGCCGCCGCTGTGCTCCTCCCTGTGTCTGCCTTCTGCCCAATGCTCCGAATCTCTCCCCAGCTGTGCAAACTCATCCAAAACATCCAGGTCATCCAGCTCATCCACAATATCCAGATCCTTCCAATCATCCAGTTCATCTATAATATCTATTCTGTCCACATAACTCTCCAGCATGTGGCTCCAGGGCTCTACACGAGCCAGGTTCAAATATTGCCGGGGCCGCGCTCCCATCACCGTCCCCACTATGAGAAATAATACACCCAGGCCTAGGGAAATGCCACATATCATCAAACATATCTGCGTGATTCTTTTCATGCCTGTCCGGCCTCCCTTCTTTTTCGAATCGGATAGCTGAGCACCTGTACAATTCCCCGAATCATCCAGGGAATCACCTTCCAGCAGCACCCTATAGTAGCCAGCATCAGCAATACGCCAAGGGCCAGCAATAGAAATCCCACACCCACCAAAGCCATGCCCACGGCTGGCACAAAAAATAGATTGATAAATCCGGTTACAATGGTAGCCACCCCAGAGATCAGAATGGCCAGAGATCCCGCTGCGATTGCAAGCCCCAGCGCCAAAATGACTGCCGGAATGGCCAGAACAACCGCGAGAAGGCTGATCCCCACCGGAAAGATTATTGGCAGCAATAGAATACACAGCAGAATCAAACAGGCAATCTTCCACCCGTTGGACTGGGGTGCCTGCCATTTTCCCTCCTGGGCTTGCCCCTGACGGGCTCCCTGGGCCTCTCCGGTCCGCCGTTCCAACGCCTGCTCCTGAGAGAAGCGCCAATCCCGGTAACCCTGCTCCGAGAATTCCCCGTCATTATCCCCCAGGCCCGCCTTGATAATTCGAGCCACCCGTATGGGACTTCCCAGCTCTTCTATAATATCTGCTTCCTTTTCCGGCCCTGCATCATCAAAATAATCCCGATAATACTGTATGGCCTCTTCCCGCTCTCCCTGGGAAATATCCCCCAAAAGAGCTTCCAGCTCCCGCAAAAACTCTTCTTTTTTCATGTTCTCACTCCCCTGCAAAGATATATGATATTTTTGTGGAGTACCGCCTCCACTCATTTCGATAGAGCTCCAGCTGCGCGCGTCCCGACTCGGTGATCTTGTAGTAGCGCCGGTTTCTTCCTCCAAACTCCATATCATAGACCTCCAGGCATCCATCCTTTTGCAGCCTGCGCAAAACCGGATACAGAGTGGACTCGGAAATGTCTATGGCCTGCCTCACATCCTGTGTGATCTTGTACCCGTAGGTCCCCCCTGCCTCCTTGGACACCACCGCCAGTACAATGGCATCCAAAAGAGCTGCGCCTGTGTTGAATACCATGCAATCCTCTCCTTTTTTCGTTTTGTGACTGATTTGTTCATTGCTTTTTTCTTTTTTATAATATTATTAATTTTGTTATATTATATATTATATAATATAGTGTTGTCAATACTATTAAGGAATTCTTAAAAAATAACAGCATGTCCAACCTATCACCGTTTCTATGCATGAAAATATTTGATATCCTCCTTGGAAAAATGGATACTATCATACATAGATAAAAAGCTTACACAAAAGCCCATGCAAGGGACAGAACAAAAACCAGCCGCAGACCCGGATATTCCCCCGGTATTATGCGGCTGGTTTTTGCCTTTTATTTTTGCTTCTTTCTTTATTTGGTAATCGTTCCGTCCAAATCCCACAGATCCTGCCAGTCAGAGGCTCCCGGCCACAGGAATACCTGCCCCTTTACCAGCCGGCAGTTCTTGTCTGCCCCGGCTATGCGGGCCATCTCCTCCTCGGTCAGGGGATCCTCTGTAATGCAGCGAAGGTTGCTGAGATACTGAGGCTCCTTTACAGAGAAGGGAATGGGAATCTGTCCCCTCTGCACCGCCCATTTCAGGCAGATGAGAACGGGATGCACCCCGTGAGCCCGGGCAATCTCCACGATCTCCGGAAGCTGGGTGTCCGCCACATCCTCCGGGGTCCGATCCCGCTCCGGACGGGAGGGAGAGCCCAAGGGACAATAGCCGATAGGCTGCATGTGATGGGACACCGCGTAGTCAAAGAGCTCCTGCTGCTGAAAACTGGGGTGGCACTCCAGCTCCAGGGCTGCCGGCTGAATCCGGCACAGAGGCAGCACGGCCTCCAGCTTGGGAATGGTCATATTGGACATTCCGATATAGCGTACCAGCCCCTTATCCACCAGCTCCTCGCACTGGCGCCAGGTATCCATAAACTCCTCCACAGAAAAGGGCTTGGAGTCCGGATTTCTGGAATCCCCGTCACAGCCCGGCGCATGATAATTGGGGAAGGGCCAATGAACAAAATATAAGTCTATATAATCGGTCTTAAGATCCGCAAGGCTCTTTCTGCAGGAGGCCTCCACCTGACGATGGCTGTCATTCCACACCTTGGAGGTGATAAACAGCTCCTTTCTGGTAACCACGCCTTCCACATACAGCTTTTGCAGCATCTCACCGATGCGGTCCTCATTCTGGTAAACGGCTGCTCCGTCTATCAGCCGGTAGCCTCCCTTTACCGCGCCGTACACGGCCTGAGACACCTCCTCTGGGCCATATTTGTCGGAACCAAAGGTACCGATTCCCAGGGCGGGAATCTCCTCACCGGTATACAGCCTTCTCTTTGGAACCTTGTTGGGATCAATTCTCTCGCTCATGCTCTCATCCTTTCCTGCTGCCATACCTGACATTTATTTGAATACCACGGCTACCTTTCCGCACTGTCCCCCGGCCATCAGGGCATAAGCCTCCCCGGCCTGCTCCAGGGGGAATTCATGGGTGATCAGATCCTCCGGATGAATGCCCCAGCGCACCAAGCGCTCCACCAGCTCCTCCATTCTCCACAGAGAGGTCACCCAGGAGCCATAGATGGTTTTCTGTCCGTGAATAATATCCGGGCTGGGAGTGAAATTGCAGGTGCCGCCCTCTCCCACAAAGGCAATGCGGCCCCATTCTCTGGTAGCCCGGATAGCCAGCTGACGTCCCGGATCGCTGGCGCTGGCATCAATGGCCCGCTCCACCCCGTGTCCGCCGGTTACCTCCTGAATCTTTGCCAGGGTATCATCTCCGGGCTTAAACACATAGTCCACCAGCCCAAGCTTCTGCGCCAGCTGGATGCGGTAATCATTCATCTCCACGCCGATGGTCTTTTCTGCTCCCATAGCCTTGGCCAGCATCAGAGCCGCCAGACCCACCGGCCCCAGTCCCGTCACCAGCACTGCGTCATTGCCGCAGATACCGATCTTCTCAATGGCCTCGTAAACCGTGCCAAAGCCGCAGGCCACCTGGGCTCCGTCCTTATAGGTCAGCTCATCGGGGAGCGCCACCAGATCCTTTTCCTCCGCCAGAATGTAGGGCGCCATGCCGCCGTTTCTCTGCCAGCCGTAGGCTGCCCGATACTTGCTGCGACAGGAAATAAAATAGCCCCTCCGGCAGTCATTGCAGACACCGCAGCCGGAGATGTGGTACACAATGACCCGATCTCCCTTCTTAAACCGCTTCAGGCCCTCTCCCTCTTCCACAATTATGCCACAGGGCTCATGGCCTGCCACCATGCCGGGTATGTATCCTTCTGCGCCCTTTCCCGTATGCTCCCGGTAAATACAGCGGATATCGCTGCCGCAGATGGTGGTTGCCTTTGTCTGAATCAGCACCTGCCCATGGCCCGGCTTGGGAATCTCAAATTCCTTCAGCTCCACCGTACTGTTTCCAGGTAATGTTGCTCCCATCATTTTTTCCATATCTGTTCCCTCCGTTTTCTGCGGGACGATTTTCCGGGCTTTACGGCCCTTTTTGTCCCTGCATGCTTTACCTCTTTCCTTCTGTCCAGGTAAATTTCTCTGATGCTATTATTATACTGCTTTCTGCCACTTTTTTAAGAGAAAAACCGGACATTTGGGCCTTTTGTATGTCGCATTATCGAAGGTTTATCCTCCAGTCTCACTCTGCATACACGGAAATCCCGTTGGGAATCACCGTGATCTCTCCGTCTCCGGTCAGCTTTCTCGCCTGTCTTAGGGCCTCCTCCAGGGTGGGGGCAAAGTCCATTTTCATCTCTCGAATCATGCTCTCCCATTTGGGCTCCGTCACATAGATCACCCGCTTCTTCTCCAGGATCCTGGCCAAGATCTGATACTGCCACTGGTCCGGAACCGTTTCCTCCATGGGGGTGCTGCGAATTTCCTCCAGAAGCTTTTCAATGCTTTCGCAGTCCCGGAGGGTCCGGTAAAAATCCTCTCCCCCGGTGCCGTCAGCGCACTCTGCGCAGATAATAATCACACCCCCGTCTTGCACCGCAGCGTCCGCCGTACAAATTCCCTTCACCGTCTGGTATACATTCTGATCCAGAGGGGCGCCCCCGTTGGAGGTAACCACAATGGGGGTCCTTTTCTCCACCCTTACCTGACAGTAGGGCCCAAGGAAGGCACACCCCGCCTTGTGGGCCTGGCGCACATCCCCGGCAAAGGCTGCCGCCACCTCCTTGTTCTCGTCAATCACCACATTCACAATATAGGAAAGCCCGGCCATGGCGGCGGCTGCCTCCATATCTCGGTGAATGGGATTTTTTTCCAGACATCCGCTTCTGGCATAGGGACTGTCAATAAAGGCCCCACAGTGATTTCCCAGCACCGTGACCCGGCTGCAAATCCCTGGCAGCACGCTCTTTCGCCCGCCGGAAAAGCCTGCAAAGAAATGAGGCTCTATAAACCCTTCTGCCACCAGAAGATCCGTCTCCACCGCCGCCCGGTTAACCACCAGCCTGGCCCCGGAGGGTAAGATCCCCAGCTCCACAAGCTGCTCCTCGTCGTCGCAGTCATGAACCAGGATCCGCTCCTCCTCCACGATTTTTTTGCCCAGCTTCTCTAGCAGCTCCTCTTTTCTGGTTCCCCGGTGGCACCCGGTGGCCACCAGAAGGGTGATCTCGATATGCGGATTTTCCCGCCGCAGCTCCTCCAACATAAAGGGAATGATTTTTTTGCTGGGCACTGGCCTGGTATGGTCGCTAATTATCACCGTGGCCCTTTTCTTGCCCCGGCTAAGCTCCCAGAGAGGCGGTGTTCCCAAGGGATGGGCCATGGCTTTTCGCACCAAATCCTCCTGGTTTTCCTGCCCTTTCAGCTCTCCGATGCGGGATTCCAGCACTTGTACTACTCCAGTCTTATCCATGGTAAAATGGGTGGCTCCATAGGGTATTTCCAGAATATCCCTTTTCAAATGCCCCTTTTTTATATGCTCCTGAATTATGCCGTCCGCCACCTGAAACAGTTTTTCCGAGCCCAGCCTTGTCTTGGACTGCCTTCCATATACCTGCGCTGCGCTCACCCCGTGCTCCACCCAGTCTCCCCCATTGTTGCTGTGATTTAAAAGCAAAGGCTGCAGGTTGTCCATGGCGTGGGCAAACCGGGCCTCCGCCGTCTCATAGGCCTCGAACTCGTCAAACAGGGCGATAAGCTCCTGCTTTTGATCCGCCGGAAGCAGGGAATACAATTTTTCCTTGGCTGCCTCCTCCCGGGCCTTCTGGGTTTTCAGGTTCTCCGCATCGTAGGCATAGGTATCCCCGGCCTCGATCTCCACAATGTCATGGATCAGGCACATAAGCATTACCCTGGCAATATCAACTGCCTCATTGGAATACTCCCGCAAAAGGTACGCCATAATGGCCATATGCCACGCATGCTCCGCATCGTTCTCCCTTCTTCCGTGCCCGGACAGATGGGTCTGGCGAAGAATATTTTTCTCCTTGTCAATCTCCAGGGCAAATGTAAGCTGTCTCCTAAGCCGTTCCTCCATAAGCTCCTCCATAAAAGCATCCGCCTCCTGTCGCTTTTTAAAAATCACCACGTTTCTCTTGTCCCTGTATGCTTCCACCCATTGGTAGAGCCCGGGAAGCCGGTCCCTGGGAAAGTCCAGGATCCATTGCCGGAATTCCGGATCCAGCGCCTCCTCCTGCCAGGGCAGATCCTCCCGTTTTGTGCCTATCCGGGCCTCTGCACCTGACAGGCACACCTCCAGAGGATAATCCAGCAAAAAAACCGTATCGCATCTCTCCAGGCGCATTCCCAGGGTCCGCTGATAGTTTCCGTCTATAATCCAGCGATCCTGCTGAAGAATGCTTGTTAATTTTTTATCAAATTCTTCCTTCGAAACCGTATTCCCGTCCTCTTTGTGCCAAATCATATCCAAATAATAGAGGGGCAGTCCCGTTATCTCCCTAAGCTTTCGGGAAAAGGTACTCTTCCCCGAGCCGGGACATCCGATTACGATAATGCGCTGAAACATTTCCGGCCTAAATTTCATAAAATCCCCCCTTCCAGGATCCTTTTTTCTGTCAATCGCAATCTAGCTTATCTTTATACTAAATTTTAACAGAAAAAATCCTGCTTATCAATGAAAAACAATCCCTGTCATATTCTTCAAAAATTTTTCTTGACAATTTTTGCAAAGTATACTATGCTAAAAATGCAAAGTTAACTTAGCAAAAACGAAAGGAGACGGCTTTTGAGAACCAAAATAAAAGAGCTGCGAAAAGAGAGAAAGCTGTCCCAGGAGGACTTAGCCCTTGCCGTGGGCACCACACGGCAGACCATCACCTCCATTGAAACGGGAAAATATATCGCTTCCCTGCCTCTGGCTTACAAAATTTCCCATTATTTTGGCATGGCCATAGAGGATGTGTTTGATTTATCCGAGTATTTAGATGAAGGAGGAGTTTAGAACATGGAAAACTACAGAGAAAGAATCAAGAGAAGAATGGCTCTGTTGAGCGCATGGATACTTCTTACCGCAGGTTTGGGGATTTACAATGTATTTTGTACTGCCGACGAAACGGGTGTCCCTGAAATCTTTGGTTTTCAGTGCGGCCTTGCATGTGGTCTGAGCCTTTGCGCCCTACTGCTTCTCCTGCGATATGGCAGGGCTTTGAAGGATGAACGGGGCCTTCAAAAGCTGTATAACCAGGAGCACGACAAGCGCATGAAGGCTGTGCGGGCCAAGGCCGGCGTCCCCATGGTTCCCATCCTCTCCTTTATTATGATGGGGGTGGGCATGGTTATGGGCTATACAAACAGCGTGATCTTCTACACCCTCACGGCCGCTGCCATGGGCCAGCTTTTGGTGTCCAGCGCGGCAAAGCTTGTGTATCTGCGGCGGATGTAGGCCTTAAAATTTCCCCAAGGCCATGACATATTCTCTCTCCCCCGTGCTCTCCTCCACCTCCCGGGACAAAATGGCAAAGCCTTCCCGAAGATAAAATTGGACTGCACGGGAATTCTTTTCATATACCCGCAGGGTCAGACCGGGCCGTATTATCTTTACATGCTCCAAAAGCGCCCTCCCAATCCCCCGGGAGCGGGCCTCCTCCTTTACAAAGATTCCCGCAAGGTAGTTGTCAGACAGTCCCACAAATCCCTCCAGGGCTCCTGTGACCGGATTTTCATATACATACACCTCTGCCTCTGGCAGCATTTCCCTGACCTGTTCCAAATGATCCTTCCAATATTTTCCAGAAATAAAGTCATGGGCCTGCAGGTTCCCCTGAAGCCACAGGTCCATGACTTTCTCCAGGTCTGTAATACGAAACTCTCTTATCATACTTTTCCTTTCGCCGACATCTGTCCTTATGTATGCCCGCAAAATCCTACCAGGGCCTTCCCTCCTGACGGCTCGGCTCACCCGCCAACTTGTCCAGATACCCGATCTTCCGCATCAGCCCATCCCCATAGAGCTCCTTCCTCAGGCAATCTTACTCTTAATCTCCTCTATGGCCTTCTCCAAATGCTGCACCCTCTCCAGCAAATAATTCACCTTGACCTCATAGGCCAGATTATTATCAGCCACCGGAATGGCCTGGTTTAATTTTTTCGTAAGCTCTATAAAATTTTCCGCAATCAGCTGAACATTTTTATCTGTGCCATTCTCCAGATGCACCCGAATACCTGCCACCTTCCGTTCCAGGTCCTCCACATCCTGGCAAAGCTCCTTCATCTCTCCCTTCAGGATATCCACATCCTGGCGAAGCTCCTTCATCTCCCCCTTCAGCACATCCACATCCTGGCGAAGCTCCCTCACATCCTCATGTACCCCCTGCACCTCTGTCAGGATTTGCCTGAGCATTTCGCTGTCCGTCATACCAGATTCCCCCTTCCCGCCTGCTTTTAAAAATTATACCATGTCCCCCATGCAAAGTCTATGAAAAATATGCTATACTATCTTTAATTACAACTAGTGTTCCATCAGAACCGGAGGAGACAAGCCATGTCAAAAACCATTGCCATCATTGACGACGATCCTTATATTGGAGATATGCTGGAGGAGCTGCTGACAAGGGAGGGCTATGGCATTCTCCGGGCATATTCCGGCACGGAGGCGGTCTATCTTCTAAAGGAACACAGGCCGGATCTGCTCCTGCTGGATCTTATGCTGCCCGGCCTGGCCGGGGAGCAGATCCTTCCTCTGGTTCCGGGGATTCCCGTCATTGTAGTCAGTGCAAGGATGGCTGTGGAGGATAAGGTAAAGCTTCTCCGGGAGGGCGCGGCAGATTATATTACCAAGCCCTTTGACACCCGGGAGCTTTTGGCCCGCATTGCCGTGCAGCTTCGCATGGCGGCCACATCCCATGCCTTTGGCTTCCTCACCTTTCAGGAGCTTAAGCTAGATACGACTGCCCGCACGGTAACCCTGAAAGAGCAGCCCATAAGGCTTACCCGGACGGAATACGCCATTCTAAAGCTTCTTATGCAGAATCCCAGCCAGGTCCTGACAAAATCTCTTCTGCTGGACCGCATAGGGGCGGACACCCCGGACTGCACGGAAAGCTCCCTAAAAATCCATATCAGCAACCTCCGGAAAAAGCTTCGGGAGGCCGGGGGCCGGGATTACATCGAGGCTGTATGGGGCATCGGCTACAAAATGAAAGCTTAACCATTTCTAAACCTTTTTCTTTCCCCCTTTCTGAACCTCTCTCTGTTAGATTACAAATACAAAATACCGTACCGCCCTGCTGCGGCACGAAACATGGAGGTATGAAAATTGGAGTATTGTTTAACAGCAGAAGGACTGAGCAAGCATTACCGGCATTTTAAGGCCCTCAACGGACTGTCCATCCATGTCCCCAAAGGCTCCATCTATGGCCTGGTGGGAAGGAACGGCGCGGGAAAGACCACCCTGATCCGTCTGATCTGCGGCCTGCAGCGCCCCACAGCCGGGGAATATACGCTCTATGGGCGGAAAAGCACGGATAAAGAAATCACAGAGGCCCGCCGGCGCATGGGCGCCGTGGTGGAGACCCCTTCCGTTTATCCGGATATGACGGCAGAGGAAAATATCCGCCAGCAGTATCTGCTTCTTGGCCTTCCCTCCTTTGACGGGATTTCAGAGCTCCTCTGCCTGACCGGCCTTGAAAACACGGGAAAAAAGACAGCCCGGCATTTCTCCCTTGGCATGCGCCAACGTCTGGGAATCGCCATAGCCCTGGCCGGGGCCCCGGATTTTCTGGTGCTGGATGAGCCGGCCAATGGGCTGGACCCGGAGGGCATCGTGGAAATGCGGGAGCTTATCCTGCGTCTCAACCGGGAGCGTCAAATCACTGTACTGATATCCAGCCACATTTTGGATGAACTGTCTAAGGTGGCCACCCATTACGGCTTCCTGGACCATGGCCGCATGGTCAGGGAGGTAAGCGCCCGGGATCTGGAGATAGCCTGCCGCAAATGTGTCCGGCTTCAAATTTCCCACACCGGCTCTCTGGCGCGGGTGCTGGACCAAATGGGGCTGGAATACAAAATCTTAGGCGAGACAGAGGCGGATGTGTACGGAGAGGTGCATCTGTCCCGTCTGGTTATGGCCCTTTCCCAGGAGGGCTGTGAGGTGCTGGGAATGCAGGAGCACAACGAAAGCCTGGAGAGTTATTTTATGAGTCTGATGGGAGGTGGAGATCATGTATAAGCTTATGTGGGCCAATGGAAGGCGCATGCTCCGGGATAAGGCCTTTCGGATTGGATGTGTCTGTCTCATAGGCGTAAGTGTGTATTTTCCTGTCTCCTATCATATGGATCTGGGGGATCAGGCCATTCCCAACAATTACTTTTTCTATTTTAGCCTTTTCATAGGAGTTTTTGTGTCTGTCCTGTGCAGTCTGTATCTGGGCACAGAGTACAGCGAGGGCACCATGCGCAACAAGCTGATTGCAGGCCACACCCGAAGAAATATTTATCTGGCCAATCTGATTGTCTGTACACTTGCATCCCTTTTCGCCATGGCGGTCTATATTGTGGTAGAAAGCCTTGTGGGAATTCCTCTGAACGGAAGGGTGCAGATGGATCTACCGGAAATCCTGATCCGCTTCCTGGTCAGCGGGTGCATGGTCCTGTCCTTCTCCTCTATCTTTACCCTGCTCAGTATGCTGCATCAGAATAAGGCCGCGGCCTCTGTCATCAATGTGCTTCTGTTCTTTGCCCTTATGCTCACGGCCGTTTACCTTCTGTCCCGGCTGAGCGAATCGGAATTCATAGAAAATTACGTGTATATAGATAATTTGGGAAATCTGGTCCCCGGGGATCCCATGCCCAACCCTCTGTATCTAACAAAAACTCCCCGGGCCGTCTGTGAGTTTCTCTGCGATCTCTTGCCCACAGGACAGGGACTTCAGATGTGTACCCAGATTTTCTTCCGTTGGGGACGAATGATGGGGTGTAATGTGGGAATTACAGCCGGTACCACCCTGCTAGGCATCTTTGCCTTTCAGCGCAAGGATATTAAATAGAAGCAGGACTCCTGATCTGTCCGTCGCACACGGACACTCCCTTTCAGAGAAAGGAGGCGCCATGCATATCCCATACGGTCTTGAAATTTTATGTGGGGTATTGTTTTTCATTTGCCTGCTGCTCCTTTGGAAAATATATCTCCTTCACAGAGCAGCAGAGGAAATCCACAGAGAATTTGAGCAGAAGCTTTCCCAGGACACCAATACCCTTATAGCCATCTCCAGCCGGGATCCTTCCATGAGGCGCCTAGCCGCAGGAATCAACCGACAGCTTTGCCTGTTAAACCGGGAGCGCCACCAGTATCAACAGGGGGATCGGGAGCTTAAGGAGGCCGTCACCAATATCTCCCATGATCTGCGCACTCCTCTCACAGCAATCTCCGGGTATCTGGATTTGCTGGAGCAGGAGGTTCCTGCAGAAAAAGCAGCGCAATATCTTAAAATGGTCCGCAACCGGACAAATGCGCTGGGGGAGCTGACGGAAGAGCTGTTCCACTATTCTGTCATTACCTCCGTGGAAGAGAGTGAAAAAGAATGGCTAGTTCTGAACAGCGTTTTGGAGGAAAGCCTGGCCGCCTATTACGGGGCCTTTCTACAGCAGGGCATCACACCGGATATTTCCATTCCGGAGGAAAAGGCAGAGCGTTACCTCAACCGCTCTGCCCTTATGCGGATCCTTGGGAATCTTATCAGCAACGGGCTCAAATACAGCGATGGCGATCTGTCCGTGGTTATGCAGACAGACGGAACCCTGATCTTTTCAAACCAGGCCCGGACGCTGTCCCCGGTTCAGGCCGGACGGCTCTTTGACCGCTTCTATACCGTAGAGATGGGCCGGCCCTCCACAGGTCTTGGGCTGGCAATCGCAAAGCAGCTGTGTGAGCGCATGGGCGGCCAAATTCGGGCAGATTACCGGGACGGGCGCCTGTCTGTGACCCTATTCTTTCCGCCCTCCCCCCAAGACACCGCTTAGACAGCCGCTTAGACGATTCCCTGTCAAGGGGAGCCCGCCTTGCCTTTCCCTCCCAATCGTGGTACAGTTAGGGGAGACGCTGCCAGGCGCCCATGGCATCTTTTTCACAACACAAGGAGGATTGCCCCATGCGGGAGCTGTACACAGACTTAAATATCCGCTTTACGGTAGAGCAGACAGAATTTTACGCCCTGAATCTGGTCTTTGAGCGTTTTCTGCGAACCATTCCCAGCCACAGCCATGGCAGCAACAGCTATGAGATCCACTATATTCCCTCCGGCTACGGACATGTAAAAATCGGGGAGATTCTCTATGATATTGTGCCGGGCACCCTCTATATTACCGGCCCCCATGTGGAGCACGCCCAGGTGCCTTCCCGGGAGGATCCCATGTGTGAATACTGCGTGTATCTGAAGCTTGGAAAGCGGCAAAAGGGAAAGCCGGCGGCTCCCTCTGTGCTGGATCTCTTTACCGGCACCCCCTTCTGGTTTGGTCCGGACAGCCAGAATGTCCACGGGCTTATGAAGCAGCTTTTCTATGAGCTGGAAAACCGCTACACCGGCTATGTGACCCAGGTGGAGGCTCTTTTGACCCAGCTTATTATCCTGATGGTGCGAAACTATGAGATGAAGTCCAAGGCCAAGGAGCACTTTGGCCCCTCTAACCTGGAGGACAGCAAGTTTATTATTCTGGAGGAATACTTTCTCTACGAATACCAGAGCCTGTCCTTAGATACCCTGTCCCAGCGCCTGGGCTTAAGCCGCCGGCAGACCGAGCGTCTCTTAAAGGAACACTATGGGAAAACCTTCCAGCAAAAAAAGACGGAGGCCAAAATGGCCGCCGCCGCTATTTTGTTGTCTGATGGCAGCCGCAGTATCTCCTCCATCGCAGAGGAGCTGGGCTATTCCTCCGGGGAGCATTTCTCTGCAGCCTTTAAGCGCTATTATCAGATGTCCGCCCGGGAATACCGGAAAGCCACCCAAAATCAGGAAGAGGCCCACCGTTAAAGCCCCGCACCCCTAGGGGCAGACCACCACCTCTCCCAGGCAGAAGGAATAGATAAGCTTCTCCTTCACCCGCTTTCCCGTGATCTGCATCAGCGCCCGCTCATAATAATCAAGCTGCGTTCCGTAGCGCGTAAGAAGCTCTTCCCCTCTTTTCACCCAGTCCGTCTTATAGTCCAGAATCACAATCTCTTCCTCCGGATCCCTTCCTTTGTCCCCCCACTCTCCAGGGCTGTTCTCATAAAACCAGGCGTCTATAATTCCCTGGATAAGCACCGGCTCCCGGGACTTCCACTCCGGGTGGATTTCCGCTGCCGGCAGACTTATGACAAAGGGCTGCTCCATATAGAGGCGTCCCTCCTTTCGGGCCTTTTCCATCCGCCGGGCCAAATCCGTCCGGGCAAAGGCATAGATATCCCAGGGCCTTATGCTGTGGGCCATTTCCCTGCTCAGCCTTCCCTGCTCCACCAGAGCCTCCAGCGCCTCCCGTACCCGCTCCGTATGGGTCATTTTCTCCAGGGGAAGCTCCTGAAGGGCCCGGTGGTAGGCCGTACCCCTGGCAGCTCCTGTGAGCGCCTGTCCCTCCTGGATAAACCGGGGCACATAGGGCATCACCTCCGGCTCCGGATAGAGGAGAAGCGCCTGTTCCTCCTCCTCCACCTGGCCCTCCCGCTTCAGCTCCGACACACTCACCTTCAGCTGCAGGCCCACCTCCGTCTCAAAGGGATAGACAAACCCCAGCTGCTCGGAAAACGCCTGCTCCTCCTCCGGCAAAACCGGCTGCTCTCCGGCCACAGCCTCCAGCCTCTCCCTCTGGTCCTCCTTACAAAGCTGGCTTTCCACTCCGGCGAACACCAGTTCTTTTGGCTCCACAGAGCGGATCAAAAACTGCTCCTCCTGCCAGACAGCCGGCAATATCCAGTCCCAATAGGTGCGCACTCCGGTGAGCTCCAGATAATTCAGGGAGGAACACTCGGAAAACAGCTGATACTTTGCCAGCCGTTCCCCCAACTTTGTAAGGGCTCCGGTGAGAATAAGTTTCTCCTTTGCCCGGGTGAGGGCCACATAGAGAACCCGCAGCTCCTCTCCCAGCATCTCCAGCTCTCTCTGCTTTTGTATGACCCGTTTGGGCAGAGTGGGCGTCTTTACCCGCAAACGGCTGTCCACATAGTCCACACCCACCCCCAGCTCCGGATGCAGCACCACCCGGCTTCGGCTGTCCTGGTAATTAAAGCCCTTTCCCATGCCGGCCACAAAAACCACAGGAAATTCCAGACCCTTGCTTTTATGGATGCTCATAATACGCACAGCGTGCCCGCCCTCTCCCGACACACTGGCCTCCCCCAGCTCCTCCTGATAGCTTTGAAGCTGCTCCATATACCGGACAAAATGAAACAGGCCCCGGTAGCTGGTGCTCTCAAAGGCAATGGCCCGCTCCACCAGCATGGCCATGTTGGCGCTTCTCTGCTCCCCGCCGGGAAGGACAGACAGGTAATCCCCATAGCCCGTGTCCTCCAGCACATAGGTTATAAACTCATGGACCGAGAGATACTGGGCCTTTCGGCGATAAACATCCAGACGGTTATAAAAAGCGCGCAGCTTTATTGCCAATTCCTCATCAAAGTCCGGATTGCCCTCATCTCCCTTTTCCGGATGCTCTCCCTTTTCCTCTGCTTCCGCCTCCGGCCTGCCCCCATAGGCTTTGCAGGCCTGAAAGAACCGCAGGCCTTGATATGCACTCCGGATCTTTGCCAGCTCCTCATCCGTAAAGCCGCCTATCATGGACTTCATCACCGCCGCCAGGGGAATGTCCTGCCTGGGATTGTCCACAATCCGCAGAAGATGCAGCAGGGTACACACCTCCACCGTATCAAAGTACCCGGTACGGGACTCTGTGTAGGCCGGGATTCCCTGTTCTGTCAGAACCCGGGCAAAGACATCCCCCCAGCCGCTTAAGGATCGAAGCAGGATCACAATGTCCCCGTACTCCAGGGGACGATAGGCCCCGGCCTTCCCGTCCCAAACCGAAAATTCCTCCAAAAGAGACTGGATCCGGTTTCCAATCATGGCAGCCTCCAGCTCCCGGTCCGTTCGCTGCTCCTTCTCCTCCTCCAGACTATCCGTCTCCAGAATCAGCACCTCCGTCTGATTCTGTCCCGGAGTATTTTCCGGGTAATCCGCCCCCGGATACAGAGCCGCCGCCTTATCGTAGGCGATCCCTCCCACAGCCGGCGTCATAAGCTTGGCAAAAATGGTATTGGCGCTGTGAAGCACCTCCCGTCTGCTTCGAAAATTCTGCTTTAGATCAATGCGCTGATACAGGCTGTCCTCCAGAGAATAGGTATGATATTTTTCCAGAAACAGTTCCGGCCGTGCCAGACGAAAGCTGTAAATGCTCTGCTTCACATCCCCCACCATAAAAATATTGGGCATCCCCTTGCCCACCCGGCTCACACTTCCCAGCAAGACCTCCTGGAGCAGATTGCTGTCCTGGTATTCGTCGATCATAATCTCCTCAAAGTAATCCGCCAGCTCCCCGGCGGCTGCCGTGGAAATCACCGTAAGCTTTCCCTCTTCATCTGTCTGTATATCCTGGACCAGAATCTCCAGGGCCAAATGCTCCAGATCCGAATAATCCGCCAGGTTCCGGCTTCTCTTCTTCTTGTCAAATTCCTCCAGATACCGCTCCGTCAGCTCCAGCAGCATGGCCGTAGGCTCTGCCGCCCCGGCCAAATATTCCCGGGCCTCAGACAGGGCCTGGACATAAAATTTTTCCTTTAGGCCCTTGAGGCATTTCTTCATATTCTCCCGGAGGGCCTTGACCTGATCCTTT
>CANPIM010000032.1 GCA_947574135.1 uncultured Lachnospiraceae bacterium
AGAGAGGGATACTGATCCCGCAGACGGGTATTCAGATAGCTCAACAATATTATGGGATCCTGGGGCAGCATAAAAACACCTCCTTGCCTGATATTTCTCTCTCCCATTATTTCTCATTTAAAAGAAAAATGCAAGATTTTTTTATTCACACTTCTCGTACTGGCAAGCTTCCCACATTCTTAAGCTTTTTCTATACAATCTCAAGATATTTCCCCCACATTTCCCGCATATATAATAGATAAAGAAATCACAAAAGGCAGGGAGAATCTATGCCACGTTGGCTGGGAAAGGCTGTGCTTCTTTGTATGGCGCTGGGCATCGCGGGGGGCATGATCCGGGAGGCCACGGCCTGGATACGGCAGAATGCGGAGGCCGCAGAGGCCTGGAAACATATAGCAGTATTGTGGGGGCAGGCCCCGGAAGAAGATACAGAGACGGGAAAAGGTCCGGAGGCCGCAGGAAAGGCGGAGGACAGGGTACAGGAAGAGGGAGAGGAAGCGACGGCAGACAAAAAGGGAGACAAGGGCAAGGAGAGTACAGGAGCGGAAATTCGCAGAATCGCTCTGACCTTTGACGACGGACCCCACCCCTCCTACACGGAGGAGCTTCTGGACGGACTAAAAGAGCGGGGAGTGCATGCTTCCTTTTTTGTACTGGGAGAGCATGCCCAGCTGCATCCGGAGATTATTAGGCGCATGCAGGAGGAAGGGCACCTTATTGGAAACCATACCTACAGCCATATGCAGCTCAAGGACTGCAACTGGGCGGAATACCGGGAGGAGCTTATTAAGACCAACCAGGTGCTTCGGGAGCTTACCGGGGAGGAGATAGCCTATATCCGTCCTCCCTACGGCTGTTGGGATAAGTCCTTTGAGGAGGAGCTGAATATGTTTCCTGTGCTGTGGTCTGTGGATTCCCGGGACTGGTGTACGGCCAATGTGGACGAGGTGGTGCAGCGGGTGGTGCGGGATACGGGGGAAGGAGATATTATTTTAATGCATGATTATTACGACACCAGCGTGACGGCAGCTCTGGAGGTAGTGGATGAGCTTCAGGCCAAAGGGTTTACCTTTGTGACCGTGGAGGAGATTCTGTTTGACTGAGGATGGGGGAGGGCAGAAAACAAGGGCGCAATGGCAGGTACAGGCCCATGCTTGTCAGAGAAATCGTCTTGTGGTAAAGTGAATACCAAAAGGAGGGCAGGCTTGTGGAGGATGCGTTTGTACTGGAATTATCAGAGTCGAAATTTAAGGACCTGTTTCTCTGCTTTTGCGGCTATGCCCGTTGTCAGCCGCTCCATAGCTTTGGCCCGGCCGTGCGCCCCAATTATGTGCTTCACTATATTTTAGAAGGCCGGGGGCTGTACCAGGCGGGGGAGCGCCGATATGGTTTGGAGGCAGGAGAGGGCTTTTTGATTGAGCCTAATGTGCCCACCTTTTATCAGGCGGACCAGAAGGAGCCCTGGAGCTATCTGTGGATTGGGTTTTCCGGCCAAAGGGCCAGAGAATATGTGGAGGATTTGGGGTTAAACAGTCGGCAGCTAACCTTTCGCTGTCAGCAGGGGAAGGAGCTGAAACGGTTGATTCTGCAGATGCTTCGATGCTCTGACAGAACTTACGCCAGCCAGTATCAGCTGCAGAGCCTTCTGTACGCCTTTTTTGCGGTCCTTGCCAAAGAGATGGATACAGGAGGAAAGGAGGAAGGGCAGGCCAGAGAAAACTTTTATGTGGAGAGAGCCATAGGCTATGTGAGAAATCATTATTCCTCTGAGGTAAAGGTGTCGGATATAGCCGATTACCTATGCATTAACAGAAGCCATTTGTACAAGCTTTTTAAAAACAGCCTGCAGATATCTCCCAAGGAATTTCTCACGGAATTTCGAATTTCCCGGGCTAAGGAGTTGTTGACCACCACCCAGTTATCTGTGGAACAGGTGGCTCTGTCCTGCGGCTACGGGAATGCCCTTGTGTTTTCCAAGGCGTTTAAGAGAAAAACCGGATCGATTCCCACCACCTATCGGGCCGAGCACTGGAGGAATATGAGAAAAAATCTGGAACAGGGACGGGAAATGCTGGAGGAGCTTATGGGGGATGAAATGCTGGAGGGATTATATCAGAGAAAATGATGAAAATTAAAAATAATTAAACATTTTGACTTATCAAGGAAACAAAGGGCCATCCCCATCTTTTCTACATGCTGGTAGAATACATGTATGCCAAAAGCACAGGAAGAGAGACAAAGAACAGGCATAGAGAAACAAGGTGCAGGCATAAAGAGACGGAGCCGGTATAAAGAGACAGAGAAGGCGTGAAGAGACGAAGCCGGCATAATTAGGGGGAGAAACCATGGGAATTGTATATCATGAGAGCAGCAGGACCTTTCACCTGTATAATGACGCCATGAGCTATATCATAATGGTTATGAGAAACGGCCATTTGGGCCAGCTGTATTGTGGAAAGCGGATTCGGGACAGGGAGGACTTTTCCTATTTCCTGGAAACCTGTGAAAGGCCAATGACTTCTTATATCTATGAAAATGACAGAACCTTTTCCCTGGAGCATATTCGCCAGGAATACCCGGTTTTTGGGACGACAGATTATCGCCAGCCTGCAGTGGAGGTGCTTCAGGAAAACGGCAGCCGTGTCGCAGAATTTCAGTATCAGTGCCACAGAATAGAGGAGGGAAAGGAAAAGCTTCCCGGCCTTCCGGCCACCTATACGGAAGAGGAGGGGGAGGCCCAAAGCCTGATTGTCACCTTAAGAGATGCGGTCACAGGGGGGGAGGCAGAGCTTTTTTATACCATTTTTGCGGAAGGGGGAATCCTGGCCCGGAGTGTGAGGCTGACCAATAAAGGAGACCGGCCGGTACAGCTTGAGCGGGCCATGAGCCTTTGTCTGGATTTGCCGGACAGGGATTATGTATGGCAGCAGCTCTCCGGGTGCTGGGCCAGGGAATGTCATATTCACAGCCGTTGTCTGGAGCCGGGAGTCCAGTCTATGGGAAGCATGCGGGGAAATTCCTCCCATGAACACAATCCCTTTTTGGTGCTAAGGCGCCCCCATACGGATGAGAGACAGGGGGAGGCTATAGGAATTTCTCTGATTTACAGCGGCAATTTTCGCATACAGGCAGAGGTGGATGCCCATGATACCCTGCGGGTGCTGGCAGGCATAGAGCCGGACACCTTCTCGTGGAGGCTGGACGGTGGGGAGAGCTTTCAGACCCCGGAGGCCGTGCTGGTGTATACGGACCGGGGAATGAACCATATGAGCCAGACCTTCCACAGGCTGTATCAGAGACGGCTGGCCAGAGGGTATTGGCGGGACAGAGTGAGACCCATTCTCAATAATAACTGGGAGGCCACCTATTTTGATTTTACGGAGGAGCGGCTGCTGGAAATCGCCTCCCGGGCCAAGGCCTGCGGCGTAGAGCTCTTTGTGCTGGATGACGGCTGGTTTGGAGACCGCACGAGTGAACGGGCCGGATTGGGAGACTGGAGGGCCAATAGAAAGCGGCTGCCAGAAGGAATTGGAGGATTATCCCGGCGGATAGAGGAGCTGGGGCTGAAATTTGGCCTCTGGTTTGAGCCGGAGATGGTAAATTCGGACTCGGATTTTTACCGGCAGCATCCGGACTGGATACTGGAGACGCCCATGCGGAGAAGATCCCATGGAAGATATCAGTATGTTCTGGATTTTTCCAGAAAAGAGGTAGTGGACGCTATTTACGCACAGATGGCAGAAATTTTGAGAAACGCCAGCATTTCTTATATCAAGTGGGATATGAACCGGAGCATTACGGAATGCTTTTCTAAGGCGTGGCCGGCAGAGCGCCAGGGGGAGATCTATCACCGGTATATTCTTGGGGTCTATGCTCTCTATGAGCGTCTCACGGAGGAATTTCCCCGGGTGCTCTTTGAATCCTGCGCCAGCGGCGGCGGCCGTTTTGATCCGGGCATGCTTTACTATGCGCCCCAGGGCTGGCTCAGCGACAACAGTGACGCGGTGGAGCGGCTGAAAATCCAGTACGGAGCCTCCCTTTGCTATCCTGTGAGCAGCATGGGCGCCCATGTGTCTGTTACGCCCAATCATCAGGTATTCCGGAACACGCCTCTTTCTACCCGGGCAAATGTGGCATACTTTGGCACCTTTGGCTATGAGCTGGATTTGAATAAGCTGACAGAGGAAGAGATTGGCCAGGTGAAGGAGCAGATTGCCTTTATGAAGAAATACCGGGAGGTGCTGCAGTTTGGGACTTTTTACCGGCTGCAAAGCCCCTTTGAAGGAAATGAGACGGCCTGGATGGTGGTAAGTCCGGATCAGAAAACCGCTCTGGTGGGATGGTACCGGGTGTTGAATGTTGTCAACGGACGGTATACACGGCTACGGCTGGAGGGCCTTAAGCCCGACTATTGTTATCGGAATGTGTACACCGGAAGCTGTCATTTTGGGGACGAGCTGATGTATGCAGGGCTTATTACCAGCGACGAAACTGCAGGACAGGCGCCGGCCGGCGGGGAGTTCTGTACGGATTTTGCATCCAGAATCTATGTGCTGGAGGGGACAAAGGCATGAGAGAAGGGAAAAAATACACGCCCAAATGGATTGGCATGATGCTTGCGGGAATTCTTCTCATAGGCATGTGCGTGGCCTCCTATCGCATGAGCGGCTTTGGAGTGGATCCCTTTTCCTGCATGAATCTTGGAATCAGCGGGTTTTTGGGAATGTCCTTTGGCAGCTGGCAGCTCCTGGTCAATGGCTTTTTGTTGTTCGTGGTATGGTTTACGGTGCGAAACTGTATCGGGCTTGGAACCGTTGTGAATATGATTTTTGTGGGCTATACGGCGGATTTCCTGTGTTGGTTGTTTTTGGACCAGATAGGCCTTGTGGTCACCATGCCTTTGCGGATTCTGTTTTTGCTTATGGGGACGCTGTTTGCCTCCCTGGGCTGTGCCTTTTACATGATAGCAGACATGGGAATCGCTCCCTATGACAGCGTGGCCTTTATCATAACCAAGTATACGGACAGAAAAATTTCCTTTCGCCTTGCCCGGGTACTGTCGGATTTGACAGTGATTCTCATTGGGGTGACCTTCTGTGTCATGGCTCACAGCAGTATATGGAAGATTGTGGGGCTGGGAACCATTGTGAATGCGTGCTGTAATGGGCCGCTGATTCAGTTTTTCCGGAACCGGCTGGAGAGGATGCTAAAGGGAAGCTTGGAAGGAAAAAGTAGATGATTTTCCCCATTCCTTTTTTTCTGCAAGTTTGATAGAATATAGCATATGGGTTTTGAGGGGAGCCTGTATGCTATATTTTATTGAGAAGGAGTGGAGGATAGCATCATGAAGGAAGAGACAAGACGGGTGGCGGAGCGATTGGGCTTAAAATATACCGTGCTTGAGAAGGGAACGGATCCGGAGGCCGCGGAGCAGGCCTATTTTGCAGCCTATGCAGCCGGGCAAAGGGAGGGCTTTTATCCGGCCCTGTTGCTGCTGGACGAGTATGCTCTGGAATGGCTGGAGGAGATGGAGAGGGACGGCTATGACCGGGAGGCTGTCCGGACCGGCTGCGGGGATCAGGGGAAGGAGCTTTTGGAGGAGCGTTTCCAGGAATATACGGAGGATTTTGGGGGGGAGGAGCTTGCGGACTTTATGGGACAGGAAACGGAAGGGGAGATCCTGGATCACTTTATCGGCTACTGCTCCTTTACGGATAGGGCTCTGGAGGAGGATACCCTGCTTTTGGAGATTCCCGTAAAAAATCCCTGGGAAATCATTGCCTACCTGCCTCTGGGTGGCTGGAACGAGTGTCCGTCACCGGAGGACATGATTGCCATCTGTAAATACTGGTATGAGAAATATGGGGCAGTTCCCGCCCTCTTTACCCATGATGTGATGGAATTTTATGCGCCTCTGGGATTAAACGGGGTGGACAGCATGGAGGCGGCCCGGGAGCATTATGCCTTCTGCACGGACCGGATCGACCAGGGAACCAGAACCTATAAGGTGTCGGAGCTGGCTGCCGGGCTTCAAAAATCCCATGTGTGGTATTTCTGGTGGGATTGATGCTGTATCCGGTGGTAGGGGTTCCCCTGGTGGGAACGGATTTGTATAGTCGATATATGCAGTATAAATATATCCGCTGCCTGGAGCGGGCCGGGGCAAAGGTGCAGCTTTTGGCGCCAGACAGAATGGGAGGAGTTGGGGCGGGAGAGGCCCTGGGAGCAGAATCCCTGGAAAGCGTTATAGAGCTGTGCGCAGGCTTCCTCTTTCCGGGAGGGCCGGATATCTGGCCGGCTCTCTACGGGCAGGAGGCTCTGCCGGAATGCGGGAAGCCGGATCGGATCCGGGATGCCTTTGAGCTTCCCCTGCTTCGGGCAGCCCTGGAGGCAAAAAAGCCCTTGTTTTGCGTTTGCCGGGGCATGCAGCTTTTAAATGTGGCCCTGGGAGGCACGCTTTTGCAGGATATAAAGCCAAAGCAGGAATGTGAGCACTGGGATTTCTGGCACCGGGCCACAGCCACCCATGCGGTGGAGCTTGATCCGGACAGTCTTTTGTCTCATCTTTTGGGAACCAGTTCCACCACGGTGAACAGCATTCACCATCAGGCGGTGGATGACCTGGGAAAGGGGCTCTGGGTTGCAGCCGACAGCCCGGACGGCTTTCCCGAGGCTCTGGAGTTGGAGGAGTATCCCTTCTGCCTGGGCGTGCAGTGGCATCCGGAGCATATGGCGGCCAAGACGCCGGCCCAGCGGAGGCTTTTTGAGGCTTTTGTGAAGGCCTGCAGAGAGCAGGAGACGCCTTAGATCTCCTCTAAGTTCTTCTCCAGGCAGATCAGCCGGATATTGGGGATGTCCTGGAAGGTGCAGTCCACTGTCCCCGCCTCCCAAAAGCCCAGATGCCCATAGAGCCTTCGGGCGGCAGCGTTTTTCACATTGGTATCCATGCGCAGGCAGGTGCAGTGGTTTTCCCTAGCGTATTGCTCATAAAAGTGGACAAAGGCGGTCCCATAGCCTCTTCCGGCAAAGGCGGGGGACACCACCAGGGTGTGAAGGACCATAATCTGATGCGCGGGAATGTCCGGATAGCGCCAGGAGGCCTGGGCATACTCCTGGGCCTGGCTCTGATTGATGCGGCCGGCTGCGGCTACCACATCCTCCTCCAGGAGGACAAAGAGCTCCCCGGCGGCCAGGGCTTCCTGTGCGGTGGCCTTTGTGGGATACACACCCCGGACCCAGCCTATGGCAGCGGGACCTTGCTCCTCTCTGTCTAAGATATCCTCGTAGATGGCTGTGATTTGAGGAATGTCCTGGGGGATTGCTTTTCGAATCTGAAACATGCTGTGATTCTCCTTTGTGTCAAATGTTATATAGTACGGATATGGACTATCTAGGAGGAGCAGGCGCTCCTGTTTCTTGAGGGTATCATATCAAATGAAATTTTTCAATATTCTGGTTTTCAAAAACAGGGATTTTTATGACAAGTTTTCATGGTCTGCAGGGGAGAGAGGAGGAGAAATGGAATTAAAACAGCTTCCGCAGGAATTGACCGTATGTAAGGTAGAACGGGTGGAGGCCCTTGATTTAACCAAGGACTTTTATTTTCTGGGAAAGACAGAGGAGGAGATTTCTCTGGTCTGTGCTACCGGGGATGTGCCGGATTGCACCACAGAGCGGGAGGATGGCTTTAGGGGCTTTCGGATTCAGGGAAGCCTGGATTTTTCCCTGGTGGGGATTCTCTCCCGAATCTCGGGCATCCTGGCGGCAGAGGGCATTGGCATTTTTGCTGTTTCCACCTACAATACGGATTACATTCTTGTAAAAAAGGAAAATTTTGACAGGGCATGGGAGGTGCTGGGACGCTTTGGATACACCCTATTATGAGAGAAGGCAGATTACCAATGAGAGCGTGAATAGGGCCATTGCATACATCCTGGGGCATGCAGAGGAGGAGCTGACCCTGGACCAGGTGGCTAAGCACTGCCACTTTTCCAAATTTTATTTTTCCCGGCTTTTTAAGGCCCAGACAGGAGAGAGCGTCTACGGGTTTATCAAGCGGGTAAAGCTTGAGCAGAGCGCCTTTCGCCTTAAGACTGAGGAGCGGCCTATTACGGAGATTAGCGCGGACTTTGGCTACAGCGCCTCCAATTACAGCTCTGCCTTTCGGCTCTGCTATCACATGTCTCCCATTCAGTTTCGAAGGGGCAGCCGCCAGCATGCCCTTAAGCATCCCTTTTTTCACCGGGAGGGCTGGAAGCTGGAGAGCCTGGAGGAATATGGAAAAAGGATTGAGATCCGGCAGATGCCGGATTATTTTGTGATTTATGAGCGGCGCTTTGGGAGCTATGACAGGCTTTCCCAGGATTGGACGTTCTTTCTGGAAAAATATGGAAAATATATTTCGGATGATACCAGATTTTTGGAGATGACACACCAGGATCCGGCGGTGACAGAGGCGAAACGGTGCCTATCCGATATCTGTATGACAACAGAGGCGGACTGTCCCCTGGAAAATACCAGAAGAATCCGGGGCGGACGGCGTGCAGTATACCATTTTCAGGGACATATGAAGCATATTTATGCCGCATACCAGACCTTACTTCTGGTCTGGCTTCCCGGGAGCCCTTATGAGCTGGACAGCGGCCGGAGCCTGTTCGATCTCTATTACCGGGTGGATGCCGGCAAACAGTATGTGGAAATGGATATCTGTCTGCCCATCAAGGGGTCCTGGCTGTCCCTGGAGGAAGGATGCAAGGATTCAAATTTATGAGAGCATGAGGAAAGAGAGCAAAAATTCAGAAGTTTAAAATCCAAGGTCTCCTTATAATGGTTGTGTCACAAAACAGATGCAACAGATAAGGAGGCATTTTTTATGAATTTGAAAGAAATCCGAGAGAACAGGACAAGCATGATCCTGAGGTTTTCCCTTCCCTCTATCATCGCCATGCTGCTCACGGCGCTTATTACCCTTGCAGACGGTTATTTTATGGGAAATTATGTGGGTAAGGAGGCCATTGCAGCCGTGAATCTGGGCCTGCCGGTGATGTATTTGTACCTGGGAGTGGGGCTGATGGTTTCCATAGGCGGGGTGTCTATTTCCGGAATGGCCCTGGGAGCCGGGGACAGGGAAACCGGCAATCAGGTGTTTCGCCAGACCATAGGGGTCACTGGGGGATGCTCCCTGGCTATCAGCCTTCTCATGGCCCTTTCCTTTCCGCCGGTATTGAACTTTTTGGGGGCTCACGGGCCGGTACGTGAATATTTCCGGGAATATTATGGGATTATGCTGCTGGAGCTTCCGGTCATGGTGGTGAATTCCTCCTTTGGCATGTTTATCCGGGGAGAGGGAAATCCCGGATATTATATGAAGGTGAGTGTGGCCAATGTGCTCCTGAATCTTTTCCTGGATGCCCTGTTTGCCGGCCCTCTTGGGCTGGGAGCGGCGGGAATCGGTTTGGCCTCCCTGGTCTCGGCCCTCTTTTCCCTGGCTCTCATCCTGTATTATTTTTGGAAAAGGGCCCGGGTTTATCATCTGGGAGCCTTTCGATTTTCAGGGAAAACTTGTATACAAGCTATGGCCAACGGAAGCTCAGAGTTTATCGGGGAAATGTCCACGGGAATCGCCATGTTTGCCTATAATTATGTGATCCTGCAAAGGATTGGCCCAGACGGGGTGACGGCCTTTACCATTGTGGGATACGTGGCCTACGCGTTTAGCATGGTGGTGGTAGGCTTTGGGCAGGGAAGCAGCCCCCTCATAAGCTTTACCTATGGGGCGGGAGAGAGGGCTCTTGCAGCAGACCTTCGAAGGAGAACCAATGGGTTTGTCCTGGCCGCAGGGGCGGGGGTGTTCCTTGTGCTGTCCGGGGCTTCCGGCTGGTACGGAAGCATCTTTGTACACCACGCCGGCGTGGAGGATATGGTGGAGAGGGGGCTGAGGATTTTTATGACCTCCTTTCTCTTTTCCGGTATGAATGCCATTACCTCCTTTTACTTTACAGCCACAGGGAGGGCCCTGGAATCAGCGGTAATCTCCTTTTCCCGGGGCCTGGTGGTTCTCTTGCTGTGTATTTTTCTACTGCCCGCCCTTTGGGGAATGACAGGGGTGTGGCTGGCGGCCCCGGTGACGGAGGCCGTGACCCTTTGGATCACCGGGTGGTTTCTGTATGGAGAGAGGAGACGGATAAAGGAATAATGTCTTGACTGTCTACAGAATTGAGAGTTTCTTTTTTATTGTAGGGAAATCCGTTTAAAAATCAACGGGGGAAAGAGAATAATATGTGAAAGTGACTGGTGACAGGGAGGGATGGAAATGATAGAATAGAGCATAGGCGAAAGCGAGGAGACAAATATGGGAAAAGTACAAAAGGAGCAATTATTCGAAAACACGCCCATTCCCAGAGCAGTGCTGACCTTATCCATTCCCACGGTAATCAGCTCTCTGGTGATGGTGATCTATAACCTGTCGGATACCTATTTTGTGGGAATGGTCAATGATCCGGTGCAGAATGCGGCAGTGACTCTGGCGGCCCCGGTGCTGCTGGCCTTTAATGCCGTGAATAACCTGTTTGGCGTAGGCAGCTCCAGTATGATGAGCCGGGCCCTGGGAAGAAAGGACTATCCCACCGTATATCGAAGCTCAGCCTTTGGATTTTATTGTGCCCTGGGCTTTGGGGTTTTGTTTTCTCTGTTTTATACTCTGTGCAGAGGTTCTTTCTTGACAGTCCTGGGAGCGGATGCAGAGACGGTGGAGGCCACGGCAGATTACCTGAGATGGACGGTTACCTGGGGAGCGGTTCCCTCCATATTAAATGTGGTCATGGCCTATCTGGTGCGGGCGGAGGGAGCCACCCTTCATGCCAGCATTGGGTCTATGAGCGGATGTCTATTAAATATTGTGCTGGATCCCATTTTTATCCTGCCCTGGGGATTGAATATGGGGGCGGCCGGAGCAGGACTTGCCACTTTTTTGTCCAACTGCGCCGCCTGCCTTTATTTCTTTGTCCTGCTGTTTGTAAAGCGGGGCAGCACCTGTGTTCGCATTCAGCCCACCGTATTTCGCCTGGAAAAGGCTATTATCCTTGGGGTGTGCGGCGTGGGAATCCCTGCCTCCATCCAGAATCTTCTGAATGTGACGGGAATGACCGTGCTGAACAATTTTACTTCTGTCCATGGTCCGGACGTGGTGGCAGCCATGGGAATCGCCCAGAAGATCAGTATGGTGCCTATGTATGTGGCCATGGGGATTTCCCAGGGAGTTATGCCACTGGTGAGCTATAATTACGCCAGCGGGGATATTGCCCGTATGAAGCGGGCGATTAAATTTTCCGCGCAGATTTCTCTGCTGTTTATGGGGGCGGCGGCTCTGTTCTACTATGTGGGCGCGGGCCCTCTGGTAACCATGTTTATGAAGAATGAAACCATTGTGGCCTATGGGACCCGGTTTCTGCGGGGGCTCTGTCTGGCCCAGCCCTTCCTGGCCATGGATTTTCTGGCTGTGGGTGTGTTTCAGGCCTGCGGCATGGGACAGAAGGCTCTGGTATTTGCTCTGCTCAGAAAGATTGTGCTGGAGATCCCGGCCCTGTTTGTTCTGGATTGGCTGGTTCCCGTTTACGGATTGGCCTACGCCCAGCTCTGTGCGGAGTTTGTCCTGGCCCTGACGGCTGTATGGGTGCTTATGGGGATTTTCCGGAGACTGGAGAAGGGAAAATATTAGGAGTGGAATGTATGGGAGAAGAAAGAAAAAGACCTGAAAAAATCATAGATGCCCATCTGCATTTTTGCCCGGAGGAGGCTCATTTCTCCCGGATTGCCCGGGAGGCTGGCCATGAGAATCACTGGGAGTATTTGCAAAGGGAGTATGAACGGCTGGGCATTGCAGGGGGCGTGGTTATGGGAAACCGAAGTCTGGAGCTTTGGGATCACCAGTATCCGGCGCCTCTGAAATACTGTGTGGGGCTTGACAGCTTTTATCTGCGGGGACATTCTGTCAGCCAGGCAGCAGGGCTTTTGGAGGAGCATCTGCGGCAGCCGGCCTGTGTGGGGATTAAGCTATATCCCGGCTACAACCCCACCTATGTGTGGGAGGAGGTGTATGAGCCGGTGTATGAGCTGGCGGAGCAGTACAAAAAGCCGGTGGCCATTCACACGGGAGAGACTGCAGGCCCGGGAGCCCTTTTAAAATACTGCCATCCCCTGACCCTGGATGAGGTGGCGGCCCGGCACCCCTATGTGCAGCTGGTCATGTGCCATTTCGGAAATCCCTGGCTGATGGACGCGGCGGCTGTGGTGGACAAAAATGACAATGTGGCCCTGGACTTATCCGGACTTTTGGAGGGACGGATGGATATCGACCAGCTGTTTCTCAGAAAGAAGGGATATCTGGAGCAGCTTCAGGCCTGGCTGAACTATTTGGACGGCTATGAGGATGTGATGTTTGGCACAGACTGGCCCCTGGTGAATCTGGAGGAATATGTGGAATTTGTCAGCAGGCTGATTCCCCGGGAAGAGTGGGAGAAGGTGTTTTTCTCCAATGCCAACCGGATTTATGGGCTTGGGTTGTAAGTATAAGCCGGGATGTATGAGGGCAAAAGGAGAAGAAACAACAAGCCTGTAATGAGCCTGTGAGGAAAAGGAAGCGCAGCAGAGTTGTGTGGCAAAGGAGAGAAATTCATGGAACGTGAAGCATTTCGGGAACAGCTGAAGGAGCTGTCCGCACTGGCAAGGGAAAAGGGAAATTGCCTTAAGCAGGAGGAGATACGCGCCTTTTTTGGGAAGCTTCCCCTGGAGGAGGAGCAGCTGAAGCTTATTTATGCCTATTTAGAGGCAAATCAGATTCGCGTGGAGGGCTACATTCCCCGGGAGGAGCCTGGGAAACAGGGAGAGGGAGAGGGAGACGAAGCCGTGGCCTATACCCGGGAGGAGCTGCATTTTCTTCAAACCTATCAGAGGGAGCTAAAGGCCTATGTACCCCTTTGTGAGGAAGCCCTGGAGGATCTGTTAAAGCAGGTGGAAGAGGGCGACGCTCTGGCCAAGGCCCAGGCCACGGAACGGCTTTTGCATCTGGTGCTGGAGCAGGCCAAGGAGCTTCACGGCCAAGGGCTTCCCCTGGAGGATCTGGTCCAGGAGGGAAATATGGGTCTTATGCTCAGCCTGGAGGCTCTGGAGCTTCGCCGGGAGGGGATGACAGCCCTGGCCTATGTGCGGGAGGAAATCCAGAGAGCCCTTGAGGAGGCTCTCTTGGAGGCTGTGAATGTTCGCCGGGAGGGGAACCGGATTGCGGACAGGGTAAACCATATCAGCGACAGCATCCAGAAATTGTCCCAGGAGATGGAGCGCCAGGTGACGCTGGAGGAGCTGTCTGTATTTCTGGATATGCCTGTGGAGGAAATCGAGGATATTTTAAAGCTGACAACCTAGTTTGCTACAGCTCCTCCTTTATGTGATTTAATAGGGAAATGGCGGAAACCGTCATTTCCTCCGTCATTACGGGGCTTTCCAAAAGCCCTTTTTTGATGCAGTCCGACACATGATCCACCTCATAGACCAGCTCGTGTGCACAGGGATAGGAAAGCTGCTCTGTAGATCCGTCCCTTAGGTGCAGGGTGGCCTCCCGGGCCTTCCAGTAGGAGGGGATTTCCACATATCCCTCCTCTCCGTACAGAAAGCCAGTGTGGCAGGTCTGGGAGCGGATGCTGGTTTTGTTGGCAGCCAGCACCCCGTTTTCCAGCAAAAGGCTCAGGACAAACTGATCCTCCACGCCGGAGGGACTTTTGGTGGACAGCCCCCGGGCCTTTACCACCGGGCAGTCAAAGAGAAACTGGAGAAGTTGCAGGCTGTAGATGGCATTGCCGTACAGGGGACCGCCTCCCTTGGCGGCGTCAAAAAACCAGCTGTTGTACCCGGGATCAAAGGAGCTGGAAAAATCTGCCATGGTAATTCGCCCCAGATCTCCTCTTTGGATGCGGGCCTTTAATTCCTGCATAACCGGCAGAAATACCACCTTTTCCGCCTCCATAAGAAACCGCCCCTGTCTGCGGGCCAGGGCAAAGAGCTCCCGGGATTCCTCCAAAGACAGGGTGAAGGGCTTTTCACAGAGCACATGGTGACCCGTTTCCAGAGCCAGCCGGGTATAAGGATAATGTTGACTGTTGATGGTGGAGATATAGACAACATCAATCTCTCTGTCCAATAAAAGCTCCTCATAGCTGCCGTAGGCCTTGGGAACCTGCCACAGGGCAGCCTTTTCCCGGGCCTTGGGAAGGCTTCGGGAGGCAAGGGCGGCCACCTGGCTGTCCTTTGAATCCCGGACAGCGGCAATAAACCGGGGTGTGATGGATGAGGTGCTTAAGATTCCGTAATTCAGCTTCATAAGGGAAACTCCTATTTGTGTAATTTTTTCTTTTTTTGCAGTTTTTTATATTTTCACGTTTTTCTTAATAATTTATAGCGGCGCAGGCTTGGCAGGTGTGGTCTGCCCTACAGCCGACTCACAATCAGAATCCCGGCGCCTAAAATGGTCAGTACCGCTCCCGTGGCCCGGTTTAAGGTGGCAGGCTCTGCCCTGTTGGCAAACTTGGCGGCAATCCTGGCCCACAAAAGGGTGCTGAGGATGCAGAACACCAGGCTTGTGAGATCCGGCATTCCCCCCATGGCAAAATGGCTGACTGCTCCGGTTAATGCAGTAAAGGTCATGATAAAGACGCTGGTGCCCACAGCCGTTTTCAGCTCATAGCCCAGGACACTGGTGAGCAGAAGGAGCATCATCATGCCGCCGCCGGCCCCCACAAAGCCGCAGATAAAGCCCACTCCCGTGCCGCAGAGAAGAGACTGGATCAGGCGCCTTTGGGCGGAAACGCCGGCCATGGCGGTCTTGGTGGTCATCACAGGCTTTACCAGAAATTTAATTCCCAAAAACAGGGTCATCACCATGGAAAAGCCCCCCATAGTGGCGCTGGGAACCTTGCTGGATACATAGCTGCCCACTACCGTAAAGCACAGCACGGCGGCCATCATAACCAGGCCGTTTTTAATATCCAGATTTTTATTCTTTCCGTAGGTATAGGCGGAGACGGCGCTGGCCAGGACATCGCTGGCCAGGGCGATTCCCACGGCCTGATAGGGATCCATTCCCAGAAAGGCGATGAGCATAGGGCTGATCACCGCTGCCGCGCTCATGCCGGCAAAGCCTGTGCCCAATCCCGCGCCGATACCGGCGGCAAAGCATACAAGAAATTTTATAAGCATAAAAAAGACTCCTTTCTATATCAAAGAGGAAGTTGTGGAAAGATGCTGTCTCCTGGGAGTTCCGTTTTAACCGGGGAAGGAGAGGGCTGCCGCCACATTGCGCTGGGTTTGCCGGAAAAAGGCCTGGACCGTCTGGCAGACATCCTCCGGAATATCCCGGAGCAGGACAGCGAAAAATTCTTCCTGACGCTTTCTGAGGATCCGAGCCAGGGCATCCCCCTCCTCTTCCAGGTAGATGCGGTTGATGCGCCGGTTTTTTGGATCCTTTTCCACTCTCAGGAGCTGCCGCCTTCGCAGCCGTTCCAGGGCGTTGGAGATATTGGACTTGGCCAGGCCCCGGTATTTTTCTATGTCCCTGGCTGTATTAAATTCCGGATTGTTTTTCAGAAACAGCAGAATGTGAATCTCAATCTGAGCCAGTCCGTACTGCTCTCCCAGAGGGGAGAGCATAAGGCTGTAGAGCTTGCGGCTCTGGGCCATATTGGTGAGCAGATCATTGGCAATGCCCATGAAATAACGCCTCCTCATGCAAAAGTGCAGGGACCCTTGCCCCTTATTGTCGGAGCCTTCCCTGAAAAAAATATAAAGTTATAAATATAATTGTTATGATTATAACTTATAATATAACTACAAAGAGGAAATGTCAAGGAAAAGAAAAAGATTTTTACATCCCCCAAAGGGCATGCTATAATTTGCTTTAGAAGAAAAGAATAAGGAGGCAGCAGGGAGTATGCAGTCATTTTTTGGAAGGCTTTTGGAAGGCATGAAAAGAATTTTTGGAAAAAAGAAAAAGAGCCAGTCAGAGCAGGCCCGCAGATTTGAGAGTATTCTGGAGGACAATGTATACGCCCATATAGAAACCTATCATACGGGGGAATACAAAGAGGCGTTTGAAATGTGGAAGCAAAAAGACTACCGGTCTGCGACAGAGTGGTGTACCGTCATGCTAAAGGAGATGCCGGAGGACAAGATTTTGTACATTCTCCGGTCTTATTCCTTTCGGCAGATGTCCAACCGGGTAAAGCAGGATCAGGATTTGTCAAAAGCCCTGGAGCTGGATCCGGACAATATCTGGCTTTTGCGGGCCAGGCTGTGCGGCATTGCCACCAAGAAGAGGTGTCTGCGACATATTGAAGATATCACCCGCCTTATGGAGCTGGATCCGGAGAATTACGACGAATACCTGGTGCACCGGGCCTATTACTACCATTGGTCGGGAAACGATGCGGCGGCCCGGCAGGATTTGCTCACCGTAAAGGAGCACCAGGCCGCCTATGCCATGAGTACCGCGGATTTTCGCTGCCTCTATGCCCAGATGATAGAGGGGCAGGAGGAAAGGAGCAGCGGAGAGGAGCTTGGGAGAGAGTGGTGGAAGGAGTAGAGGGAGCCGGTCTGGCTGAAACCGGCTCAGGATTTCTTTCGCCTTTCATAATCCCGCAGGGACCCCACGGCCTCCCGGGAGAGGGGAAGCAGTATCAGCATATTGAAAATCGTCATAAGTCCCACTCCAATATCCCCTACATCCCACACAAAGGTATAGGCGGCCAGCCCGCCGATAAAGAGCATAACCAGGGTCACCAGCTTATACCCGGTCTGGGAAACCCAGTTGTCCCCAAAGAGATAGGCCACATTGGGACGGGCATAGAATAAGATGCCGATAAAGGTAGAGAAGCTGAAAAGCCATAAAATCACGGCAATAAAAATGCCCCCAAAGCCCCCCAGGTGATATTCCATGGCAGTCTGCAAAAGATCCATGCCGGCCAGACCCTTGACCAGATCCGCCGGAGCCAGAAGCATAATCATGGCCGTGCAGCTGCAGATAACAATGGTGTCAATAAACACGCCAAAGGCCTGGAGCAGCCCCTCCTTGGCCGGATGGCTGATCTCTGCAGCGGCCGCCGCACAGGGAGCGGAGCCGGAGCCTGCCTCGTTGGAGAAAAGTCCTCGTTTCACCCCGTTCATCAGAACGGCCCCAAAGCCGCCGGCCACCACCTGGCGCAGTCCAAAGGCCTCCTGAAAGATCTGCTGGAAAACGCCGGGAAGGAGCCCGATATTTTTTACAATGATAAACAGGGTGATGAGAAGGTAAAGGCCGGCCATAATGGGAACCAGCACGTCCAGCACCTTTACAGTGGTATTTTTCCGCAGAACAATCACTGCCGCCAGAATCACAAACAGGACGGTGGAGTAGAGAGGCGGAATGGAAAAGGCGTTGTAAAAGGAGGAGGAAACGGAGTTGCTGATAACCTGGCTAATGCCGCACCAGCAGATCAGGCCGGACAGGGCAAAGAGAATGGCCAGCACGGATTTGCTTCCCTTTTTGCGAATGCGCTTTTTCACCATAATATAGTGATGGATATAGTAAGCAGGGCCCCCGCGGTAGCCGCCGTAGAGAGGGTCCTTTTCCTTATAAATCTGGGCCAGGGTCCCCTCGGCAAAGGCCGTGGAGGAGCCGATGAGAGCCGTTATCCACATCCAGAACACAGCGCCGGCCCCGCCGGCGGAGATGGCGGCCACCACGCCCACCAGATTTCCCATACCCACCCGGGTGGCGGTGGAGATAATGAGAGCCTGAACCCCGGAGATGGCATCCTGGCCGGAATCCACCCGTTTCTCCCGGGTCACCCGGAGCATTTCCGGAAAGAGCCGGACGGGAAGAAAGCGGGTGGCTATGGTAAAGTAAATACCGGCCGGTATGAGCAGCAGCACCAAAAGGGAAAGTCCCAGAGAGCCTCCCCCCGGCAAGGGCAGGACAATGAGATCCCCCCATAAAAATCCGTAGACAGCAGAAATGATTTTCATAAGTATTTCCATAAGTAAATCCCCTCTCAAAACAGACCTGTACATCTCTGTTTTTTAGTATATAATAGAAATAACTATTTGTAAAATGGATAGTTGTAATAGATAGTATCGAAAAATTAGATGATAGAGAGGAGGAATCTCTGTGGATCTGAAAAATATCCAAACCTTTATTTATGTGGCGGAGCTTGGGAGCTTTACCAAGGCAGGGGAGGCTCTGGGCTACTCCCAATCCACCGTGTCCTTTCAGATCAAGCAGCTGGAGCAGGAGCTTAATACCCAGCTCTTTGAGCGCATTCGTCATACGGTGGCTCTGACGGAGCGGGGGCGGGAGGCGCTCCAGTATGCCCATCAGATAAGCAAGCTTGCCCGGCAGATGGGGGAGGAGGGGGATGCGGAAAAACCGGTCCGGGGGCATGTGCGTCTGGCTATGTCAGACTCTCTGTGCAGCCGTCTATTGAGGGAGCAGCTTCGGGAATTTTGGGAGAAATATCCGGAAATAACCCTGCAGGTGATTACCACAGGGACAGAGGACATGTTTCGCCTGTTAAACCACAACCAGGTGGATTTTGTGTTCACCCTGGACAGCCACATTTACGACACAGAGTACGTGATTGTGCAGGAGGAGAAGGTGGGGATGCATTTTGTGGCGGCAACAGGGAATCCCCTGTGTGCGAGAAGGCAGATTTCCCTGGAGGAGCTTTCCGGACAGCCCTTTCTTCTCACGGAAAAGGGAATGAGCTATCGGCGTCTCCTGGATGAGGGGCTGGCGGCCCGTTCCATAGAGGTGCAGCCCATTCTGGAGGTGGGAAGTACGGATGTGATCTGCCGCCTGGTGGAGCAGGGAAACGGCATTTCCTTTCTCCCGGACTACACCACAGAGCAGGCGGCCCGGGAAGGCCGCCTGGTGTATCTGCACACAGAGGATCCAGAGGTAGAGGTGTGGAGACAGATTCTCTACCACAGAGACAAGTGGGTGTCTCCCCAGATGCAGAAGGTGATATCCTTTTTTTCGTAAAGAAAAATCCCCCAGCATTAGGCCTTTAGGGCCTGTACAATCTCCTCAAAATGCATAAAATGGGAGGCCTTAATGAGAATGGAATCTCCCTTGGTGAGGAGCACGGGAAGAGCGGCGATAAGCTCCTCCTTGGAGGGAAACCAGCGCACGGCCTGGGTGGGATTTTTCGCCCGCACCCCCCGCTCTATTTCCCGGGACAGCTCCCCGGCCAGGAGGAGCACATCAATATGGGCATCCGCCACATGACAGCCCACATTGTAGTGGAGAAGGCGTTCGTTGGTTCCCAACTCTCCCATGTCTCCCAGAATGGCCACCTTTCGTCCCAGGGCATGGGACAAGACATCCAGGGAGGCACACATGGACACGGGATTGGCATTGTAGCAGTCGTCCAGCAGAGTCCACCTGTCCGTGTGGATGAGATGATTCCGTCCACTGACAGGAGTGAGGCTTTGGATGCCCGCCTGAATCTCCTCCCAGGTAAGCCCCAGGGTCAGTCCCACGGCGGCTCCGGCCAGGGCGTTATACACCATATGGATGCCGGGAATGGGGATGGTCACCTCTGTGGACTGGGATCCGAACACCAGTTTGCATTTTATTCCGTCAAGTCCCAGGTTTTCAATATCCGTGGCATAAAGGTCCCGATCCTCACTCAGACCGAAAAAGGTGGGGGCAGGCACCCGGCTCTCCCCCAGGGTGATAAGCTTGTCATCATCCCCGTTGGCAATCACCTTGGCTCCGGGCTGGGCAAAGTCGAACATCTCCGTCTTGGCCCTCAGGATCCCGTCCCGATCCTTTAAGCATTCCAGATGACAGAGACCGATATTGGTAAACACACAGATGTTGGGCCGGGCCATTTTGCTCAGGCGGTGCATTTCCCCAAAATCACTGATGCCCATTTCCACCACCGCCGCCTCATGGGTATCCTGAATCTGCAAAAGAGTCAGGGGCAGGCCGATCTCGTTGTTTAAGTTTCCCTGGGTTTTCAGGGTGGAAAACCGCTGGGAGAGCACGGCGGCAATCATTTCCTTGGTGCTGGTCTTTCCCACGCTGCCTGTAATGCCCACAAGGGGAATGGTCAGAGTGCTGCGGTAATACTCTGCAATATCCTTCAGAGCCTGAAGCGTGGAGGGAACCACAATGCAGGGACCTGTGGGGTGATCCGGCAGCTCCTCACAGACGCAGCAAACCGCTCCCTTGGCAAAGACCGAGGGAATATAGCTGTGGCCGTCCACCCGTTCCCCGCGGACAGCGAAAAATAAAAATCCAGGCTCCACCCTTCGGCTGTCCTGGACAGCCCCGGTGATCAGGGTCTGGCGTTGATCCTCCGGGCCCGTATAGGTGCCGCCGCAGGCCAAAGCGATTTTTTCCAGGGTCATGTGTTTCATCATAAAGGCCAGCTCCTTTCCTTATGCGTATTTCTTCAGGGATACCTCAATGATTTTCAGGCATAAATCCTCAAAGCTCCAGCCTATGACAGCGGCCTCCTGGGGCAAAAGGCTGGTGGGGGTCATACCGGGCAGGGTGTTGACCTCCAGACAGTAGAGAGACTGATCCTTCTGGCTCATCATGAAATCCATGCGGGCATAGGATTTCATGTCCATAATATCGAACACCTGTTCTGCGTAATGCTGTATCTTTCGGGAGATCTCCTCCGGCAGATCCGCGGGACAGGTCTCCACCGTGCTGCCGGCCTGGTATTTATTCTTGTAATCGTAAAAGCCCACCAGGGGAGCGATCTCAATGACAGGCAGGGCCTTGCCGTCAATGACGCTGACGGAAAATTCCCGGCCGGTGATAAACTGCTCCACAATCACATCATCTCCAAAGGAAAAGGCATCAGAAAGAGCAGCGGAAAGCTCCCCCGGGGTATCCACCCGGTAGGCGCCCACGCTGGAGCCTCCGCAGACGGTTTTTACCATACAGGGATAAGAGATTTCCTTTTCTTTTGGAAGTTCTCCCTTTTTCAAAACCATTCCCTGTGGAGTGGGAACTCCGTGCTTTTCAAAGAACTGCTTGGAAATTCCCTTATTCATGGCCAGAGCGCTGCTCAGATAATCGGTTCCCGTATAACGGATGCCCATGAGATCAAAGGTGGCCTGGATACGTCCGTCCTCCCCGCCGGCTCCGTGGAGAGCCAGAAATACCATATCGGCCAGGTTGCACAGATCCAGCACGTGGGGGCCGAAAACGCTTTTCCCTCCGTCCCTGCGCATGGCCTTCACCTGCTCCAGATCCGGATGGGCTTCCGATACCCCCTGAATGTCCTGAGCCCAGTCAATATCAGCCGTAAATAAGCTTTCCAGGGAAGCGACCGGGGCCTCATAGCCCAGGTACACGTCCAGCAAAATGGCGGAAAGACCCTTTTTTTTCAGGGCAGCATATACCTGGCTTCCCGTGCTTAGGGATACGTCCCGCTCTGTGCTGATGCCTCCGGCCAGAACTACAATTTTCATAGAATCCTTCAGATTTTTCACAATTTCCTCCTCACAAAACAGACGGCCCGGATCCGTCGCCGGGCAGCCCTAAGCCCCGCTCCCTCAGAGGAGGGAGGCATTTTTATCCAGCATTTCCTGAATTTTCTGCTGTGTATAGGCTCCAAGGAACTTTCGCTCCTCCTTTGGAAGCTCCTTGGGATAAATGGGCGTCCCATATTCCAGAATCACATGGCAGGGACGGATAAAGGGAAGATGATTCTCAAAAATCTCCGCCGAGTTGGTAATGGCCATGGGAATAATGGGGCAGCCGGTTTTTTCAGCCATTTTCATGCTGCCCTCCTTAAAGGGAAGCATTTCATCTGTGCGGTTGCGGGTACCCTCCGGGAAAATGCAGATGGAAATTCCATTTTTAATATATTCAATTCCCTGTAAAATGGTTTTTAATCCGGCCTTCATATTTTCCCGGTCCAAAAAAATGCAGTACAGGGCCTTCATCCAGTCCCGGAGCAGCCAGTAGCGAAGCATCTCCACCTTGGCCACATAGCCGGTGAGCCCGGGGCAGCGGGAGTAGGTGAGCAGAATATCAAAATAGCTGCGATGGTTGCCCACATAGAGCACAGCCTGGTCCCTGGGGACATTTTCTTCCCCGATCACCGTGGTCTTAACCCCGGTGATCCAGAGAATCAGCTTAAAGGCTCCCTGGACCATGCGCAGGCAGCTATAATCCTTGGCCCGCTTGTTAAACTTCCCAATGACCCATTCCACCAGAAGCACCGGGATGCCCAGGATCAAATAGGAGAGTACTGTAATCACCACCAATAGAAAACGTATCATTTGTTCACCGCCTTTATCTGCCGAAGAGGCGTGTCATTTGCTTTAGGCTCTCAGCCAGCTCCCGCTTCAAAACTCCCTCCTCATAGCGCCAGGCCCAGTTGCCGTTGGCCGTGCCGGGAACATTCATGCGAGCCTCACTGCCAAGCTTAAGCACATCCTGGAGAGGGAATACCGCGTATTTTGCAATGGTACCCAGACAGATACGCATAAAATCCCAGCTGATGCTGGAGCCGTCCGTATTCATATAGCGGCGCACCTTATCCCGGGAAAATTCCGAGGCATGGGCGTACCAGCCGGCAGTGGTATCATTGTCATGAGTGCCTGTGTAGCAGATGCAGTTGCGGGTGTCAAACTGATGGGGCAGAAAGGTGCTCTCATCTCCGTCATAGGCAAACTGGAGCACTCGCATGCCGGGGAACCGGAAGGTATCCCGAAGCTTTTCCACCTCCGGCGTGATAATGCCCAGATCCTCCGCAAAGAGAGGCAGCTCTCCCCCCAGAGCCTCCCGCACCGCCTCAAAGAGCTTTTCTCCCGGGGCCCGGCGCCAGGTACCGCCAATGGCATTGGGCGCGTCAGCCGGCACGGCCCAGTAGGCCTCAAAGCCCCGGAAATGATCAAGCCGAAGGTAATCCACCTGATCCAGCTGATTTTGAATGCGGGAAATCCACCACCGGAAGCCGTCGGCCTCGTGGGCCTTCCAGTCATAGAGGGGATTCCCCCACAGCTGTCCCTGGGTGCAGAAATAATCCGGGGGAACGCCGGCCACCTCCGTGGGAAAGCCCTTCTCATCCAGCTTAAACATTTTCTTGTTGCCCCATACATCCGCGCTGTCCAGAGCCACAAAAATGGGCATATCGCCGATAATGGCAATCTGCCGCTCATTGGCATAGGCCTTGAGAGCATACCACTGGGTATAGAATTCATACTGTAAAAATTTGTAAAAATCAATCTCTTTTTTCAGCTTCTTGCTCCAAAACAGCAGATCCTCCGGGGCGGGATCCCGCAGGGAAGCCTCCCAATCCATCCAGCTCTTCCCCTCATGAAAATCCTTGCCTGCCATAAACAGACAATACTGATCAAGCCAGAAGGCATTGGCCCTGCAGAAGGAATCAAACTCCTCCAAAAGATTTTTGTCAGCCGTGTGGAGAAACTGATCATAGGCCTTGTCATAAAGCCCGGTTTTATACTGGGTGACAGCGGTAAAATCCACCTGATTTTTGGGAAATGCCGGAATGGGATGCAGATCCCGTTCCTCCAGCAGCCGTTGCTTCACCAAAAGCTCCGGACTGATCATCAGGGCATTGCCGGCAAAGACCGAATATCCCTGATAGGGAGAATTGCCAAGGGTGGTAGGCCCTAAAGGCAACACCTGCCACAGATGCTGTCCTGCGGCATGAAGAAAGTCAACAAAATCATAGGCGCCCTTTCCCAAATCCCCAATGCCATAGGGGGAGGGAAAAGAGGTGGGATGCACCAGAATACCACTGTAGCGGTAATTGGTGTGATCATCGGCAGAAGTCTTAAAATGCATAGCTGGGATTCCTCTCAAACAAAGTGTTCAACAACAGGAGACCGGGCCCTGAAAAGGGAAGGTTAGCTATATAGGACCTGGTCGGGTTAACGGGTACACATATACTAACATTATAATCAACATGTTATGAAAAAACAAGGATATTGGAAGCTTTTTAGCCATAAGTATAGTAGAGAAGGTGCTTATTAGACGTTGGAAAGGGGAGGCCCCTAATTATGAAACGAAATCTTTTCTTACTAGCCATTATCGTACTGTTTTTAACCGCCTGCCAGCTACAAACTGACAGTCAAAAGAAAATACAGGATCTGGAATTCCTGGTAGTAGAAGAAGGGAAGGTTCCGGAGAAGCTTTCCCAGGTCCTGGAGGAAAAAAAGAAGGAACCCTTTAAGCTTACCTTCCAGGATCAGGGCAATCTCTACCTGTGCGCCGGATACGGGGAGCAGCCCACAGGGGGCTACAGCATTGCGGTGGAGGAGCTGTACCTGACAGAAAATGCCATTTATTTTGACGTAACCCTTATGGGTCCTTCCAAGGGGGAAGCCCTGGCGGAGACGCCCTCCTACCCTTACATTGTGGTCATGACAGAGGATCTGGAGCTCCCGGTAATATTTCAGTAGGACGCCCGTATAAAATAGGAAAGGCCCGCATATAGTGGTAAAAACAGAAGGCCCTTTTCTGTCGGGAATGTTTGGAGAGACGGCCCCAGAAGGGGGGAAATGGAATCTTGAGGAGGTAAACAGGTGGAACTGGTTCGTAAAAATATCCACATGAGCAGACAGAAGGCGAGAGCCCTCTGGCAAATGACCATGGATGATGATTTTAATATTCCGGACAGTATGCAGGATGCAGAGCAGCTGATCCTGAATCAGGGAATGGTGGAAATCGGGGAGAGCAAGGCGGAAAAGGATCGGGTGCGTCTGCGGGGCTCACTGAATTTTTCCGTATTTTACGGGGAGGGCGGCGGTGAGCATATGCCTGGCAGCATCCAGGGAAAGCTGCCCTTTGACGAGCAGGTACATATGGAGGGTGTGCAGGAGGGGGAGAGCATCCAGGTAAAATGGAATCTGGAGGATGTAAGCATTACCCTGATTCACTCCCGGAAGCTAAATATCAAAGCCCTTATTACCTTTGAGCTGACGGCGGAGGAGCTGGTAGATGAAGAAATGGCAGTGGGAGTGCCGGAGGGGCAGGACGTGGAGACCCGTTTCTGCCAGGTATCGGTGGCCGGGCTGGCGGCCCAGAAGCGGGACACCTGCCGGGTAAAGGATGAGGTGATTCTGCCCATGAATCAGCCCAATATGGGGAAGATTCTCTGGCAGGAGATGGCCGTGCGGGGACTGGATGTGCGCCTGGGAGAAGGGCAGGTCATTATAAAGGGGGAGCTGCAGGTATTTGTCCTGTATCTGGGGGAGGAGGAGCCGGCCAAGACCTGGTGGCTGTCCCAGAATATTCCCTTTAGCAGTCATGTGGATTGCCCGGGCTGTCAGGAGCAGATGATCGGACATGTGGATGTGGGTCTGCTCCACGGAGATGTGGAGGCAAAGCCGGATTACGACGGAGAGCTTCGGGTACTGAATGTGGACGCCATTTTGGACGTGACCATGCGTATCTATACGGAGGAGCATGTGGGCATGCTCTGCGATCTGTACAGTCCCTCCAGAGAACTAAAGATAAAGACCCGGCCGGCTCTGTGTGAGCATCTGCTCATCTCCAATGCCTCCCGCTGTCGCACCATGGATCGGCTTCCGGTCACCCAGAAGGGCGCGCAGATTTTGCAGATCTGCAACACCTCCGGGGAGGTAAAGGTGGATGAGGTCACGGCCACGGAGCAGGGCTTAAAGGTGGAGGGCGTAGTCTTTGTCCAGGTGCTCTATGTGACTGACGACGATCAGATGCCCTTCCGCTGTCTGAAAGGGTCTCTGCCCTTTGAGCATGTGCTGGAGGCTCCCGGAATCGGGGAAAATCCTGTGTATTATCTCCAGGCCTCCCTGGAGCAGCTTCACGGAGCCATGGTAAGCGGTGAGGAGGTGGAGGTAAAGGCCTCCATTCTGCTAAACGGCCTGGTGCTGGAGCCCTTGGAGCTGTCTCACATTGAGGCAGTGGAGGAGGAGCCTCTGGATATGGAAAAAATTAACAGTCTGCCGGGCATGCTGATCTATGTGGTTCAGCCCGGAGACACCCTGTGGGAGATTGCAAAAACCTACCACACCACCACAGAGCAGGTGAGAGCCTTAAATGAGTTGAACCAGCAGGAGGTAAAGGCCGGGCAGCGGCTGCTCTTGCTGAAGCAGATGGGAGGCTTTTAGGAGAGAGCAAAGGCGATTTTTTGAGGGGAGGGCGGATTTTCATTGCGTCCGCCCTCCTTTTTTGCTATAATTGTATACAAAATACAAGGGAGTACAATGGCTATGGACACAATGCAGCTAAAGGCCTTTGCCAAAATCAATCTGGGCTTGGACGTGCTGAGGCGCCGGGAGGATGGGTACCACGAGGTAAAAATGATCATGCAGACCATTCGCATGTATGATAAAATCCTGTTAAAAAAATCGCGTATGCCCGGGATCCGGGTGAGCACCAATTTAAGCTATCTGCCTGTGAATGAGAATAATCTGGTCTACAAGGCGGCAAAATTATTGATGGACGAATTTGCCGTGACAGAGGGCCTTATCATAGAGCTGAAAAAATTTATTCCCGTGGCAGCCGGAATGGCCGGGGGAAGCTCGGACGCGGCGGCGGTCCTCTTTGGGGTAAACCGGATGTTTCAGCTGGGACTAAGCCAGCAGGAGCTTATGGAGCGGGGAGTCGGCATTGGCGCGGATGTGCCCTACTGTGTTCTCCGGGGAACGGCCCTGGCCGAGGGCATTGGCGAAAAGCTGACCCCTCTGCCTCCCATGCCGGATTGTCAGGTGCTGATAGCCAAGCCGGGAATCAGCGTGTCCACCAAATTTGTCTACGAGAATCTTCACGCCAACACGCTCACAGAGCATCCGGATGTGGACGGTATGCTGGAGGCCCTAAAGAAGCAGGATTTATGGGGGCTTACCAGCCGGATGGACGGGGGAAATGTGCTGGAGCGGGTGACAATAGAGGCCTATCCGGTCATTGCCCAGCTCAAGGACTTTATGCGGTCCCAGGGAGCCTTAAATGCCCTTATGAGCGGCAGCGGTCCCACGGTGTTTGGTATCTTTGATGATCCGGGAATAGCCCGGAGAGCCTGCCAGAGGCTGAAAAAGCGCAACCTGGCAAAACAGATTTACTTGACCAGTCCTTATAACAGGAGGACCCTATGAAACAGGATTTTGACACAACCATCAACGAATATTTGCCCCTGCGGGACGTGGTGTTTTACACCCTGCGCCAGGCCATCCTAAAGGGAGAGCTGGAGCCGGGAGAGCGTCTCATGGAGATTCATCTGGCCAAGCGTCTGGGAGTTAGTCGAACACCTATTCGAGAGGCCATCCGCAAGCTGGAGCTGGAGGGCCTGGTGGTCATGATTCCCCGGCGGGGGGCCGTGGTGGCCAGCATAACGGAAAAGGATCTGCGGGATGTGCTGGAGGTGCGCCGGACCCTGGAGAGTATGGCGGTGGAGGTGGCCTGTGATCGGATCAGCCCGGAGGATCTGGAGAGGCTGAAAAATGCCGGCACGGAATTTCAAAAAAGCCGGAGCGGCGGGGATCTGGTGGAGATGGCCCAGGCGGATATGGCCTTTCACGAGATTATCTACGAGGCCACGGGAAATCTGCGGCTCATGAGTATTCTCAATAACCTGCGGGAGCAGATGTACCGCTACCGGGTGGAATATCTGAAGGATACCTCCGGCCACGAAAGGCTCAATGAGGAGCACGCCCGGATTTACCAGGGAATCCTTAAGGGAAATAAGGAGATGGCCTGCCAGGCCATCCGGGAGCATATAGACAACCAGGAAGCGTCCATTATAGAGGCCATCCGGGAAAATAACGGGGAGACGCATAAAACAGAATAGAAATGGAAAAGCTTTCCAGGTAAGCGTGTCAAAGGAAAAGACATGGCTGGAAAGGAAGGACATTTCTATGAATTTTGAGAAAAATAGAGGAAGATGGCAGAGGGAAAAGGGGCTTTTGGCAATGGCTTTGACAGCGGCAGTATTTTTGGCGGCAGCCCTTTCCCAGGGTGTGATGCCCGAAGGGCAGCGCTTTTGGATGAAGGAGAGCCTGAGAGAGGAAAGCGGAGCGTATCCGCTGGCCTGGTGGGGAAGTCTCTATCCCAGGATCTGCCTTGAGAGCGCCATGGAGCTGGTGGAGGATCCCTCTGTGTCAACACCGGAGCCGGAGGGGGAGGAACAGCCGCCCGTGAGAATCAAATGGAAATGCATGGACCTTTTTTAGGTTCTGGAGGAAGAACATGAAAGAAGCAAGGGGAATACAGTATCAGGACAGGCGGGAGGCGCCTATCGGGGTTTTTGATTCCGGGGTGGGGGGCCTCACGGTTGTCCGGGAGATCCTGCGCCAGCTGCCGGCGGAGGGAATTACATATTTTGGGGATACGGCCCGGGTCCCCTACGGAAGTAAATCCCGGGAAACCATTGTTCGGTATTCCCGGCAGATTATCCGGTTTCTCATGACCCGGGGAGTGAAGGCCATTGTGGTGGCCTGCAATACGGTCAGCGCCTACGCTCTGGAGGAGCTGCGGCCGGAGGTGGAGGTACCCATTATCGGCGTGGTAAAGCCCGGAGCTAAAATGGCGGCCTCTGTGACCCGAAATGGAAAGATTGGTGTCATCGGCACGGAGGGAACCATTGGATCCGGGATTTACACCAGCTTTTTGCGGGAGCTGCGGCCGGATATCCAGGTGCTGGGAAAGGCCTGTCCTCTTTTTGTGCCCCTGGCTGAGGAGGGATGGCTGGAGGGGGAGGTGCCCATGCTGGTGGCCAAAAGCTATCTTACAAAGCTGCGCCATTCCGGCATCGATACTCTGATCCTGGGCTGTACCCATTATCCCCTGCTGCGGCCGGCCATAGCGGAGGTTATGGGGCCGGAGGTGACGCTGGTTAATCCCGCCTACGAGACAGCCGTAAGTCTCCGGAGTCTTTTGCAGGAGCAGAGACTTGATAAGCAGGGAGCAGAAGAGGGAAAAGCCCCGCTTTGTGAATTTTTTGTCAGTGATGCGGCTGAATGGTTTAACCGGTTTGCCGGAAGAATCCTTCCCACGGGCATTGCCAATACCCGGCAGATTCCCATTGAGGAATATTGATGGCGCTTTAGACAGGCGGCCGAATGTGAAAAACAGTGCAAGCAAGGAGAGAAAACAGTATGACAAAACAGGTACTTTTGAGCATTTCTGGTCTGCAGTATCTGGAGGGTGAGGAGAATGAGCCCATGGAGGTTTTAACCATGGCAGACTATTACCACCGAAACGGAACCCATTATCTCATGTATGAGGAGCCTGTGGAGGGAACCTCGGAGGTGATTCAAAATACCCTGAAAATTAAGAAGGGATATGTGGAAATGCAAAAAAAAGGACCTATACAGGTCCGCATGGTGTTTGAGCAGTGGAAAAAGCAGGTGGCGCAGTACGAGACGCCCTTTGGCACCATTCCCATTGGCATCCAGGCCGGAAAGGTGGATATCACCGAGGGAGAATACGATATTCACGTGGAGCTCAACTATGTCCTGGAACTCAACGAGGAATATCTGGCAGACAGCAGCGTGATTCTCCATGTAAAATCCAAGGATGCCCCGGATTTTTCTCTGGCCTAGGAAAACCAGCTGCCGTCATCCGCTGTTGCCGTCTGCTTTTTAAGGTCTTATTTTTTAAACAGGCGTTTAAAGAAGCCCTTCTTTTTCACAGGAGTTTCCAGGCCGCCCCGGGCGCTCTTAACCGCTGTGATATAGATGCCGCTTACCACAGCCTTTACCTCCCGCTTTACGGGTAGCACCTGGAACACAGACTCCTCGCAGGCCAGGGTCATGACCTTGGGGCCGATTTTGGCCTTTACAATGGGCATTTTGGAACGGCGCAGATACTTGGGCGTCTGCTCAATGACAACAGCCGGAAGGCCGGAATCCTTAATGCGCAAATGCTTTTTATCAATGATCAGCATGCTGACTGTCTGGGCAATGGCGTCCATCTGCTCCTTTTGCAGAGCCTGCTTTTTTTGTGCCTTTGTTCCTATAAAATATAATGCGATCAAAATGGCAATTAATACAACGATAATGATCAGTAATACCTTCATGAAGGTTGGCATGATGAATATCCTCCTCTGTATATGAAATCTTCCATAAAGGAGTGTAACATTGTTTTTCTTAAAGTGCAAGTCATTTGTTTTTGATGCTTGCCAGAAAGGAGCGGACCATGCTTCCTGTAATTTGGAACGGCTTTTTAGATATCCTGAGCCTCTGGATGGAGAATCTGTTGTTTATCAATATTCTGCTGTCCATTATGATTGTATTTTTTGAGCGCAGGGAGCCAAGAGCCGTGTGGACCTGGCTGATGCTGCTGTATTTTATTCCCATTCTTGGGATTTTTCTGTATTTTATGATTGGCCATGATTTCAGGAAAGAACATATGTTCCGAACCAAGGAAATCGAGGATGCCATCCACTCCGCCATCCGCACCCAGGAGGAGACCATTCGGACGGATAATTTTCATCCCCAGGATCCCAGGCTTCGAAAATTTTCCGATCTGGTGCTGTTCAATCTGGAGGCCTCGGACGCAGTGTACACGGCGGACAACCAGGTGGAGATTTTTACGGACGGCCGGGAAAAATTTAAGGCCCTCTATGAGGAGATTCAGGGGGCAAGGGAATACATTCACATCCAGTATTACATTATCCGGGAGGACGAGCTGTGGCAGAAGCTTGAGGAGGCCCTGATAAAAAAGGCCCGGGAGGGCTTGGAGGTGCGGATTCTCTATGACAGCATGGGATGCCGGACCATGGGAAAAAAGGTCTGGAAGCGCTTGAGCCAGGAGGGAATCCAGATCGGGGAATTTTTTCCGGCCCTTTTGCGGCGGCTGCAGCTGCGGATGAATTACCGGAATCACCGGAAGATCGTGGTCATCGACGGGCGCACGGCCTTTGTGGGAGGCTTTAACGTGGGCCGGGAGTACGTGGGATTGGATCCCAAATTTGGTTATTGGCGGGATACCCATCTGCAGATCCGGGGATCGGCTGTACTATCCCTGCATATCCGCTTTATTCTGGACTGGAATTACGCAACCAAGCAGAACCTCTTTGAGGAGGACGAATATTTCATGGAAGCAGGAGGAAAGGCTTGGGGAAAGGAGGCCGTCCAGATCATATCCTCCGGGCCGGATTCCAAGGAGCAGAATATTCGCAATACCTATTTAAAAATGATATCCAAGGCCAGAAAAAATATTTTTATTCAGACTCCCTATTTTGTGCCGGATGAGAGCGTGCTGGATGCCATCAAGATCGCGGCCATGTCCGGGGTGGATGTGCGGGTGATGATCCCCTGCAAGCCGGATCACCCCTTTGTCTACTGGGCCACCTACTCCTATGTGGGGGATCTCCTGGAGGCGGGAGCTAAATGCTATACCTATGACAAGGGCTTTCTCCATGCCAAGGGTATGACCGTGGACGGGGTGGTGAGCTGCTACGGCACGGCCAATATGGACATCCGAAGCTTTAAGCTTAATTTTGAGGTGAACGCGGTGATCTACAGCGTAAAGGTCTCGGAGCAGCTGGAGGAAATCTTCCGGGAGGACTTAAAGGATTGTACCCAGATCACGCCCTACAGCTATGGGCAGCGATCCTATCTTATCCGGGCCAAGGAGCAGTTTTCCCGTCTGTTTTCCCCGCTTTTATAAGGAGCAGTTTTCCCGTCTGTTTTCCCCGCTTTTATAAGGAGCAGTTTTCTCGTCTGCTTTCCCCGCTTTTATAAGGAGCAGTTTTCTCGTCTGCTTTCCCCTTTTTATAAGGAAGGAAAAAAACGGAAGAAAAGTGCCGAAAACACAAGGAGATGCGGGCCAGAAGAAGGGAGAGAAGCCAAGGGGGCTTGGGGAGAGTATGTGGAGAAGATATAGGGAAAAATTGCAGAATGGTTGTAACAGAGGGAAAAGTATGGTATGGTAAATCACATGTAAATAGAAAAGGCAGAAAAGTATCAGCATTTAATAAAAAAAAGAGGTAAAAAGGTATGAGAAACAGAAAAAAATGGAAGTGGATGGCAGCTCTGACTATGATCCTGGTATTGGCCCTGGGCGGCTGCAAAGACAAGGAGGAGCCGGCCGGAGAGGACAGCCAGACAGAGGCAGGTGAAACCGGCACAGACAATGGGGAGGAGGAGACTGCCCACGCGGGGGAGGCCACAAAGCTTCTGGAGCTGGGGGACTACAAGGCGATCCAGGTGCCGGCCATGGAGACAGAGCCCACGGAGGAAGAGGTGCAGCAGGAGCTGGACGCCATTCTGGACGAGTATTCCAACCTGGTAGAGGTGGAGGGCAAGACGGTCATAGAGGAGGGAGATGTGGTGAACATCGACTTTCGGGGGCTGGTCGATGGGGAAGCCTTTCAGGGAGGAACCTCCGGGGAGGGCGGTTTTGATCTGACCATCGGTTCCGGACAGTTTATTGATGGCTTTGAGGATCAGCTTATTGGCAAGGAGCTGGGAAATTCCTATGATCTGAATCTGGTATTTCCGGAAAACTACAACCCGGAGCTGGCGGGAAAGCCTGTGGTATTTGAGGTGACGGTTAACAAAATCCAGGAGAAAATCCTGCCGGAGCTGACAGATGCCTTTGTACAGGAGAACCTGGAATATGACTCGGTGGAGGCCCTGAAATCCGGTATTCAGGAGGAGATTCGCTCCCAGAAGGAGGCAGTTGCCCAGGATAAGAAGTATTACGATGTGATAACGGCCGTGATTGAGGCCTCCTCCTTTGCAGTTTCCCAGGCAGAGATTGAGGAGGAGACAAATATGATTATCAGCAGCAACGAATCTGCAGCCGCAGCCTATGGCATTGATTTGGAGACCTATCTTCTCTATTTTATGAACGGCATATCTGTGGAGGAGTTTGAGGAGCAGTGCAGGACCACGGCAGAGGTTCGTATCAAGGCAGCTCTGGTGGTAGATGCGGTCTCCCAGGCCGAGGCCATCGGGCTGTCTGATGCAGAATATACCCAGGAGGCGGAGGCTCTTATGGGGCAATATGGCTTTACCTCCCTGGAGGAGTTTGAGGCGGCCTACACCCGGGACGCCATTCTGGAGAACCTGGTATACGATAAAACCGTGGACTTTCTGGTGGAACAGGCAGAAGAAGTATAAACAATAGATATAACTAAAAAAATAAACAAAAAAGAAAGGAATGAGTAGCTATGGAGTATGTGACACTTGGAAAGACAGGACTCAAGATCTCCCGTCTGGGCTTTGGAGGAATACCCATTCAGCGTATTGACGCCGCCGGAACCAGGGAGCTGGTGCGCAGGCTGGCAGAGCAGGGCATTAATTACATTGATACAGCCCGGGCTTATACGGTCAGCGAGGAGTATTTAGGGGAAGCTCTGGAGGGACTGCGGGATCAGTTTGTGGTAGCCACCAAGAGCATGTCCCGAACTAAGGAGGCTATGGCCAAGGATATTGAGACCAGCCTTACAAAGCTTCGGACAGATTATATTGACCTGTATCAGGTACATAACCCTTCCATGGAGCAGCTGGATACGGTACTGGCTCCCGGCGGGGCTCTGGAGGCTCTTATGGAGGCCCGGGAGGCAGGAAAAGTTCGTCATATAGGAATCACTGCCCACTCGGCCCAGGTATTTGAACGGGCTTTGGAGCTGCCCTGGGTGGAAACCATCATGTTCCCCTACAATATTGTGGAAAGTCAGGGGGAGGAGCTTATTGCCAAATGCCGGGAGAAAAATATTGGATTTGTGGCCATGAAGCCTCTGGCCGGCGGAGCCATTGAGGATGGGAGACTGGCCCTGCGGTTTATCTGTGCCAATCCCAATGTAACGGTGGTCATCCCCGGCATGTACGCTTTGGAGGAGATTGAGAAGAACCGGGAGGCTGTGGAGGACAAGTCGCCTCTGTCGCAGGAAGAGCAGGCCGGTTTTCAGCAGGTGCGTGATCAGCTGGGATCCAATTTCTGCCGCCGGTGTAATTACTGTCAGCCCTGCACGGTGGGAATCAGCATTTCCAATGTGTTTCTGTTTGCCGGCTATCTGGAGCGGTATGGACTGGAGGGATGGGCCCGGGAGCGGTACGCAACCCTGGATGTAAAAGCCAGTGCCTGTGTGGAGTGTGGGCTGTGTGAGGAGCGCTGTCCTTATCAGCTTCCCATTCGGGAAATGTTGAAGCGCTGTGCCGGAGAATTTGGAGAATAAAAGAGGGATAGACAGACAAAGGCCTGCTTGGTCGGGGTGGACACAAGCAGGTCTCTGCCTTTGGTGATAGCATTATATATAATAGTTGAGAGGGCGATAATTAGTACAAACCTGTATATAATTGGGGCCCGTAACCGGACTGATACAGGCGGAACCTTTTTAGCAAGGGACCAAGGATTCGGACAGGTCGCGCTCTGGTATCAGATCCGGCGAAGGTTACAAGAAAGGGAAAAGACATTTTTACAAAACAGAGAGACTGTGCGGTTGCCCCATCTGTCTGCCCTGGTTGCATTCCAATCTACCCATATAATTTTATCAATCATTCGACTGATAAGCTGCCTGTACATATGCAGCTTTCCCAGCATCTTGTACCCTTCCTGTGTTGTATCTCCATTTGCTTCCACAACTCCTTGCTTTTAAAGAGAGGAAGCTGCCTGCCATTCTTCATGGGCCGCCTTAGAGTCCCCATTGTAGATTTCGCTGCGTGCAATGGATGAAAATCATGATTAGTCGTGAAGCGAAATCACATGGTCTACAGGAATGCTTCTGTATGCTTATACTCTAGCACTTTTTAGAAAAAAGGACAAATATCCATTTGTTATCTGTCATTCATAGCTAAAATGCATGATTGATGCTTGACAGAGAGGAAGCTTTTCACTATAGTGAATATATATGGTACCTGTTTTATCTCAGTTACCATGGAGTATGTGTTCGTCACCGATGGTCAACCCGAAAATGTTGAGAGGGTTTTGCTGCATGGGAAAGGAGGAACGCATGCAGGTAAAGCAGTTGGAGTATTTGGTAAAGATTGTGGAGTGCGGTTCTATTACGCAAGCAGCGCAGGAACTGTACATCAGCCAGCCCAGCCTGACAAAATCTGTGCGTCAGCTGGAGCAGGAGTATGGAACCCAGCTGCTGATTCGAAAATCCCGGGGCGTGGAGCTGACCGGGGAGGGGAAAAATTTCGTTCACTATGCCAGAGGAGTGCTGACAGCTACCCAGGCTTTGGAGCGGAATTTTATCAGAAGACAGGGGAGCCCGCGCTCCCGCCTGTTTCTGGCCACGCAGCAGTTGGATTTTGTATACGATATGGTGCTGCGTTTATTTGAGGAAAATGAGGGGAGAAAGCTTCACTACAATGTGGTGGAGGCGGATCGCAACGAGGTGACCCGGCTGGTGCTGGAGGGCTCTGTGGATCTGGGCCTGATGGTGCGCAACAGCGGAGACTCAAAAATGTTTTTGTGGCATAAGGACGCCAAGCGGTTAGATGTACAGCGGATTGAACGGGCGGGAGTCTATGCCTGTGTGGGGCCGAAATCACCTTACTATGGACGGGGAGAGATCAACTTTTCAGAGGCTGAGCTAAGCCCCCATGTGGTACTGGATATGGAATCCCAGGCTAAGGAAAATCTGTATTTTGAGCATCATACAACACATTTTAACACCACACAGATTATATTTTTTAATACCGTTAGCGCCTGCGAGAAATTTTTGCTTCAGACAGATGCGCTGGCCTATGTGTCCAAGTGGACGCTGGGGTGCTTTAAGGATCCTGGGATTCATCGGCTGCAGGTAAAGGCAGATGAAAAGGATCCTCTGCGCTACAACGATCTTCTTTGGATTAAGCGGGCAGGAGAGCCATTAAATGCCACGGAGGAACTATTTTTAAAGCATGTCTATGAATATTTTGGGAAGGAACGTATGGAATGTCCGGAGAATATTCAGTAGGAAACTGGAAATCGGGGGAGAAATTCATGGAATAAGAATTTCTCCCCCGATTTTTTATGGTTTAGAATTTTATGCCAGCAGGGCGTTGGCCAGAGCCTCCAGCTGCGCCGAAGAGGCGGCATTCAGGGTGGACTTTATGGTAACCACAGGCTCCAGCAGGGTGATTTCTTTCATGCTTTCCATTGCTGCCTTCATATGCTTGCCGGCCATGGGAGCCCAGGAGCCGTTTTCCACAATGCCTACAGTGCGCTTCTGGAAGTTTTTAGCCTTCAGATGAGCCAGGAAATCCTCCATGCAGGGGAACAGGCCTCCGTCATAGGTGCAGCCGGCCACCACCAGCCTATCGTAGCGGAAGGCATCCTCCACGGCTTCTGCCATATCCTCCCGGGTCAAATCCATAAATACCACCTTGGGAGCGCCCTTTTCCTTCAGAAGCTCCACAAGCTTTTGGACGGCTTTTTTGGTGTTGCCGTGAATGGAGGCGCAGGCCACCAGAATTCCTTTATCCTCCGGAGTATAGCTGCTCCAGAGGTTGTATTTTTCCAGGTAATAGCCCAGATTTTCCTTGAGAATGGGGCCATGGAGGGGACAAATCATGGCGATGTCCAGTCCGGCGGCCTTTTTCAGAAGGGCTTGTACCTGGGCACCGTATTTTCCCACAATATTTATATAGTAGCGCCGGGCCTCGCAGAGCCAGTCCTCCTCTGCATCCAGGGCACCGAATTTGCCGAAGCCATCGGCAGAGAATAATACTTTTTCAGTAGCCTCATAGGTCACCATGACCTCCGGCCAGTGTACCATGGGAGCCATATAAAAGGCCAGGGTGTGCTTTCCAAGGCTTAGGGTATCACCCTCCTTTACCGCCAGAGACCGATCCGTCAGGTCCATGGTGAAAAACTGGGGCATCATGGCAAAGGTTTTGGCATTGCCCACAAGCTTCATGGTAGGATATTTTTCGGCGACTTTCTGGATATTAGCCGCATGATCCGGCTCCAGATGGGAAACCACCAGATAATCCGGGGTGCGCCCCTTAAGGGCCTTGTCCAGATTGGCAAACCATTCCTCTGTGGCCCGGTTGTCCACGGTGTCCATAATGGCGATCCTTTCATCTACAATCAGGTACGAGTTGTAGGAAACCCCGTTGGGCACCACATACTGGCTTTCAAATAAATCGATGGTTTTATCATCGGCGCCAATGTATAAAATAGAATCTGTAATCCTGGTATCTTTCATTGTGTTCTCCTCCTACATCGATTAAAATATACTGCATTATCATAGCATGAACCGGAATTTGTGTAAATAGAGGAGATGAGGATTTCTTGCATCTGTCCAGGAATATGCACCGCCGGCCCTGCATAAGATGTAAAAAAGCATTCAAAGGGGTTTCTTTTGAAGGAATATATCGAAGAACGGGCTGTGGAAATTGCCAATTATATTATCCGGAATAATGCGACTGTGCGGCAGACAGCCAGACAGTTTGGGATTTCTAAATCTACGGTACATAAGGATGTGGCGGAACGTCTCCTCTATATCAATCCGAACCTGGCCGCGGAGGCCCGCAAGGTGCTGGATGTGAATAAATCGGAGCGGCATATCCGGGGCGGCCTGGCTACCCGGGAGAAGTATTTGCATATGGAGCAGCATTAGAGAGCAAAAGGAGTGCAGGGGCGAAGGGTGCTTTGCACTCTTTTTTCTTTATAGGAAATTGCGTCCTGTAAAGGAAAAGCCCTCCGAGGGATGTACAACACGGTGTGGGCTTATTTACCAGGCTCATTTTATTCGCGAAGTGAAACAATGCCTTTGGGCTAAGAAAATGGTTGCTGATGCAATCGCGCATTGGCAGGGGAATTCGGAAAGCCAGCCGGATTTTTTCATGTGGCTTGTGAAAGTAAGTAAACTTTGTAGGCAGACTGTGAGAGAGATTTACAGGGAGATAGTGAGAAAAATTTGCATGCAGTTTGTGAAAGGGGCTTGCCAAGTGCGGGGGGATATTTTATAATGTAAAAATATTTTAGGGCGGCATTCCCAAATTTCGGGGGAACCGGCTATGCATAGGCGCTGTCAGGGCAGTGTCCGGAGACAGAGGAGGAAATGAGAGTGAAAAAGGAATGGATCCTTGTGCTGGATTTTGGCGGCCAGTATAATCAGCTGATCGCCCGGAGGGTCAGGGAGTGTGGTGTGTACTGTGAGGTACATCCCTATACCATAACGTTGGACAAGATACGAGAGATGAATCCAAAGGGAATTATTTTTACAGGTGGCCCCAACAGCGTGTATGACCAGGCATCTCCCCATTATTCCCGAGAGATTTTTGACATAGGCGTGCCTATTCTGGGAATCTGCTACGGCTCCCAGCTCATGGCGTATACCCTGGGGGGTGAGGTAAAGACGGCTCCAGTGAGCGAGTACGGGCATACGGCCACAGAGGTGGATTCTTCCAGTGTGCTCTTTCGAGAGGTGGAGAAATCCACTGTGGTATGGATGAGCCATACGGATTATATTGCAGCGGTACCAGAGGGCTTCCGGGTAACAGCTCACACTCCCGTATGTCCGGTTGCAGCCATGGAGTGTGCAGAAAGGAAACTATATGCAACACAATTTCACCCGGAAGTTCTGCACACCAGGGAGGGGCAGAAGATGTTGCAAGCTTTTGTCTACCATGTGTGCGGTTGTACCGGGGACTGGCAGATGGGATCCTTTGTGGAGGAGACCATTGTGCAGATCCGTAATAAGGTGGGCAGCGGTCGGGTGCTCTGTGCTTTGTCCGGTGGGGTGGATTCCTCGGTGGCTGCGGTTCTCTTGTCCAAGGCCATTGGGAAGCAACTGACCTGTGTGTTTGTGGATCACGGCCTTCTTCGGAAAAATGAGGGGGATGAGGTGGAGGCAGTCTTTGGACCGGAGGGACCTTATGAGCTGAATTTTATTCGGGTGAATGCCCAGCAGAGATATTATGCTAAGCTTAAAGGTGTGACGGAACCGGAGGAAAAGCGGAAGATTATCGGGGAAGAGTTTATCCGTGTTTTTGAGGAGGAGGCAAAAAAAATCGGAGCTGTGGACTTTCTGGTCCAGGGAACCATTTATCCGGATGTGATTGAGTCCGGGCTTGGAAAGTCGGCGGTGATTAAGTCTCATCATAATGTGGGTGGTCTGCCGGGGGTTGTGGATTTTAAGGAGATTATTGAGCCGCTGCGGATGCTGTTTAAGGATGAGGTGCGCAAAGCCGGACTGGAGCTTGGGATTCCGGAGCATCTGGTGTATCGTCAGCCGTTCCCGGGGCCGGGGCTTGGCGTGCGGATTGTGGGCGAGGTGACCGAGGAGAAGGTCCGGATTGTGCAGGATGCGGATGCGATTTACCGGGAGGAGATTGCGAAGGCCGGGCTGGATAAGGGGCTTGGGCAGTATTTTGCAGGACTTACGAATATGCGATCCGTGGGGGTTATGGGGGATTTTCGGACCTATGACTATGCGGTGGCGCTGCGGGCGGTGAATACCAGCGACTTTATGACGGCGGAGTGTGCGGAGATTCCTTATGAGGTGTTGTTTCGGGTGACGAGTAGGATTATTAATGAGGTGAAGGGGGTTAATCGGGTATTTTTTGATCTTACGTCGAAGCCGCCTGGGACAATCGAGTTCGAATGACCGTCAAAACGGCGCAAACCCGCATGAATACAGGGTTTTTGACCTGTCA
>CANPIM010000033.1 GCA_947574135.1 uncultured Lachnospiraceae bacterium
GCCGGGCCACAGTCATGCCCCTAATAACAATTAGGAAAGCAAGCTCAAGATAGACTGCGGTACAGAGTTGGACTGTGCCAGCATGGACTGAGATGCCTGCAGAAGAATGTTATTCTTCGTGAATGCGGTGATCTCATCAGCCATATCGGTATCGCGGATACGGCTCTCAGCTGCGGTAATGTTCTCAGAGGATACCTTCAGGTTGTTGATGGTATGCTCCAGACGGTTCTGAGCAGCACCGAGGGTAGCACGGTAAGTAGAAACTGTGTTAATTGCGGTCTTGATGGTATTAATTGCGGAGTTACCACCCTGCAAAGTAGAAACATCAATATCCTGAATTGCAAGACCATCCCTTGTCATCAGCTTCTTGCTCACGCCAATAGTCTCTTCGGAACTCGGTCCAATCTGGAAGGTCATCTTTCCAGCGCTTGTAGAAATCGGCTTAATACCGTTGAAATCGGTATTGTTTGCGATACGGTCAATCTCTGCAAGAAGGTCATTAACCTCCTGCTGCAGGTTGTTTCTAGCCACGCTGTTGTAAGTACCGTTAGCGGACTGAGAAGCCAGTGTGGTCAAACGCTGAAGCATGGAATGCGTCTCGGTCAAAGCACCTTCAACGGTCTGAATCAAACCAACGGCATCCTGTGCGTTCTTGGTTGCCTGATTCAAGCCATTAATCTGAGATCTCATGGACTCGGAAATAGCAAGACCAGCAGCGTCATCGCCTGCACGGTTGATTCTGTAACCGGAGGACAGTTTCTCCAGGTTCTTATTCAAACCACTCTGATTGATACCTAAGTTTCTGTAAGAGTTAATAGCCGCTATGTTGTGTTGAATAATCATATAAAAATCCTCCTGATTGAAAATTCTTATCCCAGGAACGTCCCTGTCCCCAGGTTCTTCTCCGAAGAGGGTCCTACTCCGGAAAAGCCTGTAAAGTTTATATTAACTGTCAAGTTGAAAAAGCAAAAAACTTGTGTTATAATCTGCAATACATATTTGGAGGGATCTCCATGAGAACAAAAGAAATACTGATACAAGGGAAGGACGGCAGGGGAGGAACGAAAGCATGGCAAAGGGCTTAGATGGTGAGAAACTGCCACCGGGAATTACCCAGAGGGCAAATGGATTGTACATGGGGCGTGTGATGTATCATGGAGAAAGCCACGCCTTATACGACCGTAATCTGACAAGGCTAAAAGAAAAGATGACAATTCTGCGGTATGATTTGAAGCAGGGGAATTATACAAAAAAGAGTAGGATAACCTTTGATGACTGGTATGGGGAATGGATAACCACCTATAAGCAGAATACAGTAAAGCAGGGGACCATTGATTCCTACAATAAGCATTACTCTGCTTACATGAAGAAATCTATTGGCAAAATGAAGCTGGCAGATATTCGGGCAGAACATTTACAAAAGCTGTTAAACCAGATGAGCAGGGAAGGTTATGCGGATGATACCATAACCCTGACCTATTGCGTGCTGTCCGGAATATTTAAGCAGGCATATAAGAATGAGCTGATCGAAAAAAATCCGGTTTCTCTCATCACCAAGCCCAGGGGGAAGGCAAAAAAAGAAAAGGTGGTATTTACCAGAGAGCAGCAGAAACTGTATATGCAGTATGCGGAAAACTCCTATTTATGCAATCTTTTTCAGCTGGCTCTTTGTACGGGGATGAGGAATGGAGAGCTTCGAGGCCTGTTGTGGTCGGATGTGGATTTTAAGAACAGAATCATTCACATTCGGCACAATTTGGTATCCACCTCAAAGGAGGGCTTTCAGGTGGATACCCCAAAGACCCGCACCAGCGCCAGAGATATTCCCATGACAGGAAGAGTATACGATATTTTGAAGAGGCAGGAGAGGGAATATGAGGAAAATAAAAAGGAATTTGTTTTTCATGTGGCCAATGGGCCTGTCAGTTCCAAGAGAATTACCCATGAAATTCACGCCATGCTGCAAAATATGGAGGAGGATGGGATTGCATTTCCATATTTTACGCTGCACAGTACCCGGCATACTTTTGCTACTCGGTGTATTGAGTATGGAATGAATCCGCAGGTATTGAAAACCATATTGGGACATGCCACGTTATCCATGACCATGGACCTATATTCCCATGTTTTGCCGGATACAAAAGCGGAGGCTATGCAACAGGTGGCAGAGGCCTTTTAGAGGATTTTTTAGATTTATACATACACAAATTATACACAAAGATACACAAATATGGGGAAATCAAAGAAATAGTCGAGATAAATGGAAAAAATATGCATTTTAAAATTAAGATGGATTTTAACAAAGTGGCAGCCTGCCAAAGAAAATACCTCTGACCGGCTGCCGTCATATGTTTTATCAGTTATCTCTTATGATGGGGATGCTCCCGCACCGTGCCGCAGGCCTTGCTCAGCTCAGCCAGGATGCCCACACGATAACGACTCTTATAGTAGTTGAGAATGGGAGAGAGAGAATTCTTTCCGGCAACTACATATTTGGCAGGAAGCCGTGTCAGTGTCAAAGCACACACGTCGGCCTTGCAACGGTTGCAGGTGCACACATTGTACTGGCTCAGAATATCATCCAGATTATGCTGCATAATCAGCTCTTCCATAACATTGATAAAGTGGAAATCCTCGTCCTGAAGCTGATCTCCCAGGCGGCTGTTGGATTTCATAGTGGTCTGTTCTGCAGTCTGCTGTGGTGCCTGTGCGGGAGGCTCCACTGTCCGCACGGCGGGCTGCACGGGGACAGCTTCCGGAACTGGTGCCTGCATAACGGGCTCTGCCGGCTGAGAAGGGGCGACAGCCTGCTCTTGTGCAGCGGCAGTTTCCACAGCGGGAGCCGGGGTTTCCAGCTCCTCAGAAAGCTTGCTCAGGATTTCCTGGGATACTCTGTCATTTCTGCTTCCCTCATCTACCACGGTCACTTTAGCCGGGGAGACAGTATGGGACTGTACATCACTCTTTTTTTCCTGTCCGGTTACAGGAGAATCCCCCTCCTCTGTAGCAGAACTGTTGGTCAGTAAGTTTAATACATGTGAAGTTTTGTTAGTTTTTTTGCTCATTCCTTTATGCCTCCTTTAAATGAATCGCCGGTGCAATTTCCAGCAGAAGCTCTGCGTAATCCTGCACTGCAAGCGAATTGGGGTTATAAGTAAATATACTTTCGCCGTGTGCGGGGGCCTCTGCAATAGCAACCCCGGTACGGATTTTTGTCTCAAATACCTTTGTATCTATCTGCGCAGCCAGCTGATTGGCCATGTCCAGGACGTCCCGGGACAGGCGAGTGCGCCGGTTGAATTTTGTCAGGAGGATACCCAGCACCTGAAAATTGGGATTAAAAGCGCCCCGAACAGATTCAATGGTTTCCTTTAACTGTGCCAGTCCTACCAGGCTTAGAATATCCGAGGACATGGGAATAATCAGAAAATCTGACGCGGCATAGGCGTTGACAGTTAAAAGATTCAGGGCTGGCGGGGTGTCAATAATAATATAATCGTATTGATCCTGCACGAATGCCAGCGCATCCTTGAGAATGCATTCACGTCGTCTGTGAATGTTCTCCAGCCCATTGCTGCTCAAGGAAATATCGGAAACCAGCAGATCACAGGTGTCCTCCCCGTGAACCAGGGCCTCCTCCACGGACACAGAGCCATTTAAGACATCCAGGATGGTATGGTGGCTGTCTCCGCCGGCGCCCAGACAAAAACCCAGGTTGCCCTGGGGGTCCAGATCAATACCCAGAACTCTCCGGCCGGTGAGAAAGATTCCGGAGGCCAGAGCCGCGGATGTAGTGGTCTTGCCCACGCCGCCCTTCTGGTTTGAAACAGTAAGAATGATAGCCAAAATGGTACCTCCAAAGTGTAAAAATAATAGGGCCGTATCCTGTATTTATGGGAAAACGACACAAAAAATGCAAAAATGATTTTCCAGGGATTATCTTTATTATACAACATGTCGATAAATAAGTATAGATAAAAAATGATTTTTTCAAGGAATACAAAGAGGAAATAAGGGAAAGGAGATTATAGAATATGGCAAGCATATCATCAACAAGCAGCCTGGGGAATACATCGCTAAGAGGCTTTGGCGGCATGGTGTCGGGAATTGAGCGCGACGAGATTATTGAACAGATGACCTTGGGCACCACTACCAAGATCAATAATACCAAAAATGATATTACTAAGCTTCAGTGGAAGCAGGAGGCTTACCGGAGCGTCAGTGACAAGATTATTGGACTGAGTGATGATTATTTTAGCTATTCCTCTTCCTCAAGCCTGGTTGATGCGACCTTTTTTGCAAAGAATCAGGTTATGATTCATGGTAGTGATAAATCATCCAAGTATGTGACAGCTTCCGGATCTTCGGATTTAGTGGACAATATATCCATACGGGCTGTGGAGCAGCTGGCGACAGCTTCTGTCTTTCAGTCGAAAGAGTGGCAGGGTGGTGCCTTAAAAACCACGCTGAGTGATTTGAATCAGACAACTCCCCGCTCAGAACTGAACGGAACCAGGTTGACCTTTGGTGTGCCCACAGGGAAGGATGATAAATATCAGACAGTGACTTTTGAATTTCCGGGCAGCTATGAGGAAACGGATGCTGATGGGAAGGTTATCAAACATTCCATTAACTATACGCCTAAGGATGACGCTGAATGGGAAAAACTTGCAGAAGATTTAACGAAGGCTCTTCACTCTAAAAATTTGAAGCTTGGGGAAAAAGAGTTTAAAGATGTCAGTTTTCAATATGACACTACACAGAAAGCCATAAAGATTGTTGGACTAGATGATAAGGATAATATCGAAATTATGAGTTCCTCGTCTGCACTTAAGGCTTTAGGTTATGAAAATACAGGTGCAGATGATAAAAGAACAATTAAAATGAGCGATTTTAATGCAGGGGTAAAAGACATTGCCAGTACTGCCATTTCAAATCCTACAATTCTTGAAGAGATAAAGGGTTCTAAACTGGCCTTCAATTATAATGGCACGCAAAAGCAGATTGAGCTGGTTACCCAGGCAGAATTTGCTGAATTAGAGGCTCTTTCAGGTGATAAAAGTGCACAGCTGCAGAAGCTGGCAGAGAATATACAGGGTCGTCTCGATAAAGCTTTTGGTAAGGACAATGTGCAGGCAAAGATAACAGATGGGACTCTTCAGTTTACTACTAAAGACCCAAAAGCTAGTATATCCGTTGTATCTGGAGATACGTATACCATGCAGGGACTGGGAATCAGCTATGGGGAGTCTAACAAGGTCAATCTGAGTGGCAAACTGGATCAGGCGACCCTGAATATTAATTTGGACGATTCTAAGTATGCAGATGGCCTTGTTATTAATGGTGTCAAAATTGAGGGTATTACAAAGAACAGCTCTATCAGTTCCATCCTGTCCAAAATCAATGCATCGGATGCAGGAGTGAAGGCTACTTATGTGGATGCAACCGGTCAGTTTATGCTGGTGGCCAATGAAACCGGTACGGGCCGAGAGATTAAGATGGATTCTCAGCTGGCCAAGGATCTTTTTGGAGATATAGATAAAAGTGAGGCTAAATTTGAGGAGGGCCAGAACGCGCGCATTGTGGTTAGCTATGGAAATGGTGTGGATGTAACGCTGGACCGCGCCTCCAATACCTTTGATCTGGAAGGGTTAAAGGTTACGGTATCAGGAACCTTTACTGATCCTGGTGATGAGGTTAGCTTTACAGCAAAAGCCGATGTAGACGGAGTCACAGAGCGTGTAAAGAAGTTTATTGAGGACTTTAACGCTATGGTTACGGAAGTGGCCACAGAGATACGGACTCGTCCAGACAGTTCCTACGGTCCCCTGTCAGATGAACAGAAGGCTGAGATGACAGAGACCTCTATCGAAAACTGGGAGAAGAAGGCAAAACAGGGAATGCTCTATGGCGATTCCAATATGCGTGATTTGAGCTCGGATCTGGAAGGGATTTTTGTAAAACTCATGAATAGTGGTGCCAGCTATGAAGATTTAAAGAAGATTGGAATTAACTATTCCGATGACTATCTGGATGGCGGAACCCTTTCCTTTGATGAGGCAAAATTCCGTTCAGCAATGGAAAGTGAGCCAGAGTTGGTTTCCAATATCTTCACAGGCGGAGGCGGAGTAACCAAGGGTCTGACCAAGATTGTGGAGGAGACCTTGACTCCCTATGCTACCCGCTATGCCAGCAGAAATGGCAATTCCTATGGTCGTCTGATAGAGGAAGCTGGTTCCACCAAAGCGCCAACAACCGTTACCAATAACTTTATTTATAATCAGATCAAGGAAATGCAGGAAAAGATTGAGAGCCTTCAGTCTAAATTAAAGACGGAACAGGATCGATATATTAAGCAGTTTTCCACAATGGAAAGCTTAATAAGTCAGTTTAATTCCCAATCCAGCTGGCTTTCTCAGATTTCCGGTTAAACTTGAAATGGTTAGTGCACAGAAATAGAAAGGAATCACATGAACGGATACAGCCAATATAAAGAGAAAAGTATTTATTCTATGTCTGGCCCAGAGCTTTTGCTGCTTTTGTTTGATGAGGCCATTAGGCGACTGATCAGGGCGGAGAAATCACTGGAAGATAAGAACTACGAGGATTTTGAGGATTGTATTCATCGCACCACTAAGATTGTCCGTTATCTGATGGATATCCTGAATATGGACTATGAGATCAGCTATGATTTGAGACGGATATACACCTATCTTATCTATGATCTTAGCCGGGTGAATGCCGGGAGAGAGCGGAGAAAGGATGAGATTGGGCGTATCCGCCATATCCTGTCCGAGCTGCGGGAGGGCTTTGAGGGAGCCAGCAGAAAGGTAAACGACATGCACATGGTGCAGGAACGCGAAATAAGGGGATGACAGGATGGCGCAGACAGAGCTGGATGTGAAAAAGGTGATGATTCTTCTCCAGAGGCGCTATAACTACATAAGGGAAATCAGCATGCAGACAAAGGAATTGGAGGATTCCCTGGCACGGAACGATGATGTGTCCACATCCTTGATCCTTCAGATGCGGGCAGACGGAATGGCGAAGGCCGACGACTGTACGGATGAGATTTGGAGACTTGCTGAAAACGACAGGAAGGCGCAGGAAAAGCTGCGCCTCCTTGTAATATCAGAGCCAGAGGAAGGCATGGGCGAAAGCCCGGAGGAGAAGAAGATTTATGAAATCAGGAGGAAGACCCAGACCATAATAGATGAGCTTCGGGAGATGGATGAGAGATTAAACCGAAGGCTGGCAGGAGATAAGTCCTATTATGGGAAGCAGGTCAGGAAATAAAAGGCCACTTTCTGGGCAAAGGGAAAAGCTATGAATCAGTTGATCTTTGAGGGGCGTTCTCTGGCGGGAATCGTATCGTCGATTATCCGACAGGATGCTCTGCGCGTATCGTATAGCCGTCTGGATTGGGAACGTATGTTTCGAATCGCGGATTATCATAAGGTTGCAAATATTGTATATCTTGGTATTCTTGGATATCGGGAGTCCCTGCCGGAAAAATGGTGGGAGCGATTTTTTGAGAAATATCAGGAATCCTTACTGTTTGGAGAAAATTATAAGGAATCCATAAGGGAAGTGCTGACCTGGCTGGATATGCGGGGGATTTCCTGTACGGTGCTGGTTTCGGAGGCTGTGCGGGAGCTCTATCAGATCCCGGAGGCTGCGGATGTGACACCCCTTCAAATATTCCTGAATGAGGAGAAGTATCATCTGGTGAAGGGATATCTGATAGACTTGGGTTATGAGACGGATCAGATCTACAGTGGTTTGGGAGAACGCTTTCAGAGGGTTTCTGCGATCCCTATTAGCTTATATCATAAGCTGCCTTTCCGGACCAGCGGATATGACAGAAATATGAGGCGGATTCTGGAGACAGCGATTTTGCGAGAGCCCTATAAGTATATTCGGATACTTCCTGTGGAGAGCGAATTTCTTTTCCGTCTGGCCGGAGCGGCGTACCGTTATGTAACTGACGAGCTGACCATGCGGGAGGTGCTGGATCTGCAGCTCTGCCATCGGGCTTGGCGGGATCATATCCGGAAGGATGCAGTGAAAAAGAGACTGGGGGATTTTCAGGTTGATGAGCTGGCTGAGAAGCTTCTGCGGCTCTCCTATATGTGGTTTGGAGATAAGAAGGATCCCTATTATGAGGGGCCGCCGGAGAATATGGCGGAGTATGATGTGCTGGAGGAGCGTTTGCTGACCAGGGGAATGGTGAACCACGAGGTTGACGAGCAGGCCCTAAAGCTACAAAAGCTGGTGCAGAAGGAGCTGGATAAGGAGAAGAGGGCAGAGGAGAAAGAGAAAAGAAAGGAACGGCGAAAAGAGCGCTTGGAGAAAGTGCAAAGATGGTTCCGCTGGGCTTTTCCCGATTATCATTATATGTCCTCCATTTATCCGAAGGTGGAAAAAATACCTGCTCTTTTGCCGGTATTTTGGATCGTCAGAGGTGTGCGGCTTATTTGGCGTGCCTTGGCAGGATAGACGGACAGAGAACAATAAAAACACCTCTTTGTTCTGGGTGATATTTCCGGAATAAAGAGGTGTCTGATTTTTATGTGGAATTTTATTGTACTCAGATGTCTGTTGCTTTTACGACATCTTTTTGTCGTTTCAGTATAGACTGCAGCTGCATAACAGAATCAATTTGCGGCTTTATGGCCACTTTATTGCTCTGCTCAGCCTCGGACAGCTCCTCACGCAAAATGGATATTTGCTTTGGGGCATCAATGGCTAAACGGACACCATCGCCGGCACAGTCAATGACAGTGATACGGATATTTTCGCCAATCAGAAGGCTCTCATTTTTTTTGCGCCGCAGAATCAGCATGGTTGTCACTCCCCTCGTCAGTATTTGCAGAATCAGATACGGAAGGGAAGGAACCCAGCGTATGACGGCATTCATAGGGAGAATCCGCCAGAATCACCTGCATTCCCTGGCGTGTATTGGGATTGATGACCAGAGGGCATTTTAGATTCACGGTGTTCTCCAGATAATTGCTGTGTATGGTACAAATGGTATAGTAGGAAAGCTCCCCGCTTTCCTTTACATTCAGGCAGGAAAGCTCCTCCCAGGTTAACCGGGGATCATAGTCAGGACAGAGATAGTAGGGATTGATCAGGGCAAAGCCTACGCTCTGATCCTCCACAGACTGCATAAGCAGAGTGGAATCGTCCTCCTCGTCCAGGCTCAGAAAGAGATATTTTTTTAAGTCAGGGAAACCAAACAGTCCGTCAGCAAAAGTGATCAGACTGTCTGCCTCGTATTCTACAGTACCGTAGTCGGTTTCTAGTGTCATATTTATTTGTCACTCCTATGTGGATAAATTAATAGTGCCGCCTCTGTCAGCGGTTCTGGGAGGTACATAATTAAAATCTCCCAAATATTCAAAACGCAATTCCGGCCGTTGTGTAACGATAGTCATTACCATGGGTGGCAGAAAGGTAAGTTCACCCTTGGCCACGCGCATTTCCAGCGCCCCTCTTTGGGCCGTATAGGAAGAGGTAAACTCCTGTGGAGAAGAACTTCCATGGCCGGGAAGCGTCATGGGCGCTGCCTCATAAGCAACTGTAGGAACCGTTGCCGTATTCACGTTTGCAGATGCTAGCGTAGAAGCAGAAATACCTCCGCCATAGGACGTGGAAGAAACTGACCCAGAAGAGGTCTGGGTATGAGTAACTGCTGGTTGTTGTGTGGATACAGGCTTTGGTCTCACAGCTGTCTGCTGTTTAGTCACCATCTGCTGTCTGGAAACAGGCTGCATTTGGGGTGCAGCATTTCTCCGGGAAAAGGTCCGGTTGATTCGGCTAATCTCCTCCATGGATACGGTAGGACTGGATGTGTGGCGATTTTGAAAGGAAATTTGGCGAGCCAAAGCCTTTCGCCGCTCCATATCCACAGAGTCTGCGCTAACCAGACGAGCGCTCTGGGTGAGCCGAACCGTCTGCATAGGTATGGAAGTGATTTTTATAAGCTGTTCCATATAGCAAAACCCCCTTCTTACTTATATGGAGAACATATTATTTTGAAATGCTTATTATCTTACAAAATCAAACAAGGAAGAGCTCATCAGGTTGGAGCCCAGCTGTAAAGCCGCTTTGTATGCATACTGGCTGTCAAACATTTCCATAATGGATTGATAGGGATCGGCACCGGCCACGTTGGCATACTGGGTTTTCAGGGAATCCCGCAAAACCTCCAGCTTTGTCTGGGTGGTTTCCAGGGTGTGATACTTAGTACCCAGATCCGAGTAGAAGGTGCTGACTGTGTGTTCCCCTACCGTCATATCCTCTACCAGACGCTCCAAATCATCCTGCAATACGGCGCGATTATCGTATAAAGGATCTCCGGGATCCAAATATTTATTCATGGCCATAACACTCTGGGATACCAGACCAAGAGGACCATTTTTAAGGCGCTCCATAATGTCTGCTGTGGCAGCGGCTGTATCTGCCACAGGTGGCGTATAGGTGGATCTCACTGCGTCTGAGTTCATACCAGTGAGCACATTCATACCTCCTGTGTATGTGTCCATAAGAGTATCCCTATCACGGATATCACCGTAGCCCAAATCCATATACCCCTGTTCAGACATAGCCTGAATCAATTTATCAACACTACCTTTTGTTAATTCATATCCATAGGAACCGGTGGCATCATCTCTTTTAAGTTCCATAACAAACTCTGTAGGAGCAGTTTCTCCCGGAAAGATATGAGTATAGGTAAGCTCCGACGCATCACTGCTCAGAGAGAAGGGGGGTGTGGTCACATCGTTTCCGCCGTATACATAAAAGTCCTGATACTGGCTGTTTAAATCATTTACCATCATCTGAGCCTTCTGCACCAGATCATCCCGGAGAGTAGCCATGGCTGTGGGAGAAGTGGTACCAGTCAGACCCTTTAAAACCATATCATTTTTTGCACCCTTTAAGAGCTGCTGGATGTCGTAAACCCCGTCCTCCTGCTGCTCCAGACGGCCACTTACATCTTTTATCAATACCAGTCTGCTCAGTGTTTCCTGATACTGGCTGTCAATTTTTTTGCTCTGATAATAGCTAAGAGGACTTTCCGCAGCGGACTCATATTCCTTGCCACTGGAGATTTTATTCATGTTTTTATTTAATCTGGCATGCAGGTCATTGACGGAAGTGGTGTACTTCCGGTATGTGGCCGCATTGGTTACACGCATATTCATATTGATTACCTCCCTAAAATTCTAGTTATCAGCGCAGTTACCGCCCTACAACTCCGGTGCTGTTAATGAGTTTATCCAGCATTTGATCCAGAGCAGTCATAAAACGGGATGCAGCGCTGTAAGCGGCTGAGAACTGCATCATGTTGGATGCTTCCTCATCCAGGCTGACTCCGGACATGGAATCCCTGGAACCCTGGATTCCGTTTAGCACGGTAACATTGGTTTTCAGGGCCACGGAATTATGATAGGAATCATTGGCCAGGGTGGTGGATACATGGTTCATATAGTCGGCAAAGGAATTTCCTTTCAGGGCCAATAGCTCATCGTTTGCAGTAAGGCCAGCAGCTTGAAAAATATTGCTCAAATTTTTATTGCTGTTTGGCGGATAGGTGGCCTTCATGGCCTCCAGCAGGTTTAGCACCGTATCCGTAGGGTTTTTTGTGCCGTTAGCAGCGCTACCGGCTTTACTCACATGAACCTTTCCGTTAGACCAGTCGATGTTAATTCCGATATTAGCAGCAGTAATGTCACCATTATCTTTACTCGTAAGTAAAACCTGGGTGGTGGGATCGATGCCATTATCTTTGAGTGACTGGTCATTTCTTGCACCATCAATATTAATTTCATTAACAACTGTGGCAAAAGTCTTGGCAAGATTGTCAAGCTGTCTCCGGTAATACTCGTAACCGTTTACATCCTCCAGACCATTTTCAGCTTCTTTTCTACCTGCATCTTTGCGCCCATCCTTCCACAGCATATCCAGGCTGGCCTGTATGGATCCGCCGGACAGCTGATTTAAACCAGTTGTACCGGCTGTATTTTCCATTGCAGCCTTGGAAAGCTCGAAGGTACCCCCCGGATTTTTGTTTTTGAGATCTATTGCACTGGCCGTAAAGGTAAGGGTAAACTGATCCGGATAGGGCTTATCGGCATTTAGCTTGGTCAGCTCCAGCTTTCCGTAATTTTCATCCCCATTTCCCTGGGTGCCCTCCACCAGCGTCAGTCGCTGAGACACACCATTGGCATCCGTATACAGCATTTCCACCCGCAGATCATCCGGCCATTCCTTCTTGGCAATGGGATTCCCATTCTTATCCAGGTAATAGGTCTCACTCAAATCCGGCGTAACGCCGTCGGCAGCCAGCCCGTCATGGGCCGGATCCTTGTAGTAAGTAACCTCAATGGGAATATAGTTAGCCAGCTTATCCAGCAGTACATTTCGCTCATCCATCAGCTCCAGGCTTTGCTGTCCAAGAATCTGGTTCTGCTTAATCTGCCGGTTTAAGTTGCCGATCTGCCGTAAGATATCATTTACATCCTCCACAGCGCCGTTTTCCGTGGAGGTGGAGCCGTCCAGACGGATATACTCCTGCAGCTCTGCCTCGTCAAGCTTCCGGGAAGCGTCGTTGAGCAGGTTGGTTAAGGCCTTCATCCGGGAGCGGAGCTCAGATTCATAGATGGGATCGTTGACCTTGGGAGAGTCCTGCATATTTTCCAGGCTTGCACGAATCTCGTTAAAGGCCTGGTTAATGCCCACAATTTCGGACTCGTCGAAAATTTTGGACAGACTGTCCAGAGCTGTCTGGAGCCCGTCGGTGTAGCTGGATTTGTACATCTGGCTGCGATACTGGGCATCCAGATAGGGATCCCGAATCTGTGTCACCTTATCCATGTGTACACCGAAGCCTACAATGACCTCGGAGCCATTCATATAGGTAGCCACCGGGGACTTGTAATTCACACTGGATGTCTGGAGTGACTGCCTTGTGTAGCCCACGGTGTTCATATTAGAAAGGTTATGTCCGATAATGTCCAATCGTTTCTGATTTTCCTGCAGGGCAGACAGAGCGGTTGTAAAACCGGAAAAGGTTGCTCGTACCATAAATGTTTATCCTCCAAATCTAATAAACTGTAATGTTAAACATATGTATCATGAATCCGTGCAGCAGAAGAGGCAGCCGGGGCGGCTTTCCGCTCGCTGTCATAGGCGCTTCCCTGCTGCTGCATGGCGATGATTTCCAATTCACGAAGCCGTACATTCAAGATTTTTTCTGCAGAGTCCCGGGACTGGGAAAGCCGCTTTAGCTGCTGTTCCAAATCCTGGAACAGTGGGGAAAGGGTCTCCAGTTGCGCGGGGGATGCTTTCTCCAAAATCTCCTTGATGGTGAGATCCTCCCAATCCAAAATCTTTTGCCATTTGATCCGGTGCTGCTCCAGGCCGCGAAGCTTTAATAGAAGTGCCTGCTCCTCCTGAATACAGTCATCCAGCAGATGATGATGCTTTTCGGCGGCCACAGTGGCCTTCGTCTCCTCTACTCGGGAGATCTCAGCGGCCACAGCGGCCAAATCCCGTATTACGGCAGTGTATTCAACAAATGGGTCCTGTGTGGTTTGACTCATAGATAATCTATATGCTCCCTTCTGTAAGAGGGGATATGACTCCCCATCGTTTCATGGGTGTCTAATTCAATCCCAGCAGACGTCCGGCAATGCGGTCCGCGTCCGGATGATAGGTGCCGGCGGAAACTCTGGATTTGAGATCCTGTACCCGTTCAGGGGTAGCTCCTTCGCTGAGCTGAGCGGCCGCACTGCGGGCAAGAACCCGGGCAAAGCTGGTCTCCTGGCTACTCTGTGCACCGTGGATAGTTACCGTATCATAGTTTCCCTTGGTTTTTCCGGCCACGGGTGTCCTTTTGCTCTGGGACGGAACCGGAGTACGATAGGAAGGATTTACGGTTTGAAATCTGATATTCATAAAAGCCTCCTTTCTAAAAGCATGCAGATAATGAGGCTGTATGCTCTGGCTTCAACATAATATAATCTTATACTATATTATCGGCATTTTTTGCTTTCGGATAAGCAAAGCAGGAGTTTTTTACGAATTTTTGATGGCTTTTTTGGTTAATTCTGTCAGGCGGAGGATATTTTGGATATAAAAACGGGAAGTTATGCTTGCCGTTCTGCTTTCAGGGGAGTATAATGTTTTTAAATAATCTATAAAACGGAAGCGGGAGGAGATATGGCAAACATATTACAGGTTACAACGCCGGGGCTGAATACAGACAACCGGAATGTGCCAAATCCCACAGACCCCCGATATCATGGGGACAATTCTTCAGTTCGAAATCCGGTGGATCCTACCCGTGTCGTCCGGGCGGACGGTCGGGACGGTGAACAGACCGGAAATACAGCACAAAACGACGTGCAGTACAGCGTCGTTAATTATGGAAGCAATTACGGTGCATTTATCAAGGGACTGGGAGAGAACGGAGATCTGACAGGGGCCTTGGAGCGCCTGCTCTCCACAGATTTTTCCCTTATCTCGGAGGCAGGACACTCGGAGATAAGCGCTCTTGTGGATCAGTTTTTAATGTCCATGCGAATGGACTCCCCAGAGGATCTGTTAAATTTTCTTCAGGGACAGCAGGAGCTTCAGGCCAGATTTAGCGGAGATTTTTTCAATAAGCTTCGCTCCATTTTGATGCAAAATCCTTCTGACAATTTGCAGGAGTCAGCCCTGGCCTTTTTGAAAAGCTACAATAATTATGCATCCGGATCTCATTTGCTGCAGCAAATGCATTCTCTGACGGAGGATTTGGAGCAATTATTATTGCGCTCCTACCGGGAGGAGTTTCGGGAGCTGGTCAATGGCATGAACTGGAATGCGGCCAATGGAGACACGGCGGCCAATGGCAGGATTTTAAATGGAAGGCTGATTCCCTTCCTTTCTACATATATTTCCCGAATGCACGATTATGGGGCAGTGCGGGACGCCACCATGCTTCTCATTTACAACGCGGTCCGCTATGAGAACGGAGAGGGTGGAAGGCTGGCCCAGCTTTTGGATCGGATGATGGACGACCGGGATTTTGCCCGGCTTTTTGGCGGGGATGCCCAGAGCAGCATAGAGGAGCTTTTAAAGGCAGGGGCAGACGCGGCGGCGGCCCAGCGTCCGGCTATGGCGGATTTTGCCAACAACCTGGCCAATCTTCTCCTGCGGGGAGCCAACGGGCAGGCGGGACTGGAGAATGTCCAGCAGTTTTACAATATTATGAATGGTATGCTTATGAACGAAAGCGTCTATATGCCTTTGCTGCATTTTCTTGTGCCCTTCCAGCTGGAGGGGAATGACGTGGTGTCGGAGATGTGGGTAGATCCCGATGCCAGACGCAAGAGTGAGGAGGAAGGCAGAAAGATTAAGCTTTTTCTGAAGTTTGATATTCAAAGTTTAGGAAAGTTTGAGCTGGTGATGACCCTACAGGATCGGGAGACCAAGATGCAGCTCTTTGTGCCGCCCCATCTGGCCAAGCAGGATAAAAAGATTCAGACCGATATGGCAGAGCTTATGAAGAAAAACGGCATTCGTCTGGGAGAAATCTCCGTGCTGGGGCGAATTCGGGACAGAAAGGTAACAGAGGTATTTCCGGAGATCCGGGAAAAGGAGACAACAATCAATGTCAGAATTTGATGATTTAATGAAGCAAAAGGCTGTTGCCTTAAAATACAATCCGGATAAAAACGGGGCGCCGGTGATTGTGGCTTCCGGCATGGGATATCTGGCGGAGCGAATCACGGAGACGGCCATGGCGGCGGGAGTGCCTGTGTATGAGGATGATTCCCTGGCAACCCTTTTAACCCAGCTGCAGCTGGGAGCGGAGATACCCATGGAGCTGTATCAGGCTATTGTGGATATTTACCTGTACTTTCTGGGATATATCCCGGAAAAGGAGCAGGAACTGCCGGAGGAAGAGGACAGCGAGGAGGGAGATTTGGGGAATGAGGAGGAAATTCCAGACTGACAGACGGTTTTAGGAGCTGTCGGAGAGTCCCCGAAAGTTCAAGGCCAGGCCTTGAGGAAAAAGATTCAATTATAGAAAGAGGAGTAGGGAAATTATGGAAATAACCACATCGGCGGTAGGGCTTTATGGAACCATGGCGCCTATTGAGCAGGAGTATAGAGACAAAGAGGCCGTTGCGGGCACCTTTACGGCAGCGCTTTCTGAGGCGGCGGAACATGCGGAGAGCGGGACCGGGAGTATGGACGCTATTTTTGAGGAGGCAGCCTGGGCCTATGATATCTCTGTGGATTTATTAAAGGCAGTGGCAAAGGCGGAGTCCAATTTTAATCCCAATGCGGTTTCCAGTGCAGGAGCTATGGGAGTTATGCAGCTTATGCCGGGGACGGCCAACTCCCTGGGAGTGACCAACCCCTTTGATGCGAGACAGAATATTCTGGGAGGAGCCAAGTACCTGAAGGGAAATCTGGAACGGTTTGGAGGCAATGTGAGTCTGGCTTTGGCTGCTTACAATGCAGGTCCCGGCAGTGTGGAAAAGTATGGCGGGATTCCGCCCTATGCGGAGACCCAGAATTATGTGCAGAAGGTCCTTTCTTATATGGAAGGTTCTCCTCTTGTTGCGGGAAATCTTATGAGCGGCTATGGGACCTCGGCCATGACGGGACTGGGCGGAGTGTATGGCTCCACTGCTTTGGGGAGCCTCTACGGCTCCGCAGGGCTTTCGGGTTTTGGAAGCAATGCCTATGGAACCTCGGCCATGACGGGTCTGGGAGGCATGTATGGCACCTGGGGACTGGCAGGCATGGGAAGCGGCTATGGGACCTCGGCTATGACGGGGATGGGCAGTCTCTTTGGTATGTCTGCACTTTATGGATCCTCAGCCAATATGATGGGGATGCTGTACGGGGCGGCCCAGGGAGGCAGCCAGGATACTGTGACCATTGATAAAAACAGCTTTTACAATCTGGTAGAGCTGCTGCGGCTTCAAATGCTGATGAATGCCAGCAGTCAGGTGGGCAGCATTACCATTTAGGATACAGTGGGTAAAAAGGAGGAGCGCATAGATGAGATTGTCAAACTGCGAGAGCTGTCTGGTGTATGGCTCGGATAAACGCCCCTTGTCACGGGCGCGGGTTGTGGAGGTGGAGGAGGACTTTCTTCAGCTGTATTTCAAGACTCCCAAGCTGCGCAATGCCAGATTAAAGACCATGGTGGATTTTTATGATGCCAGGCAGGGATGCGTAAGGTGCCTGTGTGAGATAGAATTGAAGAAGAATCCCCGGGCTTTTGATACGGGAGAGCCCTGGATGGGAGAGTGTGAGATTTTAAAGATCTATGAATCTGTCCAGAGGCAGAAGGATCTGCGGGTTAAGGTACATATTACAGAGGAGTTTGTGACGGATGACGGCCGTTTTATCACGGCGACCATTCACAATATCAGCGCCGGCGGTCTGTTTCTGGTGACTACACAAAAGATGATACGGGGACAGCATTTTGCCTTTACCTACTGCTTTAAAACGGAAAAGCACCGGGTGACAGCCCGGGTGCTGCGGGTGCAGGAGATATACGGGGGGTATGGTTATGGCTGTCAGTTTGTGGATAATCCCCCGGATGTGGAGGCGGATATTCGAAACTTTGTGTATGTAAATCAGAGAATGCGTAGGCTGGAACGGCAAAAGAAGGAGGAGGCCTGGGAAGAGCCCCTGTCATGAAAATAAATCTGGTGATGATTGTAAAAAATGAAGAGCGTTCCCTGAAGCGATGCCTGAAGGCGGCAAAGCCATTGGTGGATGCCATGATTGTTGTGGATACAGGTTCGGCGGATCGGACCAGAGAGATTGCAGAGGAGCTGGGGGCCCAGGTCCTCTCTTTTTCATGGGTAAATGATTTTTCTGCTGCCCGAAATTTTGCTCTGGAGCATTCCGACGGGGATTGGAATCTGGTCCTTGATGGGGACGAATATCTCCGGCCCTGCAATAGAAAGAAGCTGGAGCGGGCTGTAAAGGCCTTGGAAAATCATTCCGGAATCTGTCTGGGAGGACTTTTGCGCTTTGATTCCTACCGGGACGAGGAAGGAATCAGCACCAGCACCTCTGTGCTTCCCCGGCTTCTTCCAAGAGGGGTGAAATATACAGGGAAAATCCATGAGCAGCCGGAGGGGGAGTATCCCTGTTTTCCTTTGCCTCTGGAGGCGGATCACGATGGATATCTCTATGAGGATAAGGGAGAGCGGAATCTTGGCTACCTTCTGGAGGCGGTTCGGGAGGAGCCAAAGGATGGCTATTATCAGTTTCAGCTGGCTTCCACCCTGCGGAACCTGAAGCGGCTGGAGGAGAGCCTTCCCTATTTTCGTAGCTTTTATCAGCTTTCCGGGGAGCGGGAGGCCTATCGCCCCGGAGGGGTGGTGCTGTATCTCTATACGCTGCTGGATGTGGGGACAGGAGACTGCCTGGACGAAGCGGCGATGGTGGTGGACCAGGAGGAGGAGAAGCTTGGAGGATGGTCGGATTTTTGCTTTGTATGCGGCCTTTTTTATATGAAACGGGTGCTGTCTGATGTGGAGCGGTATATTTCTTTGCTCCCCCGGATTGAGAGCTCTTACCAGAAGTGCTTGAAGCTTGGAGAGCGGCCGGAGCTGGGGGGAGTGGTGGGAACCGGAAGCTTTAAGGCGGCGTATAATCTGGGGGCCTGGTATGAGGTATCCGGGCAGAGGGAGCTGGCGGTGAAATATTACCGCATGGCTTCAGGGGCAGGCTATGAGCCGGCCAGGGAGCGTCTGCGTCTGCTTTTGTAGCGGCTTTCCCAGGTCCAGGTCTTTCGGGGATTTTTTCTGGCGCAGAGGGTAAAAATCCTCTGAGAAACTTATAATTCCATAAAAAAAGGCGATATATATGAATGTAAGATAATAGGTATATTTTACCGGAAAGGAGAAAAAACTATGGCAACAGGTGGAATCGGCGGTGTAGGCACAGATTACGGTTATGGCTTTAATTATAATAGCGGCTACAACGGCGGCAATGACTATGAGTCTTGGGCTGACAGCGCCAATAAAAAGGCGGATGAGCTGAAGGAGTCTCTTGGAATTAAAGAGGGCACCTCCAGTACGGATAAAACCTCCAGCTCAACCAGTACCTCCAGCACCAATAAGACTAATTATGGTACGGCTTCCAGTGCTGCCGGATATCTGCGGGGCTATCAGGTTGCCCTGGAGGATCTGGAGGATGCGTCTATGGCCCTTCGCATGGAAAATGAGGACAATGTGTTCGCAAAGTATGAGAAGGCTCTTATGGATGCAGAGAAGGCTGTGCAGAATGGCAATGCGGATGAGATTAAGGCTACCCAGGAAGCAGTGGAAAAGGCGGCAGAAAACATCGTATCTGCGATTGACAAGTTTGCAACAGAGTATAACAATACCCTGTCCTACCTGAAGAACAATAATGGCGCTACTGCAACGGCTGCCGATGATTTGGCGGCATTCCAGCGGGGAGTTACCACTGACAAGGCTTTAAAGACCATTGGTCTGAGCAAGGACAAGGACGGATTCTTGTCTGTGGATAAGCAGAAGCTTACGGATACCATTGAAGAGGGATATGACCTGGTAAAGGAAGTTGTGGGCGGCCAGTATGGCATGGCGGATCGTGTAGGACGGAGAGCTACCAGCATTCTGGATTCTCCGGTAGATCGGATCCTGGGCTCTGGCAAGGACACCAGCACGGAGGAAAGCAACAAGACCGGCTCCAGCAGCTCCAGCAATAAATCCTCAGCTCTCAGCAAAGCGTCTTTACCGGATTCTCTTACATCCTTTGCCAATTTCGCAAAGGGAGGAGCCTTTAATCTGACCAATTATTATGCGGTTGGGATGCTTTTGAATACCATCGGATAAGAGGATAAAGGCGGATGCCGCGCAGCGGCATATGGAAATATGGAAAACAGCTATGGCTCTACGGCCCACAGAGGACCGCCGCAGTCATAGCTTTTTTTCAGCTCTTTCAGGAGAAGGGAGAGCTCCCACTCCAGAGTACAGTTTTCATAGTTGGCCGGATCGGCAATGGTCACATTGCCATTGTCCAGAAGCTTGGTGATAAGGACAAAGTGTCCCTTGTTTGTAAAGGTGCCCTGTCCCATAAGAGCCACCAGAATATGTCCGGAGGACAGAAGCTCTGAGACATTTTCGCTGGAACGATCGGTGACGCTTTCCACCGTAAGGCCGTAGGCTTCCAGGGACTCGGGAATCAGATCGTGATAGGAGCCGCCGTGAAGGGCATAGTAACCGTTTTCATAAGACCATTCCGCCAGGTCCGTGGGGTCCACAGGATAGGGGCTAAAGCTGTTGATCACCATGGCCACAGCCGTGGGTCCACAGCCATATTTGTACAGGGGATCGTTGCCCCCATAGAGGAAATTGCCCCAGCGGCTGTCTCCCTGATGATAATAGAGCATCGGGCCAATGCCGGTATCCAGCATAAACAGATAGGCCTGCTCCAGGGCTTCTCCATCCTCCGCATAGAGAGAGGACACACTGCCCCGCTCCCCTGTATATTTTACATAGGGCGTGGCGCTTACAGGGGCGTTTTTCATCCACCAGATGCTGTTGCTGCTTTTCAGGGAGGAGGCCTGGGCCTGATTTAGCTGAAAGTCCAGAGTTTCCGCGGCAGAGGAGATCTGCCGGGATATTTGGGTACCGGTTTCCTTCAGATGCTGCAGAATATCTTCTATCGTAAAGGGAAGGACCGTGTATATACTCACCAGCATGACCAGGGCGCAGGCCACAATAGCCGGAATGAGAAACAGAGAGGGGTCCTTTGTTTTTTGGTTTGTTTTCTGTTTGTAGGTATGCTTTTGAATTGCCATGGTAATATCGTTCTCCAGATCGGACTTTTGTATTCATTTATTATATACGAAGATGGGGAGGTTGGGAAGTCCTTTTGAGGTGGAAATTTTTGTGCGGATTTGAGGCTTCAAGCTTCCAGAGAAAGACATAACTGAATAGAAAGATTATTCTTGAATAACTTCCCTAATTATGATACATTTAACAATAGGGAAGTTTTCCTTTACATAAAAAATTTCGTATTTCATAAGGACAATAGAGAAAGAACCTGAGAAAGGATAAATCAAATGTTTGATAGAACAAAGCGGTTTTTACTGGCTAGCTTTATGGGCCTGGTACTTTTATGTATAGCAGTGTTTACCTGGGTGGCCGGGGACATGGGACAGAGGAGTGAGGCCTCTCTCAGCGACATTGGCATGATCTATATGTCAGAGATGAATAAGCAGCTTCAGCAGAAATTTGCGGCGGTCATTGATTTGCGACTGTCTCAGGTGGAGGGAATCCGGGAGCGGACCAATCCACAGGGAACCGAATACGGAGAACAGATGCTCAATGAGATGGATCTAAACGCCAGTGTGCGGAATTTTACATTTTTGGGGCTGTATGAAAGGGATGGGCAATGTGAGGTTCTCCATGGAGCACCCATAGAAATTTTAGACAGTGAGGCGTTTTTGAGGGCTTTGGAGACTGGGGAAAGCAAGGTGAGCAGCGGCTATGACAGCAATGGAGAGAGGCTGTTGGTTTTGGGCTGTGATGCTGCATATGATATGGAGGGGGGAGGACGAAGCGTAGCCCTGGTGGCTGCATTGCCCATGTCCTATCTGGAAAATGATCTGATGCTGGAGGATGGAAGCTCTCTTATCTATACCCATGTGATCCACAAGGATGGAAGCTACGTAATCCGAAGCGGGGATGCCTTTCGTTCAAGCTTTTTTGACAGAATGCTGCAGTCCTATGAGACCTATAACGGAAAGACAGCACAGCAGTATATGGAAGAGCTGAAGGAAGCCATTGAGGCGGATGCAGAATACTCCACGGTGGTTATGATGGGGGGAGTGCATCAACACTTGTACTGTTCGCCGCTGCCGGACTCTGACTGGTATCTGGTCAGTGTAATGCCCTATGGGGTGCTGGATGATGCCATCAATGATCTGGGAAGCCAGCGGACCAATGTAATGATTTTGTCATGCAGCGTTATATTGGTTGTAATTATTTTAATATTCGTGGCCTACTACCGGCTTTCCCAGAAACAGATGCGGGAGCTGGATGAGGCACGGGAGGAGGCCATTCAGGCCAACAAGGCCAAGAGCGAATTTCTCTCCAATATGAGCCACGATATTCGAACCCCTATGAATGGCATTGTGGGGATGACAGCCATTGCCATGTCAAATATGAATGACCAGCAGCGGGTGCAGGACTGCCTGAAAAAGATTGCCCTGTCCAGCAAGCATTTGCTGGGGCTTATCAATGATGTGCTGGATATGTCCAAGATTGAGAGTGGAAAGCTGACCCTGAACATCAGTCAGGTTTCCCTTCGGGATACCATGGACAGCATTGTGAATATTGTGCAGCCCCAGGTGCGGAGCAGAAAACTGCATTTTGACATCTTTATTCAGAGGATAGAGACAGAGGAAGTTTACTGTGACAGTGTGCGCCTGAATCAGGTGCTTCTGAATCTGTTGTCCAATGCAGTGAAATTCACTCCGGAGGATGGACAGGTTAATGTATATCTGCATCAGGAGCCCTCGCCTCAGGGGTCCCAGTTTGTCCGGTGTCATTTCCGGGTAAAGGATACGGGGATCGGCATGTCTGAGGAGTTCCAGAGACAGATTTTTGATACCTTTACCAGAGAGAGAAGGACGCAGGTGGACCGGATTGAGGGAACCGGACTGGGCATGGCCATTACCAAGTGTATTGTGGACGCCATGGGGGGCACCATTGAGTTAAAGAGCGCTTTGGGAGAGGGCAGTGAATTTCATATTATTCTGGATCTGGAGCGTGCAACCGTGTCTCTGGAGGATATGATACTCCCGCCCTGGCGGATGCTGGTGGTAGATAATAATGAGGACCTTTGCAGAAGCGCCATTGCCACGCTGAAAGAGATTGGCATTGAGGCAGAATGGGCGCTGGGAGGCAGGACAGCTCTGGAGATGGTGAAGAAATGCCATCAGGAGGGCCGGGACTATGAGATTGTACTGCTGGACTGGAAGATGCCGGGAATGGACGGATTGCAGACAGCCAGGGAAATGCGGAAGCATCTGGGAGAAGAGGTGCCCATTCTCATTGTTTCTGCCTATGACTGGAGCGATATTGAGGAGGAGGCCCGGGAGGTAGGTGCCCAGGGATTTATTTCCAAGCCTCTGTTTAAGTCAAACCTGTATCTGGGGCTCAGCCGGTATATGGGTGTCAGGGATGAGGAGCAGGAGGAGGAAAAAGAGGAAGAGCTTGCCTTTGAAGGAAAGCGGGTTCTGCTGGCAGAGGACAATGATCTGAACTGGGAGATTGCGGAGGATATTCTCTCAGAGGCAGGCTTTGAGCTGGAGCGGGCTGAAAATGGAAAAATCTGCGTGGAAATGTTCCAGGCTTCCCGACCGGGATATTATGATGTGGTGCTGATGGATATCCGAATGCCGGTGATGACCGGATACGAGGCCGCCAAGGCTATTCGGGCCATGGAAAGGCTGGATGCGGGGCTTCCCATTATCGCTATGACGGCGGATGCCTTTTCGGATGATATTCAGCGCTGCCTGGATTGTGGCATGAACGAGCATGTGTCAAAGCCCATTGATGTAGACAGATTGACGCAGATTTTAAAGAAATATTTGGGATAACAGTTGGGAAGGGATATTTATGGATAGTGCGAAGGAAAGAAAAAAGATATTGATTGTGGATGACTCGGAGCTGAATCGGGCTCTGCTGTCAGATATGTTGTCCGACGAATTCGACATACTGGAGGTGGAGAACGGTATGGAGGCCGCCGGAGTTCTTCACAATCAGGAGCAGGAAATTTCTCTCATGCTGCTGGATATTGTAATGCCGGTGATGGACGGCTTTGAGCTTTTGACCCTGATGAATAAGAACGGGTGGATCAAAAGTGTTCCCGTGGTGATGATTTCTGCGGAGACCGTGCCCACCTATGTGGATCGGGCCTATGATCTGGGGGTACTGGACTATATCAGCCGGCCCTTTGACGAGAGAACCGTGCGGCGGAGAGTTATCAGCACCATTATGCTGGCGGTCAAGCAAAAGGAGCTGGTTCATATGGTGACGGATCAGATCCTGGAAAAAGAGCAGGACAATAAGCTTATGGTGGAGATATTGTCTAATATTGTGGAGTTTCGTAACGGGGAGAGCGGCATGCATGTGCGGCATATCTGTACCCTGACGGAGCTGCTTCTTCGGAGCCTGCTCCAAAAGACAGATAAATATCCCATCAGCAAGAAAGATATTCCTATTATCTGCAATGCGGCGGCTTTCCATGACATTGGAAAGATCGCCATTCCCTCGGAGATTTTGAATAAGCCCGGCCGTCTGACGGATGAGGAATTTAAGATCATGAAAACCCATTCTGCAGAGGGGGCCCGGCTTTTGCGGGCTACCACCATCCGGGAGAATGAGCCCCTGGTGGAGATGGGGTATCAGATTTGCCGGTGGCATCATGAAAGGTATGATGGTAGGGGGTATCCGGACGGCCTGAAGGGGGAGGAGATCCCCATCACGGCCCAGATAGTGGCCCTGGCGGATGTATACGATGCTCTGACCAGTAAGCGTGTTTACAAGCCGCCCTTTTCTCATGAAAAAACCATGGAAATGATATTAAACGGGGAGTGCGGCGTATTCAATCCCATTCTGCTGGAGTGTCTGAAGGATATTTCCGATCAGCTGGAGCGACAGCTGAATGCCTTTTCCTCTCCCTATGATTCTCAGGATGAGATTCATGACACCATGGAGCAGATTATGGAGCGGGGCAGCCTGGATGTGTCTGAGCGGACCTTACGTCTGCTGGAGCATGAGCGGACCAAATACCAGTTCTTTGCAGAGCTGTCCCAGGAGATCCAGTTTGAATATACCACCACGCCGGAGATGCTGATTCTCTCCGAGTGGGGAGCAAAATATCTGGAAATGCCGGAGACCATTTTGAATCCCAGGGAGGATGCCTTTGGAAAGGAGCTGTTTACAGAGGGCCAGCTCGAGCAGCTGTTGGAGCGTCTGCAGGCCACCACGCCGAAAAATCCGGTGGTAGAGCAGACGGTGCTTTTAAATATTCGGGGCATCGAGCGCTGGAGCAAGGTCATCACCCGTTCCATGTGGGGAGAGGGAGAGCCGCCGGAATATGTGGGAGCCATTGGAAAGATCGTGGATATCCACGAGGATATTGAAAAGATGAACCGGCTGAAGGTCATGGCTGTCCACGATTCCCTCACCGGGCTTTTGAATCACAAGGCGGCCAAGGCACAGATCTCCGAGATTCTTTCTCAGGAGGGTGAGAAACGTTACATTCTTTTAATGTTTGATTTGGATCATTTTAAACAGGCCAATGATGAATATGGACATCAGTTTGGAGATGAGGTGCTGAAATATGTGGCGGAGACTCTGAAAAACAGTACCCGAACCGGAGATATTCCCGCGCGTATGGGGGGCGATGAGTTCCTGCTCTTTATGGAATATAAGGCTGATATGGAAGCTCCCGTAAAGCGTATTTTCAACATTCTCTGTGGAGAATTCAAGGGCTTCCCCATTCGGATCAGCATGGGTGTAGCCTGTGCCATGGACTGTAACGGGGACTATGAGACCTTGTTCCGCATGGCAGATGAGGCCATGTACGCGGTGAAGAAAAGCGGACGAAACAGCTACCGCTTTTATAATGAGGATTTAAAAAAATCACTGATTGAGACGGAAAAGGAGTAGGGATATGACAGTAAAAGAATGCTATGATGCAATGGGTGCGGATTATGAGGATGTAATGGGGCGTCTGCGCAAGGATGAGCGGGTGCAAAAATTTTTGCTGAAGGTTTTGGATGACAAGAGCTTTGCCTTGCTGTGCAGCTCTCTGGAGAGCCGGGATATGTCGGAGGCCTTTCGTGCGGCTCACACCATGAAGGGCGTCAGCCAGAATTTATCTCTGATGCGTCTGTACCAGTCTGCCAATGAAATGTCAGAGCTGCTTCGGGACAGAAAAGAGTACGGAGATGATATTGAGCCGGTTCTTAAGAAGGTACAGGAGGACTATGAGCTGACCATAGCCTGCATCAGGCAGCTGGCGGAATCGGCCCAGGCGTGATGAAGATGTCCGTCTTAGGCGGACATAAAAAGGGGCATCCGTGGGAGGGACAATCCTCTGTCCTTCTTGAAGCTACGGATTTCTTGCCGTGGGGGAGGGGATTCCCGGAATAAGGAGGGAATGCCCGGAAAGAGACGGGCGTAACCCGGAAAATCAAAAATGGAGAGAGGGATACGGGGGATGAATAAACCGGTATTGGTAATAATGGCGGCGGGAATGGGAAGCAGGTACGGCGGCCTGAAGCAGATCGATCCAGTTGACCCGGAGGGGCATATCATTATGGATTTTTCCATATATGATGCAGTACAGGCCGGCTTTGAGAAGGTGGTCTTTATCATAAAAAAGGAAAATGAAAGGGATTTCCGGGAGGCCATAGGGGCCCGTATGGAGCGGCAGGTGCAGGTGGAATACGTGTTCCAGGACTTGTCCAGTCTGCCGGAGGGCTTTCAGGTGCCGGAGGGACGAGTAAAGCCCTGGGGAACGGGACATGCGGTGCTGTCCTGCCTGCCGGTGATTGACGGGCCCTTTGCAGTGATCAATGCGGATGATTATTATGGGCAGCAGGCGTTTTCCAAGATTTATGATTTCCTTATGGCTCATGAGGACGGGGAAACATACCAGTATGCCATGGTGGGGTATTTGCTGGAAAATACGCTTACGGAGCATGGGCATGTGGCCCGGGGCGTCTGTGAGATGGATCAGGCTGGAAAGCTGTCCGCTATCACAGAGAGAACCCGGATTGAGAGGCGCCCGGAGGGACCGGCCTTTACGGAGGATGACGGGGCTACCTGGCAGCCTGTATCCGGGGAGGCTGTGGTGTCCATGAATATGTGGGGCTTTACGGCCAGCATGCTAAGGGAGCTCAAGAAGCGGTTTGGGCCCTTTTTGCAGGAAAATCTGCCGAAAAATCCCCTGAAATGTGAATATTTCCTTCCCTTTGTGGTGGATGAGCTGATCCGGGAGGGCAAGGCTGAGGTAACGGTGTTGGAGTCCCGGGACAGATGGTATGGCGTCACCTACAAGGAGGATAAGCCTGTGGTGGTAAATGCCATCCAGGATATGAAAAGGAGAGAGCTCTATCCTCAATGGCTGTGGAAGCAGGGGGATAAAGAGTTGCGTCAGATCGCAAAGCGTTTTTGTCTGGCCGGGGAGGTGGATGCCATTGTGTCCTACGGAAGCGGACATATCAATGACACCTTTCTGGTGACCTGCCGGAAAGCCGGGGAGGATGCGCCCAAGCGATACATTCTCCAGCGGATGAATCATCAGGTATTTCGAAACCCCGAGGGGCTCATGGAAAACGTAGAGCATGTGACGGAGTTTCTTCAGAGAAAGCTTCGGGAATCCGGAGGAGATACGGAGCGGGAGGCTATGCAGCTAATTCCCAATAAAGAGGGGAATTTCTGGATAAAAACCCAAAAAGGAGATTATTGGCGGGTATATGTGTTTGTGGAGGACGCCTCCAGCTACGACGCGGTGGAGAAACCGGAGGATTTTTATGAGAGTGCAGTGGCCTTTGGGCATTTCCAAAAGCTATTGTCAGATTTTCCAGCGGCCAGCCTTCATGAAACCATTCCTGATTTCCACAATACCCCGGTGCGTCTGCAGCAGTTCCGGGCGGCCTATAGGGAGGACGCCTGCGACCGGGTAAAAACAGCACAGGAGGAGATTCGGTTTGTGCTGGACAGGCAGGAGGAATGTGGAGTTCTCTGCGAAATGCTGGCAGCGGGAAGGCTGCCCCTGCGGGTAACGCACAATGACACAAAGCTAAACAATGTATTGATTGACAATGTTACCGGACGTGGCATCTGTGTCATTGACCTGGATACGGTGATGCCCGGGTCTGCCCTCTACGATTTTGGGGATTCTATTCGATTTGGAGCCAACACGGGAGCAGAGGATGAGAAGGATCTGGAAAAAATTTCCTGTGATATGGAGCTGTTTGCCCTGTATGTAAAGGGATTTGTGGAGGGCTGTGGGGGAATTCTGACAGAAGAGGAGATTCGCATGATGCCTATGGGAGCTAAGCTTATGACTCTGGAATGTGGAATGCGGTTTCTGACAGATTACCTTATGGGAGATGTGTATTTTAAAATTCACCGGCCGGAGCAGAATTTGGATCGCTGTCGGACACAATTTCGCATGGTAGCGGATATGGAGGAAAAATGGGAGACCATGGAGCGCATTGTGGAAGCGTACCTTCCCGGATAGAATACCGGATTATCCGCAGCAGCCGGCGGACCCTGGCCATACAGGTTACCCGGGAGGGAGAAGTGGTGGCGCGGGCGCCTAAGAGAATGACTCTGGCCCATATTCGGGAATTTGTGGAAGCCCACAAAGATTGGATAGAAAAAAAGCAGCAGGAGATGGAGGAAAGAGAGGAAGCATTTCCCCTGTGCAGTCCCAGGGAGGAGGCCTTTTATCGGGAGCAGGCAGCCAGGGTGCTGAGGGAGAGAGCCGCATATTTCGCGGCGCAGATGGGAGTGTCCTATGCCAGAATCACGATTCGGGGACAGAAAACCCGCTGGGGCAGCTGCAGCAGTAAGGGGAATCTGAACTTTAACTGGAAGCTTATGCTGTGTCCCCGGGAGGTGCAGGACTATGTGGTGGTCCATGAGCTGGCACATTTAAAAGAGATGAATCATTCTCCGGCCTTTTACAGGGAAGTGGAGAGGATACTGCCGGATTATCGCAGGCAGATTCAATGGCTGAGGGTATATGGGAGATTATAGGGGTAATATATGGGTAGAATAAAAGTGGATAAAGCGGGAGAAGGGGAGCTTTCGCTTTTTGACCAGGCAATTATATTTGCTACAGAAGCGCATGCAGGGACCACCAGAAAGGGTTCCTCTGTGCCTTATATTGTGCATCCCCTGGAGGTGGCCTCCATTGCCGCCACCATAACCGAAGATAAGGAGATTCTTGCGGCTGCCGTGCTCCACGATGTGCTGGAGGACACGAATACCACGCCGGAGGAGCTGGGAGCTGTATTTGGTCCCCGCATTCTGCGTCTGGTGCAGGATGAGACTGAGGATAAGATGCGGGAGCTTCCCCCGGAGGAGACCTGGAGGCAGCGCAAGGAGGAGACCATTCGTTTTTTGCGGGAGGAGGCCAGCTGGGAGGCAAAGGTTTTGGCCCTGGCGGATAAGCTATCCAACATGCGGGCGGTTTACCGGGACATGCAGATCGTGGGGGACAAGCTTTGGGAGCGCTTTCACCAGAAGGACAGAGCCATGCATGCCTGGATGTATGCCAGCGTGCTGGAGGCCCTTTCTGATTTGTCGAACTATGATGTGTGGAAGGAGTATAGCCGTCTGGTGGAGGCGGCCTTTGGAAAGGATATCTGACGTTTTCACGAAAAAAACGGGCCATGGCCCGTTTTTTTTCTATGGATTTAGTTCTTGAAAAAAGACATAAAATAGAATAAAATGTCTCAATAACACAAGATGGAAGCAGATATTTACGAGCCCGGCGAATACGGGCGGGAAAGGAGAAGGAATGAAGCCATATCAGCAATTAAGCAGGGAGGAGCTCACGGCTCTGCATGGAGAGCTTTTGGAAAAATATGAGGAAGCAAAGGCAAAGGGACTGAAGCTTGATATGTCCAGGGGACAGCCCAGCGCAGAGCAGCTGGATCTGTCCATGGGCATGATGGACGTGCTTCACAGCGGCGTGGACATGAAGGATTCGGAAGGGATTGACTGCCGCAACTACGGCGTTTTGGACGGGGTGAAGGAGGCCAAGCAGCTATTGGCCGACATGTCTGAGGTGTCCCCGGATAAAATGATTATCTATGGAAATTCCAGTCTGAATGTGATGTATGACACGGTTTCCAGGGCCATGACCCACGGCATTATGGGACATACTCCCTGGGGGAAGCTTGACAAGGTGAAATTCCTCTGTCCGGTGCCAGGCTATGACCGGCATTTTTCCATTACCGAATACTTTGGGATTGAAATGATTCCTGTGCCCATGACACCCACAGGGCCGGATATGGATCTGGTGGAAAGGCTGGTAAGCACAGACGAGAGCATTAAGGGAATCTGGTGTGTGCCCAAGTATTCCAATCCCCAGGGCATTACCTATTCCGATGAAACGGTTCACAGGTTTGCCAGGTTAAAGCCCGCGGCAGAGGATTTTCGAATTTTCTGGGACAATGCCTACTGTGTGCATCACCTCTACGATGAGGACCAGGACTTTTTGATTGAGATTCTGGAGGAATGTGAGAAGGCGGGGAATCCGGATCTGGTGTATAAATTCTGCTCCACCTCCAAGATAAGCTTCCCGGGTTCCGGCGTGGCCTGCATTGCCACCTCCCCCAACAATCTGAAGGATATTAAGCTTCAGCTGACCATTCAGACCATTGGCCATGACAAGGTGAATCAGCTGCGCCATGTGCGGTTCTTCAAGGATATTCACGGGATTCATGAGCATATGCGCAAGCATGCGGCTATATTGCGGCCCAAGTTTGAGGCAGTGCTGGATACCCTGGATAAGGAGCTGGGCGGCCTGGAGATCGGCAGCTGGATACGCCCCAAGGGAGGATATTTTATTTCCTTTGACGCCCTGGAGGGCTGCGCCCGAAACATTATTGCAAAATGCCGGGAGGCCGGGGTGGTGATGACAGAGGCCGGAGCTACCTATCCCTATCATCAGGATCCCCATGACAGCAATATCCGTATTGCCCCCTCCTTCCCTACGCCGGAGGATTTGGCCAAGGCTACGGACATTTTTGTATTGTGCGTGAAGCTTGTGAGCATGGAGAAGCTTCTGAAGCAGGCTGCATAAATTTCCCGAAAAGCCGGTCAGGGGGATATCCCCCTAGGCCAGCGTCAGGAAATACAAAAGCACCAGAATGCCCAGCACAATGCGGTACCAGCCAAAGGCCTTGAAATCCCGCTTTTTGATGTAGCTCATGAGGAAGCGGATGGCCAGCACGGAGACCACAAAGGCCACAGCCATGCCCACCAGCAGGATGGCGGCCTCCGTGCCGGTAAAGGCAAAGCCGAATTTCACGATTTTTAGAAGGCTGGCTCCAAACATTACGGGAATGGCCAGAAAGAAGCTGAATTCCGCGGCCACAAAGCGGGAGGTGCCAAGAAGCATGGCTCCCAGAATGGTGGCGCCGGAGCGGGAGGTGCCCGGAATCAGAGCCAATACCTGAAAGGCACCGATAAAAAAGGCCATGGGATAGGTGAGCTGCCGGAAGGATTTGACCGTGGGACGGCGTCCGTGGTTGCGGTTTTCCAGAAGAATAAAGAGCACGCCATATACAATCAGGGTGACGGCCACGGTCTGATAGTTGTAAAAAAGGGCGTCGATTTTATCATCAAAGGGGATGCCGATAATGGCCGCAGGCAATACAGCTACCAGGACCTTGAACCACAGGGACCAGGTTTCTTTTTTTATCCAGCCCTTTTTTGGGGTGGTAAAGGGCCACAGCTTGGAAAAGTAAAGGGTCACCACGGCCAGGATAGCGCCCAGCTGGATTACCACCAGAAACATCTCCATAAATTCATCGGATACATTTAGATGCACCAGCTCATTGACCAGAATCATATGTCCGGTGCTGCTGATGGGAAGCCATTCGGTGATGCCCTCGATGATGCCCAATAGAATTACCTTTAGCCATTCGATTACATTCATTTACAGGTCCTCTCTTTCCATAGTTATATCTGTTTACAAAGCATTCCTACCTATTATATACGGCGATCCCAGGGAAAGTCAATGCGGAAACAAGCCCTTGGAGGGAGGGTTTTCCAGAAATACGAATAATTACCCGGTTTTTTGTGGAAAAATGGTAATTTATGCAGAAAAAATAAGGATTTATTCGTTTTTTCTCTTGTTTTTTTTCGAAATGGTGTTACAATGGACCATAGGTTTAAAAACCTGTAATTTTTGAATGGGAGGAAAAGATTATGAAAAAATTACTTGCAGCAGCATTGATTGCTGTGATGACGCTGTCCCTGGCCGCCTGCGGATCCAAGGAAACGGAGGAGCCGGCCGCAGCCCCGACCACAGAGGAAGCTCCAAAGACCGAGCCGGCCGAGGCGGAGGAGCAGGAGGAGAGCGAAGAGCCGGAGGCAGCCCCGGAAGCAGACGGAGGGGCATCCGGTGAGTTTACCACGGTGACAGAGGGTGTGCTGACCATGGGAACCAACGCAGCCTTCCCGCCCTATGAGTTCTACGAGGGAGAGAAGATCGTGGGGATTGACGCGGAGATCGCAGAGCTTTTGGCCGAGAAGCTGGGGCTGGAGCTGGAAATTGTGGATATGGACTTCACAGCGATTATTACCTCCGTGCAGACTGGTAAGGTGGATATTGGACTGGCCGGTATGACTGTGAATGAGGAGCGTCTGAAGAATGTGAACTTTACCGATTCCTATGCAACAGGGGTACAGGTGGTTATCGTCAAGGAAGGCTCGGATATTCAATCTGTGGATGATCTGGAGGGTAAGCTTATCGGCGTGCAGGAGGGTACCACCGGTCACTCCTACTGCAAGGATGATTACGGCGAGGAGAATATCAATGCCCTGACCAACGGAGCTACGGCCGTGCAGGCCCTTGTAAATGACAAGGTGGACTGCGTGGTTATTGACCAGCAGCCGGCTATCAGCTTTGTGGAGGCAAATGAGGGCCTGAAGATTCTGGAAACCGAGTATGTAATAGAGGACTATGCGGCAGCTGTTTCCAAGGACAATGACGGGCTTAAGGATGCCCTCAATGCTGCCTTGAAGGAACTGACCGAGGATGGATCCATCCAGAAGATTCTGGACAAGTATATTAAGGCTGAATAAGCTTAACAAAAGAAGCCGAAGGGTGCAGGGTGTGTGAATGGAAAGTATAAAGAGCGGGTTTTATCAGACCTTTATTCTGGATAACAATTATCAGTATTTTATCAGAGGAATCGAGATTACGCTGTTGGTGACAGTGTTTGCCCTGGTATTGGGGCTGGTGCTGGGAGTTCTGGTGGCTATTATACGGTCGGCCCATGACCAGCAGCCGAAAAATAAGAGGGGAATCGTTCTGCGGGTGCTGAATCTGCTCTGTAAGGTGTATCTGACGGTGATCCGGGGAACCCCTATGATGGTGCAGCTGTTGATTATGTGGTTTGTGGTCTGGGCCAGCTCCCGGGCCACAGACGGCAATATGGTGCGCTGCGCCGTGCTGTCCTTTGGCATTAATTCCGGCGCCTATGTGGCGGAGATTGTTCGCTCCGGCATTATGTCCATTGATAAGGGACAGATGGAGGCGGGGCGTTCCCTGGGACTTAGCTATGTAAAAACCATGCGGTTTATTATCATTCCCCAGGCCTTTAAAAATGTACTTCCGGCTCTGGGCAATGAGCTCATTACCCTTTTGAAGGAAACCTCCATTGTGACGGTTATCGGTCTTAAGGATCTGACCAAGGGGGCCATGATTGTTGTGGCAAATACATACCAGGCCCTCATACCCTATGTGGCCATTGCCGCCATTTATCTGACTATGGTGATGCTGCTCACCTGGCTTTTGGGCATCATGGAGAGGAGGCTGAGAAAAAGTGATATACGTTAAGGACTTATCCAAAACCTTTGGGGATAATCAGGTAATCTCTCATATTGATGCACATATTAAGCCGGGGGAAAAGGTGGTCATTGTGGGACCCTCCGGATCCGGAAAATCTACCTTTCTCCGTTGCCTAAACCTGCTGGAGCAGCCTACCAGCGGAACCATTACCTTTGACGGTCAGGAGGTTACGGCCCCTCACGGGGATATCAATCACATTCGCCAGCATATGGGAATGGTGTTTCAGCACTTTAACCTGTTTGCAAATTTAACGGTAAAGAAGAATATAATGCTGGCCCCGGTGCAGCTAAAGCTTATGACAAAGGAGCAGGCGGAGGAGGAGGCCATGCGGCTTCTGCGCCTGGTGAATCTGGAGGATAAGGCGGATTCCTATCCGGTGCAACTCTCCGGCGGACAGAAGCAGAGGATTGCCATTGTGCGGTCCCTGGCCATGAAGCCCAAGGTTATGCTTTTTGACGAGCCCACCTCGGCTTTGGACCCGGAGATGGTGGGAGAGGTTTTGGAGCTGATGAAGAAGCTGGCGGATGACGGCATGACCATGGTGGTGGTGACGCATGAAATGGGCTTTGCCAGAGAGGTAGCCACCCGGGTGCTCTTTATGGATGGGGGGGTTATAAAGGAAGAGAATACCCCGGAGGAGTTTTTCTCCCATCCCAGGGATGTGCGGCTTCAGGAGTTTTTGTCCAAGGTTTTGTAAGGGTATAGAGGAAGCAGAGAGCTGAAAAAGTTTTTGGTTTTGGAGAAATGATACAGGAACTGTCCGGTGTGTGAGGGATGGTTCCTTTTTTATTTCTTTTTTCTGTAACGAACTCCCCTGTTTTCGGATATATAGGGGAAGGCAAAAGGGAATGGGGGTGAAACGCTTTGCAGGACATAGAGAGGGCCTATACGCAGCATGCCCGGGAGGTGTACCGGTATCTTTTAAGCTTGTCCCACAATGCAGATCTGGCGGAGGAGCTGACTCAGGAAACCTTTTTCCGGGCTATGCGGACCATGAAACATTATGACGGCACCTGTAAGCTGTCCGTATGGCTCTGCCAGATTGCAAAGCATCTCTGGTATCAGTGGCTTGCAAAGCATTCCCGGCAGAAGCAGGTGGAGCTTACGGAGGAAATCCCGGGCAGGGATTCTCCGGAGAGCCTTATTATGGAGCGCATGGATAAATGGGCCCTGTACCAGGCCATCCATGCGCTGCCGGAGCCCATGCGGGAGGTGGTGCATATGCGGCTTACCGGGGAGTTTTCCTTTCGGGAGATGGGGGAGATCCTGGGAAAAAATGAAAACTGGGCCAGGACCACCTTTTACCGCGCCAAACAGAAAATCGTGGAGCATATGGAGGGGTCAAAATGAAATGCTATATAGTTAGGGACCTGCTTCCCAGGTATGTGGATTGTCTTACCGGGAAGGAGGCTTCCGGGGAGATAAAGGCTCATTTGGAAGTCTGTGAGGCCTGTCATACCATATATGAGCAGATGGCGGCGGACATTCCCAAGGAGCAATCTTTGGAGGAGAAAAAAATCGATTTTTTTAAAAAGCTGAAAACAAGACTTAGATGGCAGCAGGGGTTCACGGCCCTTGTAACAAGCCTGATCCTTTTGGCTTTTCTGCCCTTTTTCAAGTATTGGCATATTCCCGTTCCCTATGACCAGGGGCATATAGCTGTGGGAGTTCGGCATACGGCCGCCATTCCGGAGCCCCCCTATAAGACTATGTGGAGTGACTTGGATTTGCTGGATTTTGAGACCACAAGGGCATTTCTGGCCGGGGAATACGAGGATTGTGAGAGAAGGGATTTTGTAGAGCTTCAATACTCCGGGTTTGACAATACCCATATTGAAAAGTATGGAAGAACCATAGACCGGAACGGAGAGACGGTGGATATTGTGTATTTTTGCGCCACCAGAGAGCTGTGGGATATGCTGTTTTCCGGGGAGCGTTCCCAGGAGGAGCGAAGGGGAGGCTGGACCATTCTGGGGAATCTGGATGACAATCTGGTTTACCGCGCCTATACCCCGCGGTTAACGGAGATTTATTATCTGCCTATGAGAAGCACAGGCCGTCTTGCGGGACTTTCGGATGAAGCTTTTGAGGCCGAGAAAGAGAAGGGGGTGTTGGTTTGGAGCGGCGTGATTTGACAGGACAGGATATGGGGGGAGAGACGCCGGAGGAGAGGCGGGAATGTATGAAATGCAGTATTGTAAAGGAATTATTACTCAGTTTTCGGGACGGTCTTACCAGTGAGGAGACCAATGCGGATATTCGGGAGCACCTGAACACGTGCAGCGCCTGTCAGGCCTACGAGAAGGAGCTTTCCCAGAGGAGAGCCGAAGCCTCCGGGGAAAAGGACGCTCTGGAGCTGCTTGAAAAATTGCAGGCTCACATACGGCGCAATCGCATCATAGCCGCAGCTTCCGCCTGTGTGCTTCTCCTTTGCCTGGTGATCTTTGCAAGGACCTATGGGTTTCCACTTCCCTTTGACAGAAACCGTATGGTGGCGGAGCCCATGCAGGGAGTGGTCATAAGTGAGGAGGATTCCTTTGGAGAGAAGGGGGCTTTACGCCTGTATGACTTGGACAGTCTGGATTTGGAAACCACCCGGAGGGTTTTAGAGGGGGAGTATGGGATCGTAGAGTCTGTGAAGCTTTCCATCCGCGGAATCAATGATGTGCAGCTGTCCTCCCGAAGCAGAGTTGTGGAGCGGGATGGCGAGAAGATAAAGGTGCTCTATTTTTGCTGCTATAAAACTCTGTGGGGAAGCATTTTTCAGGGAGATTTTGCCCCCTATCGGGAAAGTCTTTCGGTCTATGGGCTGACGCAGGATGCCCTGATACAGGATAGGGGGGCACAGGATGGGGAAGAGGAAAAAATTTCCGGTTATGAGCCTATGCCCACAGAGGTTTACTATCTGCCCATCCGAAACCTGTCAGAGAAGCTTGAGAGCCTTTCCGATGAAGCCTATGATGCCATGAGGCAGGAGGGGACGCTGGTTTGGAGCGGGAGTGCTGTTTGAAGGCTCTGGCCGAAATGCTGCGCATAAAAGGGGGCTTTCGCCCCCTCTCCATGTCTGTAGCACATGGGAAAATTTGGTACAGGCTTTGATTTTACAAATGCATTTTAAGAAGCCCTTCCTGTTCTCGCTTCAGGCTGTCCAGAGCTTCTCTTCCCTCCAGGATCTGGAAGGTGAGGGTGTTTTTGTGAAAAGCCAGGGGCAATAGCTTCTGGGTTTCCCCGGCCCGTCCCTGAAAGGAGGCGTTGGTGGGCTCCAGAGCCAGGGCATAATCCCCGGAGACCGGGCTCTTCCACTGCACCAGATAGGGAATCTGGTTTAGATTCCAGCGGAGACATACGGCCAGATTCAGATCCGGGCGCACGGCAGCGGCAAAGGTATTGCCTTCTCTGTCACAGGCGCAGGTATGAAGGAATACCTGCTCTGGCGCCAGATCCTTGGGCGGCTCCATATGGTCCCAGGAGTGGACGCCCTGGGCGGCCTCTCCGTCCCTGGGCTCACACGAAAGGCTGGGAATCCAGATTTGGGTATCCTCCGTCAGGAAGGGATAACCGAAGTTGCAATGGTACAGGAAGCATAAGGGCTCTTCCCGGAAGGCCTGATTCTCTATCACATCCCGAAAAATGATCTCATTTCTTCCGTAGACGGTGGTTACCCTCCGGCGAAGGACCAGATTCTCCCCGAAAAGCTCTGCCTCCCGCATTTCTCCGGAAACCTCCAGCACATAGTCCTCTCCCACATAGCGGGCATCCATGGATACCTTGGAGGCCGGAGTGGCCCGCATGCGTCCGTGGGAGGGGTAAAAGGAGCCGTCAAGCTCTACCGCGCCGTGGATATGCTCCAGACCGCAGGTCATCATGGCCCCGCCCATAATGGAACGGCAGCCCTGATCCCCCACGGCCGTATACATGGTATGCCCCTGAAGGCCGGGCTTTGACAAAAAGGACAGGTTCATACCCCGGTAGGTGATAGAAGCCGGGTCTAAGCATTTGTCCTCCATCAGGGAATATTCCAATCCGTCATTTTTTACCTGTACACAGGAAAGGCCACTGGCCGGCCCGTCCTGATGGACCACCGGCCGCACATAGGCTACCTGCTCCAGGCTGCCGCAATAGCGCAGCAGATCCTCTCGTTTTTTCATTTTGCCTCCGGATATTCGTTGTTGATATACCGGTATACCGGTATATTCTCATGGATTTTTTGGGGAAACGCCCCCTGTTTTTGTAAAAGCGGTTGTCCGCTTTATTTTCATTTTCATATTACCAGAAGATGAGGCCGCCGTCTACCACCAGGTTGTATAGCGGTTCCTAATTTCTCCCAGAGATATTTTACGGAGGGAATCCGGGAGGGCTGTGAGGGGGTAGAGATTTCCTGTAAAGTAAAAAAGCTCCTGCATCTGCAGAAGCCTTGTGATTCGAGGGAGTGGGGACCTCCTCTCGGAGGTCCCCGAGTGTTATGAATGAAATACTGATATGTGTTCTTGCTACATTGTTATCATACCAAGAAAATGTGACGAATCTATGTCCAGGGTCTAAAAAATATATAAAGTGAATTAAGAAATTCTTAGGAAAGGCGAAAGAAAAAGATAATCGTATATTTTCATAAAAAAGAGAGAAAAGCCAGCCATGCAAAAAGCCAGTCCTGGCAGACTGGCTTAAGAAAAAGGAAGTATTTTATGAAAAAGGTATTTGCTTTACACTTCATACTATACAAGACAAATGTGATGAAATTATGTTAGAGATATGAAAAAATTATGAGCGACTTGTTAAAAAATTATGACAGAAAAAAAGAAAGCTATCCGATGTGTAAACACTTTCGTTTGCTTTCTCTTTTCGATGGCCCTTTGGACAAGGGATGGAATATGGAGACAACAGGACTCGAACCTGCGACCCTCTACACGTCAAGCAGATGCTCTCCCAGCTGAGCTATGTCTCCGGATTATCCATGAATAAAACCCCTTGGAGGCGTATCTTGTCGTGAACCTGGCGGTCAGTGACAAAGACTGAATTATGCCATGATGGTGACAAAGACTGAAATATGTCCCAGTCGATGACGAAGACTGAAACATGTCACGGATGCGTATTTAAGGATAAAACAGACGCCCGATGACAAATAAAAATGGAAGCAATGGGGCTCGAACCCATGACCTCTCGCGTGTGAGGCGAACGCTCATCCCAGCTGAGCTATGCTTCCATGTACACTATCTTAACACTTTCCCAGAAATAGTCAAGAGCAAATTAAAAAGTCAGACAATTTAATTGTAGGATTACAATACATGTGTTACAACTAAATATTTAAAGAGACGGAGATAC
>CANPIM010000034.1 GCA_947574135.1 uncultured Lachnospiraceae bacterium
CCCTTTCCTGCACTGGAAGCCAGCGCTTAATTTTGGACCACATGCCCATGTTCATATAGCGTAAACCGTCGGCGCAGTGATCATCTATCTTGACGGGTTCCTCCTTGCCTTTTTCAATGGATTTCGGATCATATGCATAAACGCCAAGTTCCCGAATCAGGTTCTCTTGTGTGGGGGATATGCTCAAAATGTCAAAGGTCAAGGCTTTCTGCACCCGACTGATCCCCAGCTTCACATCATTTTCGGCATTCCGGATAGCAACCGGAAGATTAGCAACTCTGCAGGCCCTCTTTATCTCCTCCTGCAAGCCCTGCGCAGATGGATCCAGGAACAAGTAAAAACGTGTGCTCTGCAGCCCATAATTCTCCCATAGCTCCTTGACAAACTGGACAAAATTTTGGGCATACTCTGACGGAGCCTTCTGTGTCCCAGACTCTCTACCACTGTGATAATACTCTCCCAGCCCCCGCAGCTTTTGCTTTGCCAAATCCAGGCCAGCTGCCTGGAAGGTGGTGGCATTCTGTTGTCCATAGTCCCCGCCTATCGCAATGATAGGAAACCGGTCAACACCAGGAACCGGAACGTCCCGCATATGCCGCTGACAGAACATGTAATAGATGACTTCATCCACGCCAATACTGTCTCCCAGCCATACCCACCGGTATTGACGCTCATCTGTAGCCAGTAATGTCTCCGCTGATTGAATCAAGTCAGGCCCCAACCAGTCAGGAGGAACATCCCGATAATCTGTGTGGATATGGATACAGTCCGGACGCTTCTCCATCTTGTGCACCCATTTGACAATGTCAGCATTCGGGTTCTTTGGTGGATTAAATAAATAAATCATCTGGAAATCGCCTTTGTTCCCCCGGGCAAAGGTGGCCTCAATATTCAGAAGCTCATCTTCCCCCTCCCCATCGTCGAAGAACTCCGTCAGCTCATCCAGGATGACCAGTTTGATAGGATTATCTTCATCAATGATACCCTTCGTATCGTCAATACCGTCAGAGCCGGCAAAATACATGGTGGTTCCATACTTCTTATAGGTAATCTCCATAGGGGATTTGGTGATGAGGAACCGATTCTTCGGAATCCCCAGCCGGTTGATTCCCCGCAGCATTTCCTTGTATACTGTCTTGCGCAACTTATTGTGGCGCTTGCGCAGCACCACTACAGAACCGGTGGAATCCGATATCAGCTGATAGATGCCCTTAATCGCCGCATAGCTGGACTTGGTACCGGCACGCCCAGAAGTCAGAATGATATGCTTTACTGTGCGGTTGTTGAAGATTCTCTGATACTTCGGAATGATGATTTCACTGATTCTCACTTGTTTCTTGGCAGTCATTGATAATTTCAACTCCATCTTCTTCCGCTCCAACAGGCTCCAAAGAAATCCGGGCCGTCTGGGCCTTCATCTGATCAATCCGTGCCCGCTGCTCCTCACTGGCCATCTTCCAATCCCGGTGCAGCATCTCATCATACTGCTTAATCATAGACCGCAGCTCTGCCTGGGCCCGGGCCTGCGCCTTCAGGAACTCATTCTGTTTGTCCCAGGCCTGCTGTACCTCCCAGCGCTCCCCGATAATCTTCCCTTTCCTCTCCTCCACCTTCTCAACGGTCTTATCCGTCTGGTCCTTCACATAGGAAATTTGCTGGGCCCGGATAATGGCCGTATACGCAATCTGGATTTGGTGCCAGAGAAGATCCAAAGGATCCGCCTGGTCAATGGCAGAAAAAATCTCCCGGGTTTCCTCCGGGAGATACTTTGAGAAGAATCCATACTTCTCAGCATGTTTATTTCCAGGCGGCCCTGTGGCATTCTTGTTGCCGGGCTGCCCTCCTCTTTTCCGTTTCGAACGTTCGCTTTTCTTATCCGAACGCTCGTTATCCCATCCATGGGTACTCTTCCAGCGCCGCACGGTACCCTCGGGCAAGTCAAGCTGCCGGGCAATGTCGATTAACTTCATGCCTTGCAGGAACATGTCCTTTGCCTGCGCGATGCGCTCATCCGGTTTTCTTGGCAATCACCTCACCTTCCTTTTCGTGGTTTTGGGGATGAGAAAAGCACCCCGAAGGGTGAGGTGCCTTTCTTTATTCCTTTATGCCAAAATGTGTAAAAAACATTTTTTTAAGTCTATCTTTTAATATTGAATCTTCATTTTCTTCTATCTGTTCAAAAATTGTTTTCATATATTCCTCTATAATCTTTTTATCTTGATTACTTAAACATATTTTTTCTAAAGCCGTAACCCTATAAGAATTATATACTTCTTTCAAACTAACAGTTTTCTTTTCCTCACCGCTTTCATTTATAATAAAAAATATTTCCAAACAATTACCAACTAATTTTACTGAGTAAAAAATTACAAAAATAGTCATATACGAAAATATATAACTAGTTATCAAAACCAAGCCCAAATAATATTCTTTTTCACTCATGGATAATATATATAAACATAATAATCCCAAAATATCAATAGCAATAATCATTCCAAGGAAATAAAAACTTAATAGAATTTTTTCTAAATTTTCCTTTTTATTATTTTCAACAATTTTTTGAACAACACTTTTAGAAACAACTCCAGTCAATATTGCCAAACCCGCAACGGTGAACCCTAGAAAACCAATTAAAGAAATTGCAATATCTTTTGTTAAAGCAACAAAAATAGTATTTATATTTTCAATGCTATTTTCATTAATTGAAAAGTTCAAAAAAAACACAATTATCAAAGAACCTATGAGAGCTGCTTTACATTCTAAATATTTGAAATCAAAAATATCTTTCCATTTACCATAAACCATAATTTTTTTTAATGCTGAATCATTTGTCATTTTTAATTTCCCTTTTACGCAAAAAATCTCCAATAAAACTTTTTGCTTCTTCATTATAGTCATATTGATTTAAATTTTCATTTATAACCCTAGTTAGTGCCGCATCTTGATTAGAGCTAATAATTTGTTTTTTTCCATCATTGTTAATCCCTAAAGTTGTAACATCTCCATATCCTAAAGTGACTGCTTTCAAGATGCCTTGCATATATTTTGCTTCCATTTTTAAGGAATTTATTTCATCATCAACTGACATTTCAATCTTTATTCGATTTGCATTTACAGATTTGCAGTCATCAATATAAGGAAATGCCTTTCTTATCTCTTGCATATCAACTTCATTAGAATTAGGAGGAATAAGAGTTGCTTTTACATTCTTTACCTGTTTTAAACCACGAATCTTTTCTTGTAAAACTTCTTTATCCTTTTGCAAAAAAATCTCAAATCGATAGCCTTTTGAATTTAAATTAAGTAAATAATTAAATGCTCTTGTAAATTGATTATACCCAAACGATTGCCGCTCCGAAAAGGCAATCAGCTCATTTTTTGTATCAAAGTAAAAATATATACTTGCACTTTCTTGATTTATTTTCTTAGAAACCTTTCCAGCAGGATTTATGTACTCTGTTGGTTTATCAAAAGTTCTTACTAATCTCCCGGTTACAACCATATCGTCTTGTTTGTTTAATTCGCTAAATTGGTATACTGATCTTTGAAACTCTCTCTTTTTATTTCCATAGGGATCTCTAAAAGCAGCTCTCGTTTGTGTTTTATACTCATTGGAAACATCCATTTCATCATAAATAAGTTTTGTGACATCCCCAATTTTCAACTTTTCGTCATATACATCAAAAATTCCTGTTGTTAAATTTACTTTTGCAAGATACATTATTGACATATTAATTCCTCCCCAAACACTTTTCCAAATTATACCACATTTTGACAAGAAAAAACACCCCATATTTCTACAGGATGTCTTTCAAAAAAATGTATTGGGGGATGGCAGTCTTTGCGTTGCCGCCGGCACACTGCCTGGGCCGAAGCAACTGCCAGGCGGTGAAGCCTGACAGCCGAAGGAGATGAAGTGTCAGATGGCTATCAAATTGTCCGCTACAGCACGATATCATATTACCTCATTTCCCCGTTACATGCCGTGACATTTTTAAAATTATCAAAAAATCTTTTATGCCTCTGCTTACAGCTGTCCTCTGTAAAAGGAATCCTCCGGTTCGAATACATTCTGTTCATCCGGTACGCTACCTGGTACCAGGTTAGGCCATCTATGTAATACAAACGGAACATAACCCTCATTTCGCTTTTTTGTATGGACTGGATAAATTCTTCCGCCTGGCCCATCAATTCCAGAAGCTCTGCCTCTTTTTGCTCCAACAGACTTTTGTATCCATCCAGGGCCGCCTTCTTCCGACAATATTCCGGCATGGGATATCCTTTAATCCGGATACTACCATAGGTCCCGTCTGGCCGTGTTCCTTTTACAGAATCAGATACCATTTCCAATTTATCAATATCCTTTTGCAAAGTATGAATTCGTCGCCTAATGTCTTTCACTTCCTCTACCATTTCGCTGTATTGGACTAATACTTCCTTGTCCATTCTGCCCCTCCTTTTGTCCCACTTATTTAGTCCACCCGATTTTTAAACTCCCGATTTCCGAACAAATACTTTTCCTCTGCAATCTGCTCATTCTGTAACCTTCTAAGAGCCTTCAAAAGATTCTGATTCTGCTTGTCCACATAGAAATTATGTATATGCTCATATAGCTTCGCCTTGTCCTTTGCCTTTCTCCTTGCCCGACGGCTTTGCTGCAATTTCGTGCAAACCTTATTACGCTCATTTTTATTCTCTGCAAACTCTATGTCATGCAGGAATGTCTGTACTTTGCAATCCTCTGCGCCAACATCAGAATAGGCAGATTCATATTCATGTTTGGATGTCTCAAGAAAATTTAAAAATTCTGTTATTATTTCACTCGGTTTTCTTTCCATCCCTCTCCTCCTTTACATTTTGGGTCCCCTAAATATCACAATCATTGAGGGAAACGGGGCCCCAGCCTCCGCCTCTCCGAACCGCAGGCGCCCCCTCACAAATCTTATCTCCGCCCGGTTTAATATATAATCGTGAAAATATCTTGTGTCAGTCCTGGCCGGTATGAGCATAACCACAATAGTGTCCTCTTTGTGTCCCTCCTCATAGCACTTTCGCACCCACTGCCCGATCTCTCTCCCATAGGGCGGGTTGCAGAAAACCCTGCTCCCACCCCAATCCATTTTCAGTCCGTCCTGCTCCTTGGTAAAATACCTGTCGCATTTATGGTTTTCTGCATCGGCGCACGGGTCCAGATCAAAGGAAAACTCATCATTTAACTGTTCAAAAAATTCTTGAGGGGTTGTCCATTGATCTGTTTTGCTGCTGTATAATGCATCCAGATTTGTCATGTTTTTTCTCCTAAATTTCAGTTTAGCTTGCATAAAATAAATTTTTATGATATTATAAAAACCTATTAAAAATAGCGATATAGCTCAATGGATAGAGCAACCGCCTTGCGAACGGTGAGATGTGGGTTCGATTCCCACTATTGATTACAACGACACCTTTATGGTGTCTTTATTTTTTACTCTGTTCAAGATCTACTCCTCTCTAAATCCAAATTTACAGCGCTAACTCAATCTGCACCGGTTCTGGCTGCCACTCGTCCTCCCATGGCACCCCTATGTAATCCAGTATCCGGCCCCATCCATATTTTTCACCGGTTGTTTTATCTGTGCAGCAACGATACATCCAAAATTCCCACTCCTTATAATTCCGCTCCCTTAACAAATCAAACCGATGAGGCCGGCTCTCCATATGCACCCCAAACCCACACATGCTGCATCCGGTCCGCTGAGCTCCCGTGGTATACAGTGTCCCATCTGCTCCACGTTCAATAGCACCATAAATCTCCGGTACCGGAGCCTGCAGGTCAAGGGCCAGCTGCAACAAATCCTGCCGCAGGAAAGGAGCAAAGGGAGCGCTCCGGATTGTGGGTTTCCCAAAGTAATTGCACCCATGCTCTACAAGAGCCTCCTCCCTCTGTCCCCCCTCAGAGGCCATCAACCCTAAAAAGGGACGGCTGTTATGCTCCTTCGCCCATTTGTCGCACGGCTGTTCTTTCATGTACAGGCAGCACTTGTTTGACACCAGAAACGGCGCTATCTGATATTTAACGCCTTCATTCTCATTTTCATATCCGGCAAATAGATTGAGCCACTTCTGTGGCAGCTTCATACTGCTGTTCTTTGCAAAATGCCCCTTTGCTCCACATTCCCCCGTGATGATAGCATGGCGGAAAGTCCTGTTTTTTTCTGTTGGGTGCTGAAGGGTATCAATTCTTCCGGATATCTTTTTGCTGATTACCGGAAATCCATATTCCTCCAGAATTTTCACTTTTGATTTTTCGGGCGGAATTCTCTTCACCCCTAAAGCCCTATGAATTTTCTGGATACTTTTATCTTCCAGGGCCGACACAGATATGGCAGGTACGTCCAGCCCAATGCTCCGCAAAAACAGCAACAGCACAATGCTGTCAAGCCCTCCCACGCTCACATGGGCATGTAGCCCCATAGCATCCAGTTTTTCTATATATTCTCTGGCCCGTAGCTCTGCCCTTTTTACTTTCACTTCATAAGGCAATGCCTGCATGGCTGCCATCTGGGCTTTTTTTCTCTTCTTTTCTGCCTTCCACTCCTCGGTGGTCAACTCCTTTTCCGCCATCCCTTTGCACCTCTCTGCAATAATCAAACAAATTCATCTGCTGTTCTAACTGGTAATTCATCCAGATAATTTCCGCCCTCGGCTTCCCACCATCCGCGTTGCTGACAAACTGCTTTTTGCTCCAGCTATGCAGATAATCGCTGTACATTTCTGATTCATAACCAGATATCATGATTTTCGCCGGACTCTGCAGCACGGCCTTAAGAAGCTCTTCATGGTCCACATCCGTCATTTCGTGTTTATACTGTTTTCCGCGCCGTGTATTCAGCAAATACGGCGGATCCAGATACATAAAAACATTGTCATAACAAAATCGCCCAATCACCTCCAGAGCTGGCCGATGCTCTATCTGGACCATACGCAGCCGCTCGGCCACATCAACAATCCAATTCGGCAGGCGGTACCAGTTCCATACGGCGTAGGCCTGCTCCCGGCCATGCACATCATTTTTCCAACCCACTTTACATCCATTCGTCCGGAAGCCGTGTCCTTGCCAACATTTAGCCAGAAATCCTGCTGCCCTCTGATACTGGCTGGCATACCGTGTTTGTTCTGTACCCTCAAACTGCTGCTCATATACTTCCCGGCTGAACGGTGTAGTCATCACCAGCCTGGCCAGACGCTCCGAATCTTGCTGGATGCAGCGGAAAAGATTCACCACCTCCGAATCCAAATCATTTATGGTCTCAATCGGAGAGGGCACCTTATTAAATAGCACCGCCCCGCTGCCGAAGTATGGCTCCACATAGCTATGGTGTGGCGGTATCAGCTCCACCAGCTGTCTGGCAATCCGCCATTTACTTCCGGGGTATTTCAATATTTGTCTCATACCCTCCTTGCCTCTCGCAACTGATGCCACCCAAAACACTCCCGGTACCCTCCGCGCACTTTTCGGCAAAGCACAAAATACGGATATACCTTCAGGGCCTCATATCTGGCTTTTACTATCCTTCGTCCACCGCTGCCGTCACTTGGCAACGCCCGGCTTAACTCAAATTTATCTCTAGGGCCTATATTAATTTTCATTTCTCGCGTCCCTTTCTCTCATTTTTTCACTAACGCCTCCTCTAGTTTCGCAAAATCATAATCCCTTTGGTGGAAATTGTGAAAAGCATTTTTTCTCGGTTTTGCATCATTTGCCGGTGTAGGTGCCTTGTATTTCCTTGGAAGATATTTTTCAAAAACCATATCTTTCAAGAAATTCTCTGCGTTTTTGATATACCTTTCCGGAGTTTCCAAGAGTCTGCAAGCCTTCGCATAATTTTTAGCACAGCACACAAGCTCGTCCTCCGAAATATTTCCGATCAACAGCAAATCGCAATATGCTATCTCGGTTAGGTGCCGGTTACAGTCTTTCGGATAGGCAGAGATAAACTCCTCAAGCCTCCCCAGACACACTCTCTGTTTTACTTTACTTTTCTTTACTTTACTTTCCTTTATAGCCGGATAATTGGTATTTCCTTCTTGGTAATTCGCTTTTCCTGTCCGGTAATCAGTATTCCTTTCCGATAAATCCTTGTTTAAGGGTAACTTTATTAAACCTTTGCATTCCTCATCCTGCAAAAGCCAGTAATCGGAAATCACGACACGCACGTCCCGCGTCTTAACGACCTCCCAATATCTCCTTTGGATACCTCTACTGGTTAAGACCCCCCACCTATCAAACAGCCCTTTATCAAAAAGACCAATCTGTAAGCAGTAGCCCACTGTCTCCCGGACAGTACCGGAACCAATGCCGCCACCCATCTTCCTTGACGTGGATGCACAATCGTCATAGCCCCATCGGTAGAAATATCCGTCACCGCCATAAGCCCGCTGGCACAGGTAAAAATAGATTCCAAATCCGCACCACCCGCATGCATCCAGCAGCTTATCCATCTTTGTGTCATTATCGAAAATATTTACTGACCACCCGGCATAATCAATCCCTTTTTTGGGTGGCCTGCCTGCCATAATCCACCACCTTAGTTAAAAGGAAGCTCTTCGTCAATGCCATCCGGAATGCTCATAAACCCGTCCGCATCCGGAATCGGCTGTCCTGCATCCGCTCCCGGCCCCGAAGCATTCCCGGCCCTGGAATCTGTCTCTCGCTTACTGTCTGCAAACTCCTGCTCCTCCACCATCACATCCGTGGTGTAAACCTTGTGGCCGTCCCGATTGGTATAGCTGCCGGTCTGAAGCCGGCCGGATACCGTCACTCTCATCCCCTGGCGGAAATACTTCTCAATAAATTCCGCGCCCTTCCCAAAGGCTACACAGCTGATAAAGTCCGCGTTCTGCTCCCCGTCCCGCTTAAATTTGCGGTCTACCGCCAGGGTAAACCGGGCCACAGCCATGGAGGATTCCCCCTGGGTATAGCGGACATCCGGATCCCTGGTCAGGCGCCCCATCAAAACCACCTTATTCATACTCCATCCTTTCTGCGGCCCACCAAAAGGCAGGCCGCCACATAAAAACTTATGAAATCACGGTAAACTGCGGGAACTCTGCAAGCTCATACTGCAAATACTCCTTGATGCTACTCATGGCCACATTTCGCCAGGCCCCGCCGTCCGCCTCGAAGATGGCACACTCCACGCCACTTCTCTCATCCTGGCGCATACGGAAGATAAAAGAGCTCTCCGGCTGTGCCACCTCCACAAATGTCCGGAAGGGCCGCAGCTTCACCGGGTTGGGCACAACCGCCTCCCCCTTGGATGCAATACCTGTTCGGATCGTGGCCTTCTGGGTTACGCCATCATCCCCATACTGGGTCACGGAGCCATTTTCCACCGTACCCGCAAATTTCAGCAACAGCTCCCTGTCATCATTGGACATAAACTGGGACTGGAGGGCAATCAAAAAGCTCTCGTGGTCCAGATACCGGCCATACCGGAATTCAGGCACCTGTGCATGGACCTCCACCAGATACTCCCGCACACGGTCCAAATCCAACATGGAATACAGATACACGCAGTCCGGCCCTTTTACATGGACAATCATCTTATCATCCATAGTGTCGATCCTTGCTTTTATGTACTCCACCAGACTTGTCAACGTGGTCATCTCAATGGCCTGCGCCTTCGGGTTATGGCAGATTCGCTCCAGCTCCTTATCGCAATAAGTCTCCCCATTGATTTCCAGCACCTCTGGTGCCTTCATCCCTACGATATACTCCAATGCCTTTTTAATCATATAATCTTTCCTCCTTATGCCTGTTTCTGTCTAAAATTCAGAACCTGGGGGTCCTCCATGACTTCCCCGGTCGCAGTATCCACAGCTTTCCCGTCCACGCTGGCCATTGGTGCCTCCTGCTGACCCTGATAATCCTCCAAGCTCATCTGGCCACGGCACTGGCTCCCGTACTCCTCTGCGAACACTTCACCCGTCTTGAGATCCTTCCCTATGGCCATCCGGGTACTGACGGGCTTCACCGGCGCAAGTTTGGGGACAACGGATACATTCACGGTAGAATCGTCCCGATCCTCGTTCTGCTCAAAAGTCACCTCCACGGTAATCTTTCGCTTATTCTTCCAAGGGGTATTGGGGTCCATAAGATTAGCCAGGACCTTTCCCATCGCATCGTCAAACTTCTCCTGCAGCGCCCCCCCTGCAAAGGTTTCCAAATTTACACTACTCATAAAACAACCTCTCTAAAAAGATAATCAACAGCTCCATTTAGGCCCTGTGCACGGAGCCCAATCTATATGAATTTGACCGGTCAAAATTTTCCTATCCCTTTCTCTATCACAAATAATTCTTCCCATATCGCCGCAGAAACGCCTCCCTGGGACCATAGGTAGCCTCCCAGGCCATCTGTGCCTCTGCCTTCAAAAACTCCGCCGTCCGGGCGTTCTGGTGGGCCGCTCCCGGGCCATTCCGATGGCACCGGTTCCCGCAAATATAGACCTTAAGGCCGTCCTCCTCGGAAAGGTGTCGGTTCGGCCCGCCAAAGCAGTGATGCTCCTCCAGGGGATCCCCCTGCCCGTTGCGGCCGCAAAGGAAACAGCGGGTCCTATCCTTTTGCATGATGCTTTTTCTCATACGCCATCATCATCCTTTCAAGCTCTGCTGGTGTCATAGTCTCAATCCCCAGCCCCTTGGCCTCCTGCACAATGCAGTCAATGAAATATCCCATCTCCCGGGTGTCATATTCACTGGAGCCCCGGATAACCAGGTAATGGCTGAACACCTTTCCGCCCACGTGGCCATCCCCTATGTATTTCACATGCAAACCAAACTCAGCCGGATCTATCTCTTTGAGCACCGTCAATTTCCTGCCAGCCCCATCCTCTGAGACATAAGGAAATCCATAATCCCGCAGCAGAGATTCATAAACCGAATCCTTATCTGTGTGCAGCGCCTCTGCAATCTTCGAGATAAGCACCCAGGCATAGGCGTTGGCATCCAAGGACCTCTTTTCCCGATACTGCTTCAGCTCCACAGACAAAATCTTGTCCTGCAGCCGTTCTATATCCTCCGCCCGGGCCTCCAGCCTAAGCGTTACCTCTGGCTGCTTCGTTTTCCAATCCAGGCTGAGATTCTTCAAAAACCCCCGGCAGACCATCACTCATCACCTCATCCCATACCCTTATGCCACGTCAGGATTCCTTCTTTATCAGGCCTCTTTTCATTTTTGATATGCAGTCCTTAATCTGTAACTTTGTCAATGACTCAACTGCATCAACCTTATAAGTTTTTAGGACAGAATTCCAACCGTATTCTGTTCCGGAAAGCATCCTGGAAAGCTCCTCCAGCAAAGCCTTTCTCTCTTCATCGTCCTTCTGGCTCTGCGCTGGCTTCTCATTTCCTTCATCCTTCCCATACTTGGATCCATCCTTCTTCCAGTAGACATCTGCCCCAATTCCCAGCTGCTTACAGGCAACCGAAATGGCATCTGTGGTGGCCATCTTATAGCATTCATCCGATACATACGGAGCCCCTTTTTGTATCTCCACAAACATGCTCCCGCCGGTTCCCTGAATTGGCATGGACCACTCTCCATCCACCTTCACATAAAGCTCAATTTTTACAAAGGCGGCAATGGAGTTCCCATATGCTTCCAGCCATTCCCGAACAGATTTGTAATACCAACCGATCCCGCAGGGCCCGAACAGCTCTGTAAGCTTTTTTATCCTCCAAACAGGATTGATGTCTGTTTTCCCACTTAGCCGGCCTCCTCGTATTTCCTTTTTCGCTTCCTCTGGCACTGCCCGGCCCTGGTTGTAATAATAGAGGTTATCCATTATATCAACACCTCCCACTCAATCCCTACGCTGTCCATAAACATTTCCAGATTTTTCCTTTCACTGGAGGAAGCAAAGACATTGTAAGGATAAAGACTCCTTTCCGCCTCTTCTCCGGCATTTGGAATAAAACTGTCAATGACTTCCTGCGCAGCCTCCGCTTTCGCTTGCTCCACAGCGGCAACCTTTTCCTCTTCGGCCTGTCTCAAGGCCTCCGCCTTTTCAAGCTCCGCTTGCCGGACGGCTGCTTCCTGGGCCTCCCTGGCCCTCTGCTCCTCCTGAATCCTCTCACGCTCCGCCCGGCGAATCCTTTCCTCCTCTTCCTGGCGTATCCGCTCCTGCTCCCTCTTAAGGATCTCCTGTTTCTGCCTCTCGTAAGAATTTATGTAAGATACAGCCTCGGTAAGGTCCAGGCTTGTCTTATAAAGAGACAAAGCCTTGGGAACCGCCTCAGAATCCATCTCCTGAATCATGGCAATGTCTTTCCTGGTTTTCTCTGCGATCTCCGAAATATCCTTCCGGATACTCTTCTCACTTGCGGTAGCGTTTTCCCATCTCTTGTCATAAATGCGATTGAAGGAAATGTAATCCTCCAACTCTTCCGAAACCAACTCACCATAAACCTGGCTGATCAACTGGCGCTTTCTCTCTATCCGCATCTCCTCAAATGCCTGAACCTGGCCATGAATCAGGTTGATTGGCTCATCATACAGGGAAATCAGTTCCTTCGCCTGGGTCTCAAAGGCTTCCCAAGGCTCCATGTATTTCTTCTTTTCTTCCCGCAGGTTGTCCTGCAGTGTTTTTTTCTGGGCCCGGAGGCTGGCCACATGCTTTTTCGCATAGGTCTTGCTATCCTCCGTAAACACAGCGCCTCTGTACTCAGAAAGGATGTCCTGTATCGCCTGCTCCACCTGTTCAAAATTGCAGGATATCTTTGCTCTTTCCTGCGTGATAACCGCCGTTACTTCCTTCATCTCATATCCTCCACATGTTCCAATCTTTCCGGAAACTCCGCAGTTAAAAAATCCTCCAAAGCTCCAACCGGTCTCCTCCTCTGTTCTGCCAAACACTCCTCACACATCCGTCCCTCCCCCGGATCCAGAAAGCATCCACAGACCTCACAGCGATATTCATACACGGACCTTTTCCTCCTGCTCCGGATACTCCTCCAGGGCCGGCTTGGGATCCTCCAAACCCTCATAGATATCTTCAGCTGAAATCCGCTCCTGCTTCTTCGCCTCTCCCGAATAGGCGCCGGCCAAAAATCCGGCAGCTGCAAGGAGCAAAATGCCAACCAACACAACCGGAATACAATCTGATGCCATCAGGAAAAAGCCAATACACATCAAAAAACCTTCCTTCACTTCCATTCCTCCTCTCTTGAAACAATGCTTGTCCTCTCCGAACCTGCTTTTTGCAGGTCCTATGCCGCCTCATGGAAACCGCCGGCCTTGGCAGCCTCCCGGTTCAGGCATTCACTAATTTTTTCCATCTCTTCCTTTGACAAATCATCCCAGCGCCTGTACTCCGTCTCATGTTCTGCCCGGATATACAGCTGGCCTGTGATTTTCTGCAACAAATCACCCCCTACATACATTTTATGATTGTCTGGTTGTACATCTTTACAGTTGCGCATCTGTACTGGAGCCATAGGGGATCGAACCCCAGGCCTTCCGCTTATGAGGCGGCTGCTCTGCCACTGAGCTATGGCTCCCGGGCCCCGGAGGGCCTTCTATCATTCTTTTCTACCTATACACGCTTTCACTTCCTTCCACTCTGTGATATTCTTTTTGTACAGGCTGTTGCCGCAACCAAGTACAGAAGAAAGGAGAAAATGCTTATGAGACGTTACAACTCGCCATTCAACGGAAACCGCTATGTACTGAATAAAGAAACCGGTGAAATTCACGATCTTGATAATGAAACAGATTCTTGTCATATTGATGAAATGAATCCTAACAATGTAGTGAATTGCATCAGTTATGAGGACGCTTTAATACGTGCCATAGCTTTTAAGTGTCCGAATCCCAATGGTTGTTACTACTGCCTACCGGAGCATAACCAGGAATAAGAGATATGGCGCCAGTATTCATAAGATGTAGTGCTGGCGCTATTTCTTTCGGAAATCTTTCTAACAGCCGGGCCTTGAATCCATCTTCAGTTTTTTCGGTCTGACACATGGAAAATATAGTTCCTGCAAACAAGTCCAGCTGCATTTGTTTTACAGCTTCAAACCAAGTAAAATCATTGGGCTGTGAATCTTCCACCGAATCCCACCCTTGCAAAATGCATCCCACCAAATAAAGGAATTTCCTCAAATCATTGGTATTGTCGGGCATCCTATCATCTAATGCATACAGAAGATGCGGGACCCTTCCCTTTGTGCTGTCAAAACTGATGTACTTCAAATTTTCTGCACATAGCCGTCCATCAATATATGCACAGGTATCGTTGTCTACACAAACGATGATTGTTGTCTTATGCACCTTCTTCTCACCCCTTTCCGCTGGATTTTCTTTCCACGATCTGCTATAATTCTCCCTATCAGTACTGCCATGCTGAAATATGGAAGAAAGAAACATACATCATGGATAACCAATTTGAATTTTCCAAATTTGAACCCACTGTAAAAAACGAACAACAACAAGTATATGAAATTGCCAAAGCCAACGCTGAATACAAAGCCGAACAGGATGCCGCCGTATTTGAAACCCGTGATCTTCTCCGACAAATGCAGGAAGAATCTGCAAAGGAAAGCCGGCTTAATACCAGGCGATTTGTCATTCAGACTGTTGTGTCCGTAGCTGCTCTAATTGCTGCTCTAATTGCTGCTGTTGCGACTGTAATTCCGTTATTGTGAAATTTGTGATAATCTGATTTACAGCTACGCATACAACAGCAATTACCACAGCAATCATTGTTATTGCTGTCCACACACTCTCACCTCCCCCTTTTGGGCTTTTACTTTGTGAAAAAAATAGTTCTCTGTACTTCTGGCACTCCATTAATTCTTTATCAAAATGTAGGCCCAAAACAGCAGGAGTAATAAAACTATTCCTATTATTTATGTCATCCCCTTTTCCCCTGCCTCCGCCCCTATTCCATTTTCTTCCTCTAGGTGGTATACTCTTCTTACAGGCCCCGGCAGGCCGAGTATTGAAGAAAGGACGAAAATACAAATGACTTTAGAACAACGCGCTCATGATATCGGAATTGCTTTTGCTACTTGCAAAATGAACTCGCGTGATAATTCCAAGGATGATGAAATGTCCATGCAAACACAATTCACAAACTTTATTACAGATTACAATTTCGCAGCATCAGAAATCATATCGGGCAGCGCCGAAATTGCCACCTTATTCAAAGATTGAAGAACTGATTCTTTGGTAAGGGAAAACACCTGTAACAATTCGTTATAGTTCAACTGATTGTCTCTGGCTATCTGCAAATAGGCAGAGACTGTTCGTTGAACTTTTACCGAGTCAATACCAGACTTCTTTTGAAATCCATCCAAAATAGTTCTTGTCTCTTCCAGAAATTTTTCTGCTTTATCCACACTCTCACCTCCCTTCTCCACCAAAGAAATACTCAATAGGTACTCCGAAAAAGTCCGCAATCTTTTTGATTTTGTCCATTTTGGGAGTATATCTCCCAGCTTTCCAATTACTGAGCGTAGAAGTCGCTATTTCAGTTTGTTTTCCAACTTCATAGTCAGTAACACCAGCCTTGTCTCTTAATTCAGCATACTTTTTATACAAAAATTGGCCTCCTTTCAAAAAATATATTGACATTAGCTAAGGTTTCAAATATAATTAAGTTGTCAATCAAACTTATATCAGAAACCAAAGCTATTGTATTTATTTAGCTTTGTTATCAAAGCTATGTCTATAGCATAGCATTGTTTTCAAAGCTTGTCAATACTTTTTAGCTTATTTTTCAAAGTTAATTTTGAGGTGCTATATGTATGACATTTTTGAAAAATTATGTGCAGAAAAAGGGGTAACACCATATCGTGTATGTAAAGAAACAGGACTTACTACATCCACTATTAGCAACTGGAAGGCCGGAAGGTATACGCCAAAGACAGACAAATTACAAAAAATTGCTGATTTTTTTGGTGTGTCCATTGAATTTTTAATGGGAACTGATGAAAAGGAAGAATCTCCTATATACTACACAAATGAAGAAACCGCAAAACTGGCCCAGGAAATGTTTGAGGATGAGGACATGCGCTCTCTCTTTCATATGAAGCGTACAATGCCGCCTGAACGGTTTAAGGCACATATAGAATTTATGAAGAATCTGTATAATCAGGAAAAGAAAGAGAATTTATAAGTGTGCTTCATTGGATATATGATTTTACGACATGTGAGGGAGTGATTTGTCACGCAAGACATCAATGTACAAATTATTGATATGGATACCATGATTCCGGAACATCTGGTGAAAAATGCAGATGATACATACACGATCTTTCTAAACGCCAGATTATCAAGGGATAGTCAGTTAAAATATTATTACCATGCTCTGCAACACATAAAATCTGATGATTACTGTAAAGAGGATATTCAGGAAATTGAATGTGAAGCACATAGTGATTAAACCGCTACAGCGTTTTAAGAAAATAAAGAAAAGGGGAAACTAAACTTATGAAAAGGAAATTATTATGTACAATTCTAATCGCTACAATTTTAAGTTTTACCGGCTGCTCTTCTAGCAATAGTGCCTCACAAAATGAGGTCTCTCCTCCTGCCAACAATTCTGTTGAAAATGAGAAAGAAACTTCGGAAGAACCTCAAGAGACAGAAGAACCTACTCCAGCAGACGAAAACATAACTATTGAAGAAACCATTGTTTTTGAACAAGATGGGATAAAAATAACCGCAAATTCTTTTGACAATAGCAATTCATTATTTGGACCTGAAATTAAGTTTTTAATCGAAAATGATTCTGAGAGAAATATAACCGTACAGGCAAGAAATGTTTCTATAAATGGATATATGGTTGATTCAAGTATGTCTGCCGATGTTATGCCCCAAAAGAAAAATAACGATTCTTTGACGTTTATGGAATCTTCATTAGAACAATGCGGGATAGAAAAGATTGCCGAAATCGAATTTTCTTTCCATATTTTTGATTCAGATAGTTGGGATGACATCATCAATAGTGATATGATTACTCTAAAAACATCCTGTGCGGAAACATATGTTCAAAATTATGATGACAGTGGTGAAGTAATTTATGATGGGGGCGATTTCAGAATCATATCCAAAGGTTTATCGGAAGATACCAGTCTTTTTGGTCCCTCTGTTATTTTGTATATAGAAAATAATATGGACGAAGGAATAACTATCCAAGCAAGAGATACCTCTATAAATGGATATATGATAGAACCAACTCTTTCTCCAGAAATTGCTCCTCATAAGAGAATCGTCACAACAATGACATTTTTTGAATCAGATATGGAGGAAAATCAAATCGAAAAAATTGAGGCAATAGAAACCTCCTTTCATGTTTTCTATACCGATGGATGGGACAATATAATAGACACAGAACCATTAACAATTAATTTTACTCCTTAAAATGATAGCTTATAAACAGGAAGGATGTAACCCCATGTCAAAAGCATTAACCCAGGAAAAAACATATACAATAGATGATATCTACGCCCTGCCAGAAGGCCAGCGGGCGGAGCTCATCGACGGGCGGATTTACGATATGGCGCCGCCTATGCGGATTCACCAGAAATTGGTTTCCCAGTTTACCCAGGTAATTGGGCAATATATTAAATCACACCATGGAGACTGCGAGGTCTATCCTGCCCCATTTGCCGTTTTTCTCAATGCGGATAATAAAAACTATGTGGAACCAGATATCTCTGTCATCTGTGACAAAAACAAACTGGATGAGCGTGGCTGTAACGGCGCCCCAGATTGGATTATAGAGATCGTCTCCCCAAGTACAGAACAGGTGGACTATGGAATAAAGCTTTTTAAATACCGTTCAGCTGGTGTGCGGGAATATTGGATCGTAAACCCAAGGACCCGTGTTGTAAATGTTTTTGATTTTGAAAACGAAAAAGCCTCCTGCCAATATAGCTTTGATGACACTATCCCTGTATGTATTTACCAAGATCTAAGCATTCGCATTTCTGATTTATTATAATAAAAACCGCCCCAGTGCACCAATACCCAGAAGGGAGAAGGAAAATGCCATTAATGAAAAACAATAATTTCACCTCCAAAGATTACTGGAGCCTGCCGGATGGCAAACGGGCCGAGCTTATTAACGGAATCCTCTATGACATAGCCCCGCCCAGCTTCCAGCATCAGAAGCTGGTATCAGAAGTCACCCAGCTTCTAGGGACTTATGTGAAAGTGCACGGCGGATCCTGTGAGGTCATACCGGCCCCATTTGCCGTCAATCTCCAGGCTGACGACAAGGACTGGGTGGAACCGGATGTGAGCGTGATCTGCGACCATTCCAAGCTCACCTCAAAGGGCTGCGAAGGGGCCCCGGATTTAATTGTGGAGATTGTCTCTCCCTCCAGCCGTAAAATGGATTATATTATCAAAAATGGAAAATATGCTGAAGCCGGTGTCCGGGAATACTGGATCATTGACCCAGAGAAGGAGCGCATTACAATTTACAACTATGAGAAAGATGCCGCTCCTGTTATCTATCCTTTTGCCGCACCCTTTGAATCCGCTGTTTTTCCAGGGCTTCAAGTAACAATCGCAAGCTTTTATACTCCAAATTAAATAATAAAATAAAATTTTAAAGGGAGCGTCCTATGGAAATACAATACTCAAAACCCGCCGCAAAATTTCTTAGGAAACAGGATAGGCCCACAAGGGAGCGGATCATGGAAGCTATTGAAAAGCTTCCCTTTGAAGGTGACATTAAAAAATTGCAGGGAGTTAATGGCTACCGTCTCCGTGTTGGGAATTACCGAGTATTATTTGATGTAACCGGAATTATAATTGATATTATTGATATTGGCAACCGTGGACAAATTTATAAAGGAGTGTGATATTATGTCTGGAATCAAAGAAAGAATACTGGGAGCAGTTACTGTAATGAGTGAAGATGATGCCCGTAAGGTATGGGAACTTATTCGTACTACCTTTGCGCTTTCCAATTTGGAAGAGGAGGCCCCAGATGATGACGAACTGGATATTCTAAATGCCTATCATTCAAATTCCAGTGAATACCAGCCTTTTATTTCCCATGAGGAGCTTAAAAAGGAACTATTATAATCAAAAACCGCCCCAGTGCTACCAACACCAGAGCGGCCAAGCATATCTCCGAAGATGATACGCCCCAAACAAAGATATTGTATCATCTTCGGGCAGCCAATGCAAGCGAACAAATGTTTTCGCAGGCTGTTTTTTTATACTCATTTTTCCCGGCTCAGCAGCAACACCCCCCGCCGCCAGGCATATACATGTACAAGGAGATGATACCCACCATGACACAACCAACACACCCAAAAGACCTTCGCTCCGGATACGCCTACATCCGGGTCAGCACCCATGATCAGGAAGAGCTTTCCCCGGATTCCCAGGAACGCATTATCCGAGATTACGCCAAGGCCAACCATATTGTTTTGGAGTATATTTACATAGACGCCGGCATCTCCGGCCGGAAAGCCGAGAAGCGTCCCGCCTTCCAGGAAATGATTGCCCGGGCCAAATCCAAAGAGCATCCGGTAGACGTGCTTCTAGTGTGGAAATTCAGCCGATTTGCCCGGAATCAGGAGGAAAGCATTGTTTATAAGTCTCTCCTGAAAAAGGCCGGCGTAGAGGTCCTCAGCGTGTCTGAGCCCCTGGTGGAAGGGCCCTTTGGCTCCCTCATCGAACGGATTATAGAATGGATGGACGAATACTATTCTATCCGCCTATCCGGAGAGGTCAAGCGCGGCATGAGCGAAAATGCGCGGCGGGGCCGCTACCAGGCCGTTGCCCCCTTCGGATACCGGAATATTCCGGAAGGCTTGGAAATCATTCCGGAAGAGGCCCGAATCCTGCAACTAATATTCCAGAAATTTCTGCAGGAGCACCTGGGTTTCTCCAGCCTTGCCAAGCTCTTAAATGACAGGGGCATTCGTACTCGCCGGGGAGGCCTGTGGGAAAACCGCACAGTTAAATATTTGCTGCAAAATCCCGTTTACAAGGGCTATTCTCGTTGGAATGTAGGCAAGAAACAGCTTCGAAGCGCTACGGCCACCGCCCCTGATATGGTTTTGGTGAAGGGACAGCAAATCCCTCCCATTATCCCGGAGGAAATCTTTGACCAGGTTCAGGTGGAAATCGCCCGGCAATACCGGCAGCCGAAGAGCCGGCCGGCAGACGCCTACGGCCACTGGCTGGGAAATCTGGTCAAATGCTCCTCCTGTGGCTCCTCTCTCACCTACAGCCCGGCAACCAAGGGATTTCAATGCATCTCCTACGGAAAGGGAAAATGTCGGGTCTCTCACTACATATCCGCCCGCCTCTTGGAGCAGGCCGTACTGGACACCCTGAGTGAACATATTCTCTCCGGTACCATAGAATATCGAGAAGAGCTCTCCCCTATTCCCCAGGCTCAAGAGGACCTTGCCATTCTCAAGGACTCTCTGGAGCGGCTTCAGGAAAAGGAAAAGCGCATCAAAGCCGCATACCAGGATGGGGTAGACACCCTGGAGGAATACCGGCAAAATAAAGCAATGATACAGGCGGAGCAGAAACGGCTCCAGGAGCAACTAGAAACCATGGAAAAAAAATATCCATCACCGGACACCGAAGCGAACAAAAAGGAAATGCTGCTCCGTGTCCGCGGTGTCATGGATATCCTGCAATCAGATGCCACAAAGGAAGTGAAGGCCCGCTCAATCCGGTCCATCTGTGATAAAATTATTTACGACAAACAGGCCAAAACCCTTGATATTTACTGCGTTTTTCGCACACTATAACTTTTCGGGGTGTGGAGGACCAGACGGCGAACTAGGCGCCTCCATGCGTTACCTCTCTCAGCGGTACACCATGCCCTACAAGGAAGGCATGGCAATCCTGACGGACATCGGTACCGAAGCCCTGAAAATGTTCCAAAAAAGCGCAGGCTCACCGCCTCCTGGCAGAGTCCCTGCGCTTTTATTACCCAGCAAACATGTCTGATTTCTGATCTCTTTTTCAGCTTCCGCCCTAAATCTCATACCACCGGATCTCATTGGCCTCCAGATCCAGAGAAAAGCTCTCCCCGTCTCCCTTATAAACTATCGTAGACTGGGGCACATAGGTATTATTCACCACACAGAATTTCCCGTTCTTTACATAGGCATGTACATCCACGTTATAGTTATCGGAAAACCATCGATGCAGCCTCTCCTCACTGTGGCTGCTCCATAGCACGGCACGGTAAAGAATCCGGCTGTTGACAAAGCTGTAGGGGAGCCCGGAAATGTACACACAGCGGCCCTGGCCGTAGGCATTCACCGCCATCTGCACCTCTTTTTCTCTCTGTATCAGAACTTGTGTTCCCTTCAGGGCATAAATACTTTTCTTCCCCTCACCGAAATCCACCGGGTCCTTGCAATCCTCCAGAATAAAATGCTCTGGATGCTCCTGCCAATTATACTTATCATATCCCAGGGTAAAGCCTGTCTCCTTCTCCACGCCCAAGGCCGAAGCCAACTGAAGGTACCGACCCTGATAGGGATGCCCGGAGGGCTCCCCCACACCGATAAAGCCGCCGCCCCTGTAAATAAATTCCCGAATGGTTGAAGATATCACTGCATCCTCCCAGACCGCGCCTCCTGTGTGAGCCGTATCTGAGTCTCCCACATTAATGATCACGTCTATGTCCTTTAAAACCTGGGGATTCTCCCGGATCTCGTCAAAGGACAAAAATACCACGTCAAAGGGCGCTCCCGACAGGGCCTCAATCACCCCTGCATAGCTGTAATTCTGCTTTTGGTAAAGGGCATGGTGCACCATATGACAGCCCCAGGAGCGCATACGCCCCCAGCAGTTGAGCACAGCCACCCGCTTTTGGCAGAAGGCCTCCGTGCCCCGGATATTGCCATAAAGCTCCCGAAATTCCTTGCACACGCTTTCCACATATTCGATAAAGTCAGGAAACTGACAGGCCAGCTTCAAATATCCACCATATCCGATGCGGTCTATGGGCTTTCGCAGAATGGCCCGGCGGGCCGTCACCCAGTTCTCCCTGGCCTCCTTCACCGGATCCCCGCCGGGATGAAAGGTATCCGGGAAGAAATAGGGCAGAAAACGACCCTCCGTATAGCGAACCCCGGGGATATCCGCAATCAGCCGAAGGGTGGAGCCATTGCCCACCGATCCCACCACCGCATCCAGACCAATTTTGGAAAATTCTTCCATAAACGGCTCTGTACCAATCCAGTGGTCACCTAAAAACATCATGGCTTCCTTGCCCAGTTCATGGGTCAAATCCACCAATTCCTTTACCAGCGCCGCCACCTCCCGGCGCTGAAAGGCCATAAAATCCTTGTACTCCCGGCTGGGCTCCCGGTATTGATTATTGTAATAGCCCTGGTCAATAATAAACTCCGGCCGGAACCGGTATCCCACCTCTTTCTCAAATTGCTCCAGAATATAAGGGGACACTGACGCAGAATAGCCATACCAATCTACATACTTCTCCCGCTTTAGCTCATCAAAAACCAGGGTAAACTGGTGAAAAAACGTGGTATACCGGATCACATCTACATATGGGTGTTCCTCCACAAACCGGCGCAGTCGTTTCATGGTGTATTCCCGGGTCTTGGGCTGTCGCACATCAAAGGTAATCTGATGCTCAAAATCAGTCCAATCATTAACCACCGCATTATACATGTGCACCGGATCCCAAATCAGGTAAGCCAGAAAGCTCACCGTATACTCATGCCAGGCCTTGGGCGACGGCAGCACCACGCAGCCCCTCTCCTCCTCGTAGGTCCAGCTCTCTGGATCTACAGGAAGTCCTTCCGTCCTGTCCATAACCTCCCACCAGCGCTTTTTATCATCCCTGGTATTGACGGCCAAAAGCTCCGGGCTGATGCCGGCCATAAGAGGAATTCGTAAGGGCTCCTCCTTGGCTGTGTAAAATCCGGTCATAATATAGCACTGCTGCACCTCCTCCGGATTCGCCTTTGCCCAGGCATTATCCTTTCTGGTGGTGTAATAAGTGGAATATACCTTTGCATCCACTCCCTTCAGCGCCTCCGGATAATCCGTGCCATCACAGTCGCGAATGGCATCTGCTCCCCACCGCTTTAATAATTCCAGGGTCTCCGGCACCACATCCACATCTGTGGGAATCGTAACCCGCCCGCTCATCTCCATCTCTTTGCTCATCTGCAATCCCTCAATAATCTGTTCTATGCTGGGCAGAGCCGGTTCGGCCTCTGCCCGTCTTATGGTCACGGGTCAAAGCCGGCGCTTCGAATCCTCAAAGGGCTTATTATAAATGAGAATGGCAGCCAAAAGCAAAACCAGACCTGCAATCATCAGCCCCAGGCCCAAAAGCTTCCCGGTCATCATCCACCCTCCTATAACCAGCCCTAGACCAACCACAAAAAACACCAAAATAGACCAAATCCGTAAGCCTACATGCTCCTTCCAAAATTTCATACTCTCACCCTACCCTTTCAGACCGCCCAGCGTCATTCCCTGGGTCAGCTTCTTCTGTACACATATGTAGAGAATCAGCGTGGGCAGCATAACCAAAACCAGACCTGCATAAAGCTGGCCATACTGGGCAGCCGACTGCTGCGCCTGGGTCAGCTGCATCAGCCCCACCGGCAGAGTCTTTCCCCCCTTGGGATCCGACAACAGCGTCATTGCTATAATATACTCATTCCAGAAGGACAGGAAATTAAACAAAATCACAGTAATAATGGATGGCTGCGCCATGGGAAAAATAATCTTCAGCATGGTCCTGCCATAGCCAGCGCCGTCAATATAAGCCGCCTCCTCATAATCATGAGCCAGAGTGGCAAAATAGCCTGACAAGAGATAGACCGTAAAGGGCAGCGCCGTGGACGCATAGACGACTGCCAGGATAAAAATATTGTTCAGCAAAAAGCCGTCCCCAAACAATCCCCGCAAAAATTTATCTCCGTCCACCAGCATAAGGAAAATAGGCACCACAATATAGTTAACATTAACAAACAGCCCTCCCATAAAGGCCGCGTTTAAAAATTTGCGTCCCCGGAACTCAAAACGGGACAGCACATACGCTGCGGGCAGTGCCACCACCAAAAGAATGGCAAGAGCCAATACGGTTACCAGCACGGAATTCAGCATATACTCGCCCATTCTGGCTTTTCCCCAGGCATCGGCAAAATTCTGAATATAGAACCCGGCAGGCAGAGCCCAGGGATTCCCATAAAACTCGCTGTTTTCCTTGATAGAAGCCATAAACACCCAAGCCACAGGCACAAGAATGGTCACAGCCAGGGTAATCAACGCCACATAGATAAATACCTTGTACAGCCCTTCGGCCGACGATTTTTTTGTCTGTTCCATAGACTACCCTCCTTAAAATTCCAGCGGTTCCCGCTTGGTAACCACATTGACCAACGCCGATAGCCCAAAGGAGAAAACAAACACCAGTGCGCCGATAGCCATTCCATAGCCATAGGAGGAATTGGTGTAGGCCTGCTTGTACATATAAGACAGCGCCACCTCGGACGCTCCGTTGGGTCCTCCGGAGGTCATGGCCTTTACAAACAGAAATGCCATGTTAATGGTACTGATAATAAAGAAGGTCAGCGTAGTACGGATATTGGTCCAAATCAGCGGCAGGGTAATCTGAAAAAACTGTGTGATGCGACCGGCTCCATCCAGACCTGCACTCTCATACAGGCTTTGGGGAATGCTGGCCATGGAGGCCATATACATGACCATATAGTAACCGATAGCCTGCCATACCATAGCAATAATCAGACTTACCATCACCATATTCTCGCCCTTCCACAAAACCGTCACAGTTTCCCCTGAAAACAGGGATAAAAGGCTGTTGAGCGTACCGTTGTTGGTATCGTAAATGGCACTGAAAATCGCTGAGATTACCACCACCGACAAAATATTGGGGATATAGAATATAATCCGGAAAAAATTCTGTCCTTTGATTTTCTCTCTGGTCAATATGGCGGCAAACACTAAAGCAAAGGCAAAGGTAATAATGGTTACCACCACAATCAAAAGAATGGTATTCTGTATGGAACGGATAAAGTTTACATCGCTCATCAAGCGGGTAAAGTTCTCCAGCCCAACAAAATCTTCGGTAGTGGAATAAGCGCTGCGCCGAAACAGAGACATTCGAAAAACATTAATCGTAGGAATGATCATAAAAACAGTGAACAGTATCACTGCAGGCGCCGCACACAGAAAGATAAATCCATTGCGGCCAGAACGTTTCTTCATACGTCAGAGCTCCTTTCCTTCCTCGCAGCTCACGCCCCTTAGACACTCCATCCCACGAAGCGCTCCCTGCTTTTAAAAAAACGGCGGTGAGCAGCCTGCCACCGCCGTTTCCCTCATTCACTTTTACAACGTACCTTTGCAGGCCATCCCATTACTGAATCAGGCTTGCACGCATCTGGTCATTGGCTGATTTAATTCCGTCGATCCACTCCTGCTCCGTCATATTACCGGATACCAGAGAGTTTACCGGGTCAAACCATACCTCACGATTGCTCACCCCTACCACACCGCTGTCATAAGCCGCAAAGTTACCCATGGCAGCCTTTGCGCCGTTGTCATAGATGGAGTAGAACATCTGGTTGTCTCCCTCCAGAGTATCAGCGATGCCAAGCACAGGCTGAATAGCCGGAGCCGGCTCACCGTCTGCATTGACTGCATTTGCAAAAATTTTGCAGGCAGCATCACTGTACAGGAATGCGATAAACTGCTTTGCCTCGTCCGGATGCTCAGCTCCTCCGGGAATCCATGCCTGCTCAAACCAGGTATAGCTGTAGCTGTCTCCGCCTGCAGTCACGGACGGAAGCGCGGTCATTCCCCATTTAAAGCCGTCAGCTCTGGGAGCCTCTGCCATCTCGCCTACAATCCAGGTGCCGTTAGGCATAAACAATGCCTTATTCTCCAGAACCAGCTGCTGATTCTTGGTAAAATCCTGATCATTCGCCTGAGCCGGAGTGGTTTTCTCCGTATAGCTGGCCAGCTTGGCTACAATATCAAAGCAAGTCTTTGCTTCCTCGGTATCCCAGATACCCTCCTCGTAATTGGTTGCCTTATCGAAGAAATCAGCGCCGCCTACCGAGTACATAAGCGCATAAAAGAATGCGTCAAAATAACCGGTGGTGGGATAAGTAAACAGGGCAATGTCCTCAGCCGCAGCCTTGTCACCCAGCTCCCACATCTCATCCCATGTAGCAGGTACTGTCCAGCCCTTCTCCTCAAACAAACCTGCATTGTAAAACAGGCCACAGGGAGAATAGAACATGGGAGCAAGATAAGTCTTGCCGTCTCCATAGGGATTGGTCAGACTGGTCTCTGTGAAACCGCCGGCAATCTTGTCCCCTACCTTGGCGGACTCCCCAGGTACAGTCATAGACAGGACATCCGTGATTTCCACAATATTCTGATCCTTGATAAAGGTCTCGGTGAGAGCCTTCTCACGTCCTGTAGCCAGATGAATCACATCGGGATAATCTCCGGCCTGCATAGACGGTCCAATCACATCCTCCAAATTCTTGTCTGTAATCAGCTCAACGTTGATACCTGTTTCCGCCGTAAAGGCTGCACATACATCCGTCCACATCTGGCTGCCATAAGCAGTCTCAATAGCCGCAACCGTAATGGTCCCTCCCTCTGCCGGAGCTTCCGGGGTCTCGGTTGGAGCTTCATCCTGCGTCTCTCCCTCTGTAGTGGAAGGGGTTTCTGCAGGCTTCTCCTCCTTGCTGCCAGAGCAGCCAACCAGCGTGGATGTAGCCAATGCAGCCACTAAAAGGATACTGAGTATCTTTTTCATAATCCTACCTCCTGATAAATGTGTAATAGATTGAATTCTTATGCTTTTCTCTGCTGTCTGCCATACAGTATAACAATCCCCCTCTCTCTTTCCAATACCGATGTTGCTCATTTCTTTATATATCTTGCTTATTTTGGATATTATTATAATTTTTTAATTTTATAGAGTTTCTACTTTATACAGATTGACTAATATCTTTTTATTTCTTCTTTCTATTTCCGGCAACTTCTTATATCTAACAGAATAATTCTTGTCATTCCTACGGAAAAGTTTTATAATAAATATAGTTTTTAAAATGCATTTTTATTATATTGCCTATTTTTTTATATATCTTGCTATGTTTTTGTGGTTGGCACCCGAAAAAAGGAGGGGTTCCTGTCCTATGAGCACCAGTCATTATGTAATCGATCCCCTGGCCGTCAATCCGGTGGATCGCTCGGTCACTAAGCTTCTCTATGTGAGCGTCACCCGCTACAGCCCGGAGTGGCACTCTATCCTCCACACCCATCCCTGTGCCGAGGTATTTTTTGTCACCGGAGGCTCCGGTCAGCTTCGACTAACCAGCAAAGCCGTACCCATTGGCATCAACGATGTGATTATTGTGAATTCCAGCATTGAACATACGGAGGTCAGCTCCGAGGAACAGTCCCTGGAATACATTGTCATGGGAGTAGACGGGCTGGAGGCCATCTCCGGGGACGATGGTGGGGACGGCTATTCCATAATCCATTTCCAGTCTGGCGGGGAGCAGGTTTTATTCTATCTGCGCTGTCTGCTCAAGGAGATTGAGACCCGGCTCCCGGGCTACAACACGATCTGTCAGGATCTTCTGGAGGTGGTTCTCTTGCTCCTTATGCGGCGCAGTCAGTTTACCGTCACCTTTGTCCCGGCCATTCATAAGTCCAGCAAAGAATGCGCCATTGTGCGCCGCTATATTGAAAATCATTTTAAGGAAAGCCTGACCTTAGACGATCTGGCCGCCGTAGCTCATGTTAGCAAATATTATTTGTCCCACGCCTTTAGCCGGGAATACGGCACCTCCCCCATTAACTATCTCTTGTCCTGCCGGATTCAGGAGAGCCTGTATCTTCTGTCGGAAACTCGCATGTCCCTGTCCCAGATTGCCGGAATGCTGGGCTTTTCCTCTCCCAGCTATTTTTCCCAAAGCTTCCGGCGCATCCAGGGCCTAAGTCCCATGACCTACCGGAATCAGTGCCGGGAATCAACCTCTTCCTCCGGCTCCGGGAAGGAATCCCTCCCTTCCTCCCGGGTGTAGCTCCACCTTATGGGAAGCCCTTTTAAGTACAATTCCACAGCATCCCGGCTGTGGATTACCATTTTATCCAGAAGCTGTGTGTAAAACGCCTCCCCCCGCTCCTGCCCCTCCAAAAGCTTGCGAATCTCCTGCTTCATAAGTTCCAGCCTTTTATACAGAACCTTTGTTCCGCCCCCTGCCTTATCCAGAGAAAGCTCCTTCCCTATGAGAGACAGCAAGGAATCAGCGATCTTTTCCCGGTCCATGGCAATCGTTCCTACCGCCAGGCTCATCAAACAAAGAAGTTCCCCGTTGCGGATGCTCTCTCCCGGACAGCCAACCTGATTTCCTTCCCGGTCCTGATGGAGACTGCCATTTTTTACTCCTTCCAGGCAGCGCCAGGCCTCATACCGGCTTCCATCCTCTCTGGTTTTAAATCTGGCCACATAGCTGGCGCCGCATCGGCCGCATTTAAGCTTTCCGGAAAATCCATGACGACAGCTATATTTTCTGAACCCCCTCTGGGAGGCGGATCTTTTATCCAGCATACGGTTAGCCGCAACAAACTGTTCCCTGGAAATTATGGGAGCATGGTGATCCCGAATAATGACAAATTCCTCCTGTCCCCGGTTATATTTCTTTTCATGGGATAAAAAATCTGGGGTATAGGTTTTCTTTTGTACCAGATCTCCGCAATATTTCTCGTTTCGGAGCATCCGCAGGATCACCGTACTCTGCCATTCCCGGGCCCGCATTGGTTTGATTCCGGCTTCCCCAAGCTCCCGGGCAATCACATGGGTTCCCTTCCCTTCCTCCACAAACTTGTGAAAAATCAGCCGGACAATTTTGGCCCCCTCCTCGTTGATTTCCATTCTGCCCTCTCGCACATCGTAGCCCAGCATACTCCGGCCAAACACCACCCCCTGCTCCATCCTTCGTTTTTGCCCCCATTTCACCCGCTGGGAGGTTCTTCGGCTCTCCTCCTGGGCAATGGAGGACAATATGGCCAGGCGCAGCTCCGCATCCCCGTCCAGAGTGTTAATGTTATCGTTTAGAAAAACAACCCCTACTCCATACTTTTTCAGCTCCCGGGTGTAATAGATGCTGTCAAGGGTATTCCTGGCAAACCGTGAAATCTCCTTGGTAAGAATCAGATCCAACTCCCCATGGATTGCACATGCTATCATGCGCTGAAAGTCTACACGCCTTTTTGTGCTGGTTCCGGACAGCCCCTCGTCCGCAAAAATCCCACACAGTTCCCAATCCGGATGGCTTTCGATATAGCGTTTAAAAAATATCTGCTGACTCTCAAAGGAATTGGCCTGGTCCTCCCGGTCTGTGGATACTCGACAATAGGCCGCCACTCTGATTTGTCGGCCCCCCTGTGATTTCTGTTGATTCAAAGCCTCATATTGATCTGTCCACATCCTACCATTCCCTTTCCCGATTTTTGTTTTTCTAAGCTGTTTAAATTTTTCTAATTTATTTAAATTTCTTGTTTTTTACTATTTTCGTTTTTTGCAAAATTTTCCAGTATTTTTAACATTTTCAGTTTCTCAGATTTCTCCAGCGCCTCTGCGCAGCGTAGATATTCCGGCTCTGTCAAGAGCTTCCCTGCTCTAAGGGCCGCCAAAATGGCCTTTTTTACCTCTAAATAAAAATCCGGATGCTCCTGCTCCGTGATGGGGGGAACAGGATCTCCGGAATAGACAAACGCTCCATGCCTCATGCTCGGCACCTCCCCGCTACAATGTATTCCTGTGGGCTTGTACCTTATAACAGGTATGGAACATTTCTGAGCACAATATAGGTACCGAAGAACTGGGACATTTTGAGATGATATGCACCATCGTCTACCAGCTGACCAAAAATATGTCCATGGAGGAACTAAAAGCCTCCGGCTTTGATGTCTACTATGTGGATCACACCGCCGGTCTGTGGCCCCAGGCTGCCTCCGGAGTACCATTCTCTGCAGCCACCTTCCAATCCACAGGAGATCCTATTACGGATTTGCATGAGGATTTGGCAGCAGAGCAGAAAGCAAGAGTCACCTACGACAACATCCTCCGGCTCTGTGAAGATTCCCCGGATGTCAAAGATGTGATCCGTTTCCTGCGCCAGCGGGAAGTGGTGCACTTCCAGCGTTTCGGTGAAGCCCTCCGCATCGTCCAGGATCATTTGGATTCCAACAACTTCTACATTATGAACCCGGCCTTTGACAATGGCATCTCCGGCGGCGGAGACTGTGGCTGTAAATAGGCTTCCATAACTCCAAGGGACTGCTTCACGGCCACGCCTGGCTGTGAAGCAGTCTTTTTTCCCTCTCCTCTCCCCTTAAGAATCCATAAAGCTTAAGAATCACTTAAGAATCCACCCTTTCTGTCAGCTTGCCATCACATTCAAATTATTGTATAATACAACCATGAAAAAACATCGACTTACCACCACAAGAATTATTATGCTGGGCTTTTTTCTGGGCGCCGTCCTGGGAACCCTTGGTCTGCTTCTCCCGGTCAGCGTAAAGCCGGGACAGCACATAGACCCCTACGACGCCTGGTTTGTAGCCATGTCCAGCATTTGCGTAACCGGATTATCCACCGTGAATGTGGGGCAGACCTTTTCCGCCTTTGGGCAGGTGATTCTTCTGTTTCTCATCCAGTTTGGAGGCTTGGGGATTGTAACCTTTACTACTCTGGTCTTATTCATTCTCCGCCGCAGGATTACCCTGTCTGATCGGATGCTGCTTCAAAGCGCCTACAACCTGGACACCCTGTCCGGTCTGGTGCGTCTCACCATGCGGATTCTCAAGGTCACTCTCTGTCTGGAGGCCCTGGGAGCTCTGGGCTACGCCCTTGTTTTCGTTCCCGAATATGGTGTTTTAGGCATCTGGTACAGTATCTTTCACGCCGTATCCGCCTTTTGCAACGCCGGCATAGATCTTCTGGGAGGAAACAGCTTCTGCGACTATCAGGGCAATGTAATCGTAAACCTGACCACGGTTTTTCTCATCTTTGTAAGCGGCCTTGGCTTCCCGGTTTACTGGGAGATAGCCAGAGGCGTCTCACACCGCCTGCGTCCCAAAGGCACCTCAGACCGCCGAAAACTTAACCTCCACACAAAGCTCGTCCTTTTGACCACCCTGGCCCTGATTATTGGGGGCATGGCTTTGACCCTTCTTTTGGAGCACGGCAATCCGAATACTCTGGGAGCCCTTCCCTGGCACGAGAAGCTTCTGGCCGCATTGTTCCAGTCCGTCACCCTGCGAACAGCCGGCTTCGCAACCATTTCTCAGGAGCTCTTCCAGCCTGCATCCTGTCTGGTCTATCTGCTGCTTATGTTTATCGGCGGCTCCCCTGCAGGAACGGCTGGCGGTATTAAAACCGTAACCTTCGTCCTCCTCTTTGCCTCCATGCTTGCAAATATTCGGGGAAAAAAAGACGTAACCATCCTGCACCGAAGGGTTCCGGACGAGACCATCCGAAGATGTGTGGCCATTGCCACCTTCAGCTTCTCCGCCCTTTTTATTCTGACCCTGGCTCTTTTAGCGGTTCAAAAAAGCGATTTTTTGGATACCCTGTATGAAATGACCTCTGCAATCGCAACCGTGGGTCTTTCCAGAGGCCTCACCGGCCTGCTAAACCCGGCGGGAAAACTTATTGTGTCTCTGGCCATGTATCTGGGACGCATCGGTCCCATTACCCTGGCTCTGGCCTTCAACAGCCGCACGCCAGCAGCCAACGTCACCTGTGCCGAGAGTAAAGTCATCATTGGATAAGGAGATCTGCTATGAAAAAACAGGAAAAAAAGGAGTACATTGTCATAGGACTGGGCCGGTTTGGCCGCAGCGTGGCAAAGCAGCTGGAGGCCAACGGCTGTAAGGTTCTGGCCATAGATCACTCGGAAAAGCAGGTGCAGCAGGTGGCCGAATACGTAACCCTGGCCCTGTGCGTGGATGTGACAAACGAAGAGGCCCTCAAGGAGCTTGGGGGCAGAAACTTCGACGGAGCGGTTATTGCCATCGGACACGGCCTGGAAGCCTCGGTGCTGGCCGCCATCTGGGCCAAGGAACAGGGAATTCCCCAGATTATCGCCAAGGTCTACGACGATACCCAGGGCAAAATCCTCACAAAGCTTGGGGTGGACCAGATTATCTGTCCGGAAAAGGAAATGGGGGTCCACTGGGCCAACAACCTGGCCTTCCACAATCTTTTTGATTCCCGGGAGCTCACCTCCGAGTATTCCATTGCGGATATTCCTGCATGGAACAGCTGGATTGGCAAAAATTTAAAAGAATTAAAGCTTCGGGAAAAATACGGGGTAAACGTCATTGCTATCAAGCGGGGCGGAAGCCTGCTTATCAATCCCCCGGCAGACGATCCCACAAAGCCCAAGGACATCTTTGTTCTGCTGGGCCAGAATCATATGCTGGAAAAAATTGCCAATTCCGCCAAATAAATAGGAGGCAGCGCACAAACGCCTGCCTCCTTTCACTTCCCTATATGCAGTCCTGCCTGTCAGGCAATCTGCTCCGCCTGCTCCTGGTGCTCTGCCTGTGTGTGGCTATTCTCCTGCTCTATGAGCTGATACAGCATCTCTACGCTGATGCCTTTATCCGTCATACACTGATAGAGAGCCTTCAATTCCTGCTCCTCCCGCTGCCTCAAAAGCTCCTCCCGGGTTTCCTCCAGCTGGGACAGCTTTTTCTTTAATGCCTCTATCTTCTGCTCTACCTGAGAAATCTGATCCTCATAGGACTTCGTCCTTCCTCTTCTGCCAGCCATTATGCATGTCCTCCTATTTTTGGTATTATTTACAGTATATGCCGGATCTTCCCAAAATATACCGCAGTTTACCAAAAAATCAGAGCCAAAAAGCGTCTGTCCCCTACCAGCCGCCTGCCAGCCGCTCCAGAAGCCACTCGCCTATCCCATCCTCACCCAGATATAAAATCCCCCAGGTGGAGGAAAAGCTTTGACACATGCCCTTAAAATTGCCCCCGGGGGTCAGCCGGACTCTCCCCCGGTTATAAGCCTCCATCTCCGGATCAATAAGCCCGATAAGCTCCCGGGCCGCCGTATCGCAGTTATGGGTATAAATCTGATACAGAGGAACGCTTCCCTGCTCCAAAAGCTTCGTCAGCTCTTTCCGGGACATCTCATTGCCTGCCTCCGCCTCCTGATATAGCGTTAGAAAAAAAGCCTCCCGCCCCATCCATTCCTCCGCAGCTCCAAGCACTCTCTCATACTCTTCTCTGGTAATCCCCCGATACAGGGCTCGATCAAAATTATCGCAGGCCTCATCCTCTGTCAGATAGAGATCTCCGGTCTCCAAAAAATACCGGACTTCCTCCCGGCTGAGAGACATCACAGAGAGAAGTCCCAGCCCCTCCTTCCCAAGCAGACACTCCGGCAGGCTGTACTGCATGCCGTTATAGCTGTAAATCCGGCTTTGTCCCTCTTCATCCACCAACATCATAGCCGAATGGCCCAGTCCCTTCATACCGTCCAGGTTCAACAGATACCAGATCTGGCAATCCTGACCCTCTGTGAGTCCTATACCTCTCTCCTTTGGAGGTCCTCCCAGCAGCAGACGCAAAATCAAGACTCCAAAAAAGAGCAGCAGAATTCCTCCTGCTGCCCTGTTCCTATTCTTCTTTTTCACGAATCCGCCTGCTCCATCACAGAAAATGCATAGGTCGTCCGGGTCTTATACTCCTCCCCCGCCTTTACCAGGGTGCTGGGGAAATTCTCATGGTGAAGGGCATCGGGAAAATGCTGAGTCTCAAAGCAGACAGCGCTTCGCAGGGAATAAACCTTCCCTCCCTTGCCACCGGCCTCCTGCACCAGCGAATTGGAAGTATACAGCTGCAACCCTGGCTGATCCGTATACACCTCCATCAAAATTCCGCTTTTCTCTGACCGAAGCCGGGCCGCCAGCCGATTTCCCTCCTTTTTGGTGAGAACAAAATTGTGATCATAGCCCTTAGCCTGCTGCAAGGGCTTGTAATCCCCGTCAATATCCTTGCCCAATGTCCGCCATTGACGAAAATCCATGGGAGTCCCCTCCACAGGACGAAGCTCCCCAGTGGGAATCAAATCATCCCCCGTAGGCGTAAAGGCATCCGCATCTATCTGCACCTGGTGCTCCAGCACGCTCTCTGAGGCCTGTCCCTCCAGATTAAAATAGGTGTGATTGGTCATATTAAAGATGGTATCCGCGTCAGCCGAGGCCTGATAGGAAATTTCCAGCTGATTTTCATTGGTCAGTTTGTAGGAAACCCGCACCTGAGCATTTCCCGGAAGTCCCTGATCCCCGTCCGGACTTACTATGGAAAACTCCACCTTATTGTCATCTGCCACAATTCCCTTCCACATGCGTTGATGATAGCCTGGCTTTCCTCCGTGGAGATTGTTCTCCCCGTTATTCTTCTCCATCTGATAGGTGACGCCGTTTATCTCCACCTGCCCCTTGGCCACCCGGTTGGCATTGCGCCCCAGGGTAGCGCCAAAATTAGGCTTATTTACCTCATAATGCTCCACATCCTCATAGCCCCACACCACATCCGGCATGGAACCGTCCCGGGCCGGCACATAGAGCTCTCTTAAAACCGCCCCATAGTTCAGCAGGACAGCCTTCATGCCATTGGCATTCACCAGCTCATACTGCTTTACCACTTCCCCTGCCTTCGTCTTTCCAAACTCCGTCACCGTAATTGCCATATCCTCTCCTCCTGTTTCCGAATGTAAAAACTGCCTCTACAACTATCTTAGTCACAGAGGCAGTGAAAGTCAACCTATTTCCCTTTTCTTCCCTTTTATTTTTTGTTTCCCTTCAAATAAATAAACCAGTAAGAAAGCCCAACAGCCATGCCGCCAATCATATTTCCAATGGTAACCGGCAAAAGATTATTAAGAAGCATGGCTCCTACCGTCACATCCGGATTTCCCACTGCATAGAAGGAATTGGCGAAAATCCCTGCCATGAGATAATACATATTGGCAATGCTGTGCTCAAAGCCACAGAACACAAAGATCATAATGGGATAAAAAGCCGCCATCATCTTTCCAGGAAAGCTCTTAGCCGCAAAGGACATCCATACAGCCAGGCATACCAATATATTGCATATAATACCACGGATAAAGGCATCCCCAAAGCTCAGCCCCACCTTGCCGGAGGCCACGCTCATAATGGTGTTGAGAAGGCCGTTGTCCATCTGACTGGGAGAATGGCCGTATACCACCAGGGCCGCCATCAGGGCAGATCCGATAAAGTTTCCGATGTACACCACCACCCAGCTCTTTGCCACAGCTGAAAGCTTGGTCTCCTTCTCCATCAGGGGAATGATGAGCAGGCAGTTTCCAGTAAACAGCTCGCTGCCGGCCACCAGCACCAGAGTCAGACCGGCCGGAAACAGGCAGGCGCCGATAAATTTACCGATGGTGCTTCCCCCCATCATAGCCGTAGCCATCTCAAAAGCCGTCCCGCCCACGGCAATGAACAGGCCTGCCAGAATTCCAAGCAGCAGCATCTTAGACACCGGAAGCTCCGTTTTCTTTTTTCCAATCCCTACATAGTTTTGTGCAATCTCAGCTGGGGTATTCATTGTTTATAATCCTCCTCTTCCCAAATGCATCTGCATCCCTTGTTTGTTAAAACTATAACACTTTTCCCGGGATTACACTACTGTACGTTGTGTAGGAAGATATCCCCTCTATTTTACATGCTCATGGGTAAAGAGATGATCCTGACAATACTCGTAATTTCCCTTGCACTTGGAGCAGAAGCGGAACTCCAGATTCTCCCCGTCCTTCTCCGTGCGGCCGCAGATGGCACATTTGTGGGTATTTACCGCCCGCTGCCCCTTTTGCACGCTCTGGGTATAGCGCTTTCTCCGATAAACCGCCTTGGGGCTGTAGCGGCGCATATTTCGCATGCCAAAGAAAAACAGCAGGAAATTCCCCAGGGAAACCAGAGCCATCACACTGTAGGCCGGATGAGCGATAATCCCCGCCTGGGCCAGTCCCATCAGCATGGACAGAGAGAAAAACCGCGTAAAGAATCCCGCCAGGATGGTCAGTCCAAAATAGACCCCATTGATAATCCCCAGCCACTTGGCCTTAATGGGAATGATGAAAAACAGCAAAAAGGTGGCATCCGGATAGGTGGCCGCATAGGCAAAAAACAGAGACATATTCAGGTAATAGGTCCCGAACATCACACCCAGATTGGCCCGGAAAATATAACAACACACAAAGGCTGCTATAATATGGAGCACCACGCCGGTGAAAAAGTACAGGTTAAAGCGAAAAGGGCCCCACTGATACTCCAGCGTTTTTCCGATGGAATAATACAAATACATGCCCAGAAGAAAATAAAAAATGTCCGTGCTGGGAGGATACACCAGGAAAGTCACCAGCCGCCAAATCTGTCCCTTAAGAATCAAGGTGGGATCCAAAGACAGATAGGCCTCATAAAACCCGGCCGCAAACACCTGCAGCACCCAGCCCACTCCATAGAGAATAATGATATAGTACATTAAATTTGGAATTGCATATTTCCCGAATTTACGCTCCAGTTTTTCTATCAAAGTAGCCTCTCACTCCTTGCTTTTATCGAATATGTTTATTATAAGTTCCAGGCCACCATTTGTCAACGCCAACCGGCCGGCCTTCTCCTACAAACCAGCCGGCCTTCTCCTGCAGGGAATGCAGATCTCATCTCCTGGCTGGAGATTATATACATTTACATAAGGATTCGCTAATAAAATAGAAGAAAGAGGTACTCCATAGCGTCTGCTCAAAAGATACAGCGTATCCCCCTTGGCCACCGTGTGCAGAAAGCCCCGGCACTGTTTCATAAAAATTCCTCCGTCTCTTTTTCTTCATCATTTATATATGTTATGCCGAAATTTCATTTCCGGTATGAAAAGTCTGACCGATTTTTATACTTTTTTTATTTGATTTATGTAAATTCCTGTCGTATAATGTAATCTGCTGTAGGTATGCGCTTTATTATGCCGATTTCTGTCCGGACCTTGTGGTCTAAATCGGCCTGCACCTGCACGGTGAGAGGGTCTACTTTAGGTTTAAAGGAGGCGGCGGTTTTCCGCAACATTATGTGTACAACCAACTATTTTCTGGGAATCGATATCGGTTCCACCACTGTAAAAATTGCTATTTTAGATGAAAAGAAAAAGCTTGTATTTTCCGATTATGAGCGGCATTTCGCAAATATACAGGACACCCTGGCCCAGCTTTTGGGAAGGGCCTACGAAACTCTGGGAGAGCTCACCCTCTGTCCGGCCATCACCGGCTCCGGAGGCCTTACCCTGGCCCGGCATCTAGACATCCCCTTTGTGCAGGAGGTGGTGTCCGTGGCCACTGCCCTTGAGGCCGAGGCTCCCAAGACAGACGTGGCCATTGAGCTTGGAGGAGAGGACGCCAAGATTATTTACTTTCAGGGAGGCAATATTGAACAGCGCATGAATGGCATCTGTGCCGGGGGCACCGGTTCCTTCATCGATCAGATGGCAGCCCTTTTGCAGACAGATGCAGCCGGGCTTAATTCTTATGCAAAAAATTATCAATCTCTATATACCATTGCCGCCCGCTGCGGCGTGTTTGCCAAATCAGACATTCAGCCCCTGATCAACGAGGG
>CANPIM010000035.1 GCA_947574135.1 uncultured Lachnospiraceae bacterium
CCGCCCGCTGCGGCGTGTTTGCCAAATCAGACATTCAGCCCCTGATCAACGAGGGAGCCACCAAGGAGGACCTGTCTGCCTCCATTTTTCAGGCAGTGGTCAATCAGACCATCAGCGGCCTGGCCTGCGGCAAGCCCATCCGGGGGCATGTAGCTTTTTTGGGGGGGCCGCTTCATTTCCTCTCTGAACTAAAGGCTGCCTTTGTCCGGACCTTAAAGCTGGATGAGGAGCATACCATTGCTCCGGACCACTCCCATCTCTTTGCCGCTATTGGGTCTGCCCTGAATGCAGGGAAAGAGCATCCCGTATCCTTAGGGGAACTCCAGGGCCGTCTCTCCTCCCATATCCGTATGGAGTTTGAGGTGGAACGCATGGAGCCTCTCTTCTCCTCCCGGTATGAATACGACAAATTCAAGGCCCGCCACGACTGCCATCAGGTGACCCGAGGGGATCTGCAGGCTTATGCGGGAAACTGCTTTCTGGGCATCGACGCGGGAAGCACCACCACCAAGGCCGCTCTGGTGGGAGAGGATGGCTCACTTTTATATTCCTTTTACAGCAGCAACGATGGCAGTCCTCTAAAGACCACCATCCGGGCCATCCAGGAGATCTACAAATTTCTTCCAGAAAGCGCTCATATTGTCCGCTCCTGCTCCACCGGCTACGGTGAAGCCCTTATTAAGGCAGCTCTTCTCCTGGACGAGGGGGAGGTGGAGACGGTCTCCCACTATTATGCGGCAGAATTTTTCAATCCCAAGGTGGACTGTATCCTGGACATCGGCGGCCAGGATATGAAATGCATCCGCATCAAAAATCATACCGTGGACAGCGTGCAGCTCAACGAGGCCTGCTCCTCGGGCTGCGGCTCCTTTATTGAAACCTTTGCCAAATCCCTCAACTACAGCGTGGAGGACTTTGCAAAGGCCGCTCTTTTTGCCCGGCATCCCATCGATCTGGGCACCCGCTGCACGGTATTTATGAATTCCAAGGTAAAACAGGCCCAGAAGGAGGGGGCCAGCGTGGAGGATATCTCCGCCGGTCTGGCCTACTCTGTGATTAAGAATGCCCTTTTTAAGGTGATCAAGGTCTCCGACGCCTCCTCCCTGGGCTCCCACATTGTGGTGCAGGGGGGTACCTTCTACAACGATGCAGTGCTGCGAAGCTTTGAGAAGATCGCCGGCTGTGAGGCGGTGAGGCCGGATATTGCCGGCATTATGGGAGCCTTTGGGGCTGCCCTCATTGCAAGGGAGCGCTACCAGGAGGGCATGGAAACCACCATGCTCACCATTGACAAGATCAATCAGCTGGAATTTACCACCACCATGTCCAAATGCCGGGGCTGCACCAACAACTGCCGCCTGACCATCAACCGGTTTACCGGGGGACGCCAGTTTATCTCCGGCAACCGGTGCGAACGGGGCATTGGCAAGGAAAAGAATAGAGAGCAGATTCCCAACCTGTACGAATATAAAAATAAGAGGCTGTTTCAGTACGAGCCCCTGACGGCGGATCAGGCCCTTCGGGGAAAGGTGGGCATCCCCCGGGTGCTGAACCTGTACGAAAACTACCCCTTCTGGTTTACCTTTTTTACGGATTTGAAGTTCCAGGTGGTGCTGTCTCCGGCCTCCACTCACAAGCTCTACGAGCTGGGCATTGAATCCATTCCCAGCGAATCCGAGTGCTACCCGGCCAAGCTTGCCCACGGACATGTGGCCTGGCTGATCCAGCAGGGGCTTACCTACATCTTTTATCCCTGCGTCCCTTATGAGCGAAAGGAGTTTCCAGACGCAGGCAACCACTATAACTGCCCCATTGTGACCTCCTACGCGGAAAACATTAAGAATAACGTGGATGAGCTCTCAGACAAAACCATCTGCTTCTCCAATCCCTTCCTCTCCTTTGAAAGCCTGGACATTCTCAGCAATCGCCTGGTGGAGATTTTCCAGAAGGATTTCCAGATCTCTGAGAAAGAGATCCGAAGCGCCGCCTCCCATGCCTGGAACGAGCTGGAGCAGGTCCGGGAGGATCTGATGCGAAAGGGAGAGGAAACCCTGCGCTGGATGGAGGAAAACGGTCGTCGGGGCATTGTGCTGGCCGGGCGGCCCTACCATGTGGACCCGGAGATCAACCATGGCATTCCGGAGCTGATTAACTCCTACGGCATTGCCGTGCTCACGGAGGATTCCGTATCCCATCTCTACGCCGTGGAACGGCCCCTCATGGTCATGGACCAGTGGATGTATCATTCCCGCCTATATGCGGCCGCCAATTTTGTAAAAACCCGGGAGGATCTGGATCTCATCCAGCTCAATTCCTTTGGCTGCGGTCTGGATGCGGTGACCACAGATCAGGTCAATGATATTTTAAGCAATTCTGGCAAGATCTACACCTGCTTAAAGATCGACGAGGTAAACAACCTGGGAGCGGCCCGCATTCGCATTCGCTCTCTTATCTCCGCCCTTCGGGTGCGGGAGCAGAAGCACGTAAGCCATTGCCCTGTCTCCTCGGCCTACGAGCGGGCAATTTTCACGGAGGAAATGCGTAAGGATTATACCATCCTTTGTCCCCAGATGTCCCCCATCCACTTTGACATTCTGGAGCCGGCCTTTGAGACCTGCGGCTATCACTTACAGGTACTGCCGGATTCCGACAGAGCGGCCATTGACATGGGGCTTAAATACGTAAACAACGACGCCTGCTACCCCTCCCTGGTGGTGGTGGGCCAGATTATGACAGCCGTGCTCTCCGGACAGTATGACACGGAAAAGCTGGCCATTATCATCACCCAGACCGGAGGCGGCTGCCGGGCCACCAACTATATTGGCTTTATCCGCCGGGCCCTTATAAAGGCCGGGTATCCGGACATCCCGGTGATCTCTCTAAATTTAAGCAAGCTTGAGAAAAATCCCGGCTTTCACATTACCCCAGCTCTGGCGGTAAAGAGTATGTACGGCCTGGTATTCGGGGATATCTTTATGCGGGTGCTGTACCGAATGCGCCCCTATGAGAAGGTTCCCGGCTCAGCCAACGCGCTTCATGCCAAGTGGCTGGACATCTGCCGGAATTTCCTCAAGCAAAAGCACACCTCCTACCGGCATTTTGTGAAGCTGTGTCGGGAGATTATTCAGGACTTTGACGCCCTTCCCATTCACGAGGATTTGAAAAAGCCGCGGGTGGGAATTGTGGGAGAAATTCTGGTGAAATTCTCTCCCTCCGCCAACAACCATCTGGTGGAGCTTCTGGAGGCCGAGGGCGCCCAGGCTGTAGTTCCGGATCTTATGGACTTTCTTCTGTATTGCTTTAAAAATACGGAGTTCAAGGCAGAATACCTGGGAAAGAAAAAAAGCAGCGCTAAAATGGGCCGCCTAGGCATTCGCTTTCTGGAAGCACTTCGAAAGGCTGCAGCCAAAGAGCTGGCCGCCAGCCGCCATTTCACCCCGCCGGGAGACATTGACCAGATGGCGGAAATGGCCAAATCCATGGTGTCTCTGGGAAATCAGACCGGGGAGGGATGGTTCCTCACAGGAGAAATGCTGGAGCTTATTCACACAGGCACCAACAACATTGTGTGCACCCAGCCCTTTGGCTGCCTGCCCAACCATGTAGTAGGCAAGGGCGTTATCAAGGAGCTGCGGCGGCAATACCCTCTCTCCAACGTGGTGGCCATCGACTATGACCCGGGCGCCAGCGAGGTCAATCAGCTGAACCGGCTAAAGCTTATGCTGTCTGTGGCCCACAAAAACCTTCAAAAAGAAACGGTGTGAGATTTTTATAAAGAATCCTTTCAAAAAGGAGCTGTCCCGGGATATTTCGTCCCGAGCAGCTCCTTTTTTATGCATTCTGCTGAAATTTCAACGGATTATTTGGAGATATCTACTAATTGATAAGTACATTTTCTGCACTTATAATGAAAAATATGCGAAAAGAAAAATGGCACTCATCATCTGTCAACCAATACTCATAAAGGAAAAATAGCCATGGAAAACCTGATTTTTAGTCTCAACGCCACCATCCCCGTGTTTTTTACCATGCTTATGGGCCTTTTATTCCGGCGAATCGGCCTGTTTGACGAGGCCCTTATCCGCCGCCTGAATCAGTTCGTGTTTAAGGCCGCCCTGCCGGTCCTGCTTTTCTTAGACATCTCCGGAGCCGACTTTTACCAGGTCTGGGATACCTCCTTTGTCCTGTTTTGCTTTTTTGTCACTCTGCTCTCCATCAGTCTGGCTGCCGTGCTTTCCTTATTGATCAAGAATAAAAGCATCCGGGGGGAATTTATCCAGGCAGCCTACCGAAGCAGTGCCGCCATTTTGGGCATTGCCTTTATCCAAAATATCTATGGCAACGCAGGCATGGCTCCTCTGATGATCATCGGCTCTGTGCCTCTCTACAACATTATGGCGGTCCTGGTCCTCTCCTTCTTTCAGCCAGAGAGGGGGAAGCTTGATCAAAAGCTTCTCCTGAAAACCGGGAGGGAAATTCTGACCAATCCTATTATCCTGGGAATTCTGGCCGGCCTTATCTGGTCCGTTTTTCAGCTTCCCAGACCACCGATTCTTATCAAAACCGCCAACAACCTTTCCGTGCTGGCCACCCCTCTGGGGCTTATGGCCATGGGAGCCTCCTTTGATCTGAAAAAGGCTCTGTCCGGCTTAGGTCCGGTGCTGTTAGCCGGCGTTCTAAAGCTTGTGGGACTGGCCTGCCTTTTTCTTCCTGCTGCCATTGCCCTGGGCTTTCGGGACAGCTATCTGGTGGCCATACTGGTTATGCTGGGCTCTCCCACCACGGTCAGCTGCTATATTATGGCCAAAAATATGGGCCACGAAGGCAGTTTCACCTCCGCGGCCGTTATGCTCACCACACTTCTAAGCGCCTTCTCCCTTACCGGCTGGCTTTATCTTCTGCGAAGTCTGGGATTGATATAGACAAAAGAAGTTGTATTATCATCATACATTCTCAATCTGCCAGTCAATGGGCGTCACTCCGTGAGCCTCCAAAAATTCATTGGTCTGGCTAAAAGGCTTGCTTCCGAAAAATCCCCGGTAGGCAGACAGGGGACTGGGATGGGGGGCTTTTAAAATCAGATGGTTGGGATTGTGCAGCATGGACGCCTTCTTCTGCGCCGGGCTTCCCCAGAGAATAAACACAATGGGCCGATCCTGCTCATCCAAAACACGGATGGCCGCATCCGTAAACTCCTCCCAACCCATGCCCCGGTGGGAATTGGCCTGATGCGCCCGCACCGTCAGCACTGTATTTAGCATCAACACGCCCTGCTTGGCCCACTTGGTGAGATATCCGTTATTGGGAATAAAGCAGCCCAGATCGTCGTGAAGCTCCTGATAAATATTCACCAGAGAAGGGGGAACCGCCACATCGGGCTTTACGGAAAAGCACAGCCCATGAGCCTGTCCGTCATTGTGATAGGGGTCCTGTCCTAGGATTACCACCTTTACCTCATGGAGAGGCGTCAGATGAAAGGCATTGAAAATGTCCTCTGAGGGCGGAAAAATCTGCCTGCTGGCATACTCCTCCCGGACAAACTGATAAAGCTTTACATAATAAGGCTTCTGAAACTCTCCCTTTAAGGGCTCCAGCCAGTCATTTTGAATCATTCCCATGGCAATCTCTCCTTTGTATTTTTCTATTATATCCGCACCGGCACTCCCTGCTGCTGCAAATATTCCTTTAAATCCAGGATTTCCATCTCTTTATAGTGAAACAGGGAAGCTGCCAACACTGCATCGGCTTTTCCCAGGGTTAAAGCGTCCCGAAAATGCTCCATGGTACCCGCCCCGCCGGAGGCTATAACCGGAATGGACACCTGCTCTGCAATGGTCCGGGTAAGCTCCAGATCATAGCCGGCCTTGGTGCCGTCGCAATCCATGCTGGTCAGAAGTATCTCTCCCGCTCCCAGTCTGTCCGCCCGTATGGCCCACTCCACCGCGTCTATGCCCATATCCACCCGGCCCCCGTTCTTGTAAATATTCCAGCCGCTTCCGTCGGGCCGCCGCTTGGCGTCAATGGCAACCACCACACACTGACTGCCGAATTTATCCGCCGCCTCCGAGATGAGCTCCGGTCTGAGAATCGCCGCCGTGTTCACGGAAATCTTGTCCGCCCCCTCCCGCAAAAGCATGCGGAAATCCTCCACGGTCCGAATGCCGCCGCCCACAGTAAAGGGAATAAATACCTTTTCCGCCACCCGGCGCACCATATCCACCACCGTGTTTCTGGCATCCGAGGAGGCAGTAATGTCCAGAAACACCACCTCATCCGCCCCGGCCCTGTCATAGGCCGCCGCAATCTCCACCGGATCCCCCGCATCCCGCAGGTTCACAAAATTCACTCCCTTGACTACCCGTCCGTTGTGCACATCCAGGCAGGGAATTATTCGCTTGGTAAACATCTCTTTCTATCCTCCCCTGTATCCTCTCCCTAGGGTCCATTTAAGACAATTTGGAAAAGTTTTCCAAAATCTTAAGTCCCACCTGGCTACTCTTTTCCGGATGGAACTGACAGGCAAACACATTCCCCTTCTCCACAGAGGCATGAATGGAAACGCTATAATCCGTCACAGCCCGCACAATCTCCGGCTCCTCTGCCCGCAGATAATAAGAATGGACAAAATACACATAGGGCGTCCCCTCCAGGCCCTCAAACAGCCGTCCGTGATTTTGAAGCTCCAGAGAATTCCAGCCAATATGAGGGATTTTTAAGCCTTCCTTATCCGGAATACGCAGGATTTCTCCCTTGAGAATTCCCAGTCCCTTTACCCCCGGGCTCTCTGCACTTCGGGAAAACAAAAGTTGCAGGCCCAGACAGATCCCCAAAAAGGGCGTTCCCTTTTCCACCACATCATGAATCACCGGTACCAGTCCGTAGGCGTGAAGCTTTTCCATGGCATCTCCAAAGGCCCCCACTCCCGGCAGAATCACCTTATCCGCCTCTAAAATCGTATCCCTGTCTCTGCTGACCACTACCTGTTCTCCCAGGGACACCAGTGCCTTCTCCACGCTTTTTAAATTGCCCGCATCGTAATCAATGATCGCTATCATACACTACCTCCACCCAAATCATACCATTTCTTCCCCAGTTTTAAAAGATATTTCATTAATTTTTTATGAATCCTCTAGAATCCATTGTTTTTTATAAGAAATAATTGTAACATATAGGAAACGGTTTTGCATAAAACGCTTGTCTCAGATCAGACAAAAAGATTAAAGATAAAGGACGGATCCTATATGAACCCTTACTCCCAATTTCCCTACGAAGAGCCTTCACAGACCAACCGCTCTACCTATCCTCAGGAATTTATGGACAGCTACCGGAAACCCTCCAGGCCCTGGCAGGGAATCCTATTTTTTGTGATTATCCTCCTTCTCATGCTGTTTGTGGCCGCCCCCATCCAGTATTTTTTCGGCATGCTGGGTCTGGCCTTAACGGAGCTTCTCCTTCTGGGCACGGCTCTTTTGGGTGCATGGGCCCTTCGGCAGGATATGCGGCAGATATTCCCCATAAAGCGGCCTACCTGGCGGGGCTTTTTCGGCACCGTCCTCGCCTGGCTTGGCACCTATCTTCTGACCCTTCTCTCCACCCTGGTTCTCATGTATTTTTTCCCCCAGGGCTTCAGCGATGTGAGCAACAGTATGAGCAGCGTCTTTTCCACCACGCCTCTCCTCATCACCTTTATCATTGTGGCCATATTGCCTGCTATCTGTGAGGAAGCGGTACACCGGGGCGTGATTCAGTCCACCTTCGGAAACGTCCGGAATACCTTTGTGGTAGTTTTTTGCATGGGCATTATTTTTGGAATCTTTCACCTGGATCCCTACCGGTTCCTGCCCACCGCCCTTCTGGGCATGGGTCTCTCCTATGTAATGCACAAGAGCCACAATCTTCTCTACCCGGCCCTTTTTCATTTTATCAACAATGCCTTATCCGTCCTGGTTTCCAGTGGCGGTTCGGCAGCCCAGAGCGCCTCTGCAGATATGCTCTCCGGTCCGCTGATCCTCATATCCATAGGGGCTTATCTTATGGTGGCCGCCCCTGCGCCCTTCTGTCTTTTTGGAGCACAGCGCCTCCTTCGAAACCCCCGGGAGCCCCAAAAAAGCGTGCTGCTCCCTGTGCTTCTCATCGCCCTTCTCACTGGACTGATGATTATCTTTGGCTTTCTGCTATTGCTATTGACTATGATACGCAATCCCGATCTGGGACAGCTTACACAGGAAATGGAAAATCTGCTGGTGGCCTGGCGGCCCTGGCGATGAATATAAATTCATAACGAAATGAGGGATTTTTATGAAAGACATCTTACTTGTAGTGGACATGCAGAACGACTTTATTGACGGCGCCCTGGGAACCCCTGAGGCGGTAGCCATCGTGCCCAAGGTGGTGGATAAGATCCGAAGCTTTGCCGGAGACGTTATCTGCACCCGAGACACCCATTTTGACAACTATGCCCAGACCCAGGAGGGAAAAAATCTTCCCGTGCCCCACTGTATCAAGGACACCCCTGGCTGGCAGCTGGCGCCGGCCGTGCAGGAGGCCTGTGATGCAAAGGGCGCTGCCTATGTAAATAAGCTTACCTTTGGTTCCAGGGATTTGCCTGCTCTTCTTCAGGAAACCTATCCGGAGGGTCCTGCATCCGTCCATGTGATCGGACTGTGCACGGATATCTGTGTGATTTCCAACGCCCTCCTTCTAAAGGCCTTCTTTCCCGAGGTTCCCATTACTGTGGACAGCTCCTGCTGCGCCGGTGTGACACCCCAAAGCCATGAGACAGCCCTGGCCGCCATGAAAATGTGCCAGATCCACATAGACTAGGCTGCCTTCCGGCTGTCTCACAGCATTGTCTCTGATTTGTATGGCAGATATCCGGGGGCTTTGTTCATCAAAGGCCGAAGTATTCATCCAGCCCGTCACAGATTCCCTGGACCAGCTGGCTCTGATACCCGGGATCTGCCATTTTTTTGTCCTCCTCCGGGTTTGTCATAAAGCCCATCTCCACAATGGTCACTGGCACTGTACACCAGTTGATACCGCTCATAGTGTCTGTCTCCCACACTCCCTTGCTGGCCGCCCCTGTGGCCGTGAGCATATGGCTTAACACCGCATCAGCCAGACTGCGACTGTCCTTGTAGATCCCTGGCGTATAGGGGTTATTGGCTGTAGGACAGATAGTCATAATACCATTGGCGCTGCTACTCTCCGCCCCATTGGCATGGATCCGCACAAAGGCATCCGCCCCGGCCTCGTTGGCCATGGCCGCCCGCTCTGCATTGCTGATATTCACATCATTGGTTTCCCGAATCATCAGCACCTCCTAGCCCCGGGCCTCCAGCTCGTCCCGGACCTGAAGGGTTACCTGGAGAGTCAGCTCATATTCCTTCAGGCCGCTGGCCACCCCGGAGGTGCCCCCGGCCACCTTGGCTTTGGACTCCGCTGCTCCCGGACCAATGGGCTCCTTCTCACTGTTTCCCTTGGCCTGATGCCCTGCATCCAGGGCCACCAACAGGCCGCTGGTCTTTGGCTCCTCCGTGGTCAAATACTGGGATGCCACATAGTAGGTCCCCGTCTCCCCCTCCAGAGTCACCCGACTCCAGCTCTTGTCCTGGCTGTATCCTGTGCGTGTCATGGTCGTCCGGCGGGATACTGTTTTAAAAATATCCGATTCCGTGGACATTCCCTTTCGCACATTCACCCGATCCGTGGTATACACTGCTTCCGGAGCCTCTAAATCTATGGCAGCCTGTCCATCCCCCGGGAAATCTCCCGGGGCCTTGGCATCTCCCGGGGCCTTTGTATCTTCGTCTCTCTCCGGATTCTCTTTCTCATTGGAATCTGCCCGCTCGCCTGAGCCATCCGATTCCTTCAAATCTTCCTCCGAATCAGCGTCTTTTACGTCCTCCCCTTCCAAGTCCTGCTCCTCTCCCGGCTCTGACAGGTCCGTTTCCTGAGAGGTCTCCTCCTCCCCACGGCCTGCACAGCCTGCAAAGGACAATACGCAGATCATAAGCAGTGCCCCTAACAGACCCAATATCCACTTTTTCATTTTCCTTTCCGCTCCTTTTTCCTGAATTCAAAAGACTATAAACTTTTTTAATTTTTTTATCTTTTTTTCTTTACAAAATCAAACAAATATATTATAATATCGATTGCTGATAAGTGCAAGCTGAAATAGCTCAGTTGGTAGAGCGACGCACTCGTAATGCGTAGGTCGAGGGTTCAAGTCCCTTTTTCAGCTTTGATGAAAAAACCGGCAAAGACCTTACCTTTCAAGGTCTTTGCCGGTTTTCCCGTTCTAAATACAACAGCCCCTTAATTCTCATTCAAAATGTTCTGCACAGCTCTCCACTCAATGACCGGCTTATTCTCCTGGTTGGAAACTGCCGTCTGACTCTTTTTCCTGCTTATCTTGGCTATATTTATAATCAGGCTTCCCAGAGCCGCAGCAAGGCATATACCTGCCGCAGCAAGGGCGATGGTCAGATTGTTTTCCACTCCTGAAAAGAAGTAGCAGCCCGCGCCCAGGATTATGCCCACTATGACACAGACAATGGGCGTACTGAACATCTCGCTTTTCATGCCGCTGACCGCCCAGGACTGCGGCTTATGGCAATGGGGGCATTCATCCCGGAAGGCCAGGGAATATATCTGCTTTTCCGTGGCATTCCGGTAAGCCTCCTTCACGGCCCGCACCAGATTTCTATGGGCCATGGCATTTAATTTTTGCACCTTCTTTGCATCCAGCTCCTTAAAATTGCTGTTAAGCTCTGCCTCCATGCCGGAAATGGTGGCCATAAGAGGACCACTGTTTTTCATACACTGTTCACACTGAAAGGAATACGGCACCTGAATGGTCTCGGTTTTTTTGTGTTTGTAATAAGTACCCAATGCCTTTTTCTCCCGTATAAAAATTACCGCAAATGATCCACGGCCGCACGCTCAATGGCCAGCCCGGCCCGATACCGGACCATAAAGTCCTCAAAGCCTTCCACATCTTTTGCATCCGGAGCCACGCTGCTGCCGGCTGCGTCTGCAAAGACACGTTTATTCAAATATTCCGGCAGAGTTTCCTGGTCTGCCCGGTTCTTAGCATAAGCCGCCAAAAGCGCCATGCCCCAAGGGCCGCCCTCTCCCGCTGTCTCCATCACGGACACCGGTGTTTTCATGGCTGCCGCCATCATGCGCTGGCCCACACCCTTTGTCTTAAAGAGACCACCATGGCCCAACAGGCTGTCAAGCTCCACCTTTTCCTCAGCCAGAATATCCATACCAATCTTCACCACGCCCAGAGCCGTAAACAAATGGGCGCGCATAAAATTGGCCAGATTAAAATTGGCATCCGGCTTGCGGACAAACAGAGGACGCCCCTCCTCCATGCCAGTGATAAATTCTCCGGAATAGTAACCGTAGGACAAAAGGCCACCGCAGTCGGCATCTCCCTCCAAAGCCTTATTGTACAGGAGGCCATACAGACTGTCTGCATCCATGGAAAGCCCTGCTGCCTGAGAAAACTCCCGGAAAAGCCCCACCCAGGCGTTGAGATCCGAGGTACAGTTATTGGCATGTACCATGGCCACCGGAGAGCCATCCGGTGTGGTCACCATATCAATCTCCCTGTGAAGCTTGGCAAGGTCACGCTCCAGCACAGCCATTACAAAAATAGAGGTTCCGGCGGACACATTTCCTGTGCGCTTGGCCACACTGTTGGTAGCCGCCATACCGGTTCCCGCGTCTCCCTCCGGCGGACACAGCAAAATTCCCGCCTTAAGCTTCCCTGTGGGATCCAAAAGTCTTGCGCCCTCCTGGGTAAGGGTACCGGCCTCCTCCCCGGCCACAAGCACCTGGGGAAGTATCTGCCCTATCTTCCAGGGAAAACCATAGGAGGCCACCTGGGCGTCAAACTTGTCCAGCATATCCTGCCGATAGGTCATGGTATTGGCATCCACCGGGAACATGCCAGAGGCATCTCCAATTCCCAGTACCTTTTTTCCCGTCAGCTTCCAGTGAATATAGCCGGCCAGGGTAGTCAGATATGCAATCTGAGGTACATGCTCCTCCCCTTCCAAAACCGCATGATACAGATGGGAAATGCTCCAGCGCTCTGGAATATTATACTGAAACAGCTCTGTCAGCTCTGCCGCAGCCTTTCCTGTCATGGTATTGCGCCAGGTGCGGAAAGGCACTAAAAGCTCCCCCTTCTCGTCAAAAGCCATATAGCCATGCATCATGGCGCTGACACCCATGGCGCCCACCTGGATCAGCTCCACGTCATACCTTTTCTTCACATCCTCCGCCAAATCCCGGTAGCAGCCCTTAAGGCCCTCCCAGATATCCGTCAGGGAATAGGTCCAAACCCCGTTTTCCAGCCGATTCTCCCACTCATGACTGCCGGATGCCACCGGCGTATGAGTCTCGTCAATCAGGACTGCCTTGATCCGGGTCGATCCCAGCTCAATGCCCAGCGTGGTCCTTCCCTCTTCAATCTGTACCCTCTTATCCTCCATTGCTCCATACCCTCCTGGTTTATATTCTACCTATACTATAGCCCCCTTCCAAAAGGCTTGTCAATGAAAATCCCCCATAAGAGACAAAAAACTTCCCCTGAACGCGGCATTCGCCAGATATGAGTGCAAACACTCCCGCCTGGCTCATTGCTGGCGCAAAAAATAAGAGGGCGCCCAGACGCCCCCTCATTTATCCAACTCGATTACCGCTTCTGCTGCAAATCGAACTGTTGCATATAAGCCTTTTCCTCATCCGTATACTTCCGAAGGGTATTGATCACCGCGCCATCCTTCCATTTGCGGTCGCCTACGGACTCTGTGGTTCCCATAACGGTTACGTTTACCTGTCTGCGTCTTGCCCGGACATGATCCCAGTCAATAAAGTAAATATGAGCAAACTCACCGCCATCCAGCACGCCGTCCTTGATGGTCATGGTCTCGCTTCTACCAAAGAATACACTGCGCAGATGGCCGTCTGTGTTCATGCTGGTGTAATCTCCCGGCTCATTTACATAGCGGCCGAACTGTGCATGAACGGGACCGGGATGACGATACTGATGCTCCTCGGCAAAATCCGGAATCATTTTCCGCATAATATCCAACAGATCATGCTGCAGATACTCCAGATCAAAGCTGTCAATATCGTGAGAGCACTCCTGTACCATCACGGAGCAGGTGGTGTGATGGGAAGCGATGCAGCAGGTACCATTCACCACGCCGGACTCCTTTACGATCTCCATGATCTCCTTGGACAAATCATGAAAGGTGGGGATCCATCCTCTGGACTGTACCTCTAATTCCTTCTGATAAACTTTAAACTCCATTTGTAATTCCTCCATTTCTTATCTTTTATAAGCCACAGGACCGGCTGGCTTCTCCCGTCCCCTGGCCAGTGTCCCTTATGTACTTCTCACTTTCCCTGATTCAGTCTCTCGCCTACGGCTCCGCCGGGATGAATCAGTGCAAACTGCTCATTTACATAACCGGTCTCCTCAATAAGCGCTGCCTGCAGAGCGTCAAAAATCACACTCACTGCAAGAAAGCTACTGGTTCCCTGACTGTTGTACTTGTCTGTCTCCAGCTCCACATGCATGGGCAGTACCACGTCTGCTCCCTCGGCCAATGGGGAATCCAAACGCTCCGTGACAGAGATAACCGCTGCTCCCTTCTTTTTGCATATGTCCAGAATGGGCAGCAGCTCTTTGGTCTTTCCACCCCGGGATGCCAGAATCATCACATCCCCCTTCTGCATAAAGCCCAGAGCCCCGTGAACAGCCTCCGCCGGTGAAATAAAACGGGCCGGCCGCTCCATGCAGCACATGAGATGAGCCATATGCATGCAGGCAATCCCTGAATGTCCGCAGCCGCTGGTCCCAATCCGGGGAGCCTTTGCCAGCAGATCCACCGCTTTCTCAAAAGCTTCAAAATCCATATAATCCAGGGCATCCTGTACCGCCTGCTTTTCAATGGCAAATGCCTCTCTTCCTCGTTTCCGTGCTTCCTGGTTCATGCTTCCTCCTTTCCCTCTCTGCTTTCTCTTTGTTTCTTTTGCCTTCCGTTTTATTCTATCACCTTTTTTATTAGAAATCAATACGAAAGTTAAAAGAAAATAATATTGACTTTCCAGAAAATATGCTCTATACTGAAAACAAATAAAATCTTACATAGAAATGGAGGAAGCCATGAGACAACGTTTAAAAATAAAACCGCCTTTTTTTGAGATCGGACCCAAATCCTACCTGTATGGAGATGATATTCTAGAGCTGGCCAAGATAGCCGACGCCGCCTCCGCCAAATACGATGTGGACATTATCTACACCACCCCGGTGGCAGACATCCGCCGGGTCAGCGAGGCCACGGAGCACATCCATGTATTTGCGCCCCATATGGACCCGCTTCCCATTGGCCGTGGTCTGGCTGACATTCTGCCGGAATCCGTCAAGGCTGCAGGCGCCCAGGGCGTTATGCTGAATCACTGTGAAAAGCCCGTTCCCCTTCCCGTTCTGTACGCCACCATTAAGCGTGCAAAGGAGGTGGGCCTTATGACCATCGTATGCGCAGACTCCATTGCCGAGGCCAAGGCCATTGCCTGCCTGGGACCGGACATTATCGTTCCTGAGCCCTCGGAGCTTATTGGAACCGGCCAGACCAGCGATATGGAGTATGTTTCCGCCTCCATTAAGGCTGTGAAGTCACAGAATCCCAACATTCTGGTTCTCCAGGGTGCCGGCATCAGCAACGGAGAGGACGTATACCGGGTGATCCATGCCGGAGCCGAGGCCACCGGTTCCTCCAGCGGCGTGGTAAAGGCCGCCGACAGAGCTGCCATGGTGGACGAGATGATAGGCGCCGTGCGAAGAGCCTGGGATGATCTCCACGCTGGAAGATAACCGGTTTCTTTCCTGGAGACTCCTGTTTTGCTTGCAGCAGCAGAAGATTTCATTCCCTTCTACTGTTTCTGCATAGATAACACATTTTCCCAAGGGAAAGATCCTGAAATCCGCAACTTTGGGATCTTTCCGTCAAATCCGAGGAATAGGCCCGCCTTTTAGCGGGCTTTTCCTTTTATGGATTCCCCATCCTCCGTGAACAAGGAAACTTTTCCCCATAAAAACCTTTCCAATGAAGTAGGGGAACGACCTTCTCCCTTGCTCGTGCTCCGGACACCCGTCAGCCTTTGCTGACACGTTTCCCCTGGGTGCCCGTGTGCATAAAAAAGGCAGGAAACCAAAAACAGCCTCCTGCCCACATTCTTTTCCATATATTACTGCCCCTGCCAGACCCTTTTCCATCCTTACAGGACTTTTCAGCAGACCAATACCTCCAGCCCCTGCTGCCGTACTCTCTCACAATCCTCCGGTAAAATCTCCTTGTTTGTCACCCAGGTATGAATATGATGCAGATCCCCCACCTGGGAAAAGCTCTCATGTCCAAATTTACTGGCATCCGCAGCCACGATGACCTGTCTGGCCCGCTCCATCATCACCCGGTCCACTGCAGCCTCCTCCGCGTGATAGGTGGTAAGCCCCATCTGGGGATCCAGTCCGTCCATGGACAAAATCGCCTTGTCCGCCTTATACCTGCGCAGCTGGTTCAGCACCTCGTTTCCGTAGGTAAAGGAATACTGGGCATTGATCTCGCCTCCCAGTAAAAACACCCGAAAGGTAGGAAAGCTGCCCAGCTCCACGGCCACGGTCAGGGAATTGGTCACAATATTCAGGTTCTTATTTTTCTTTAGCTCCACCGCTGTAAAATAGGTGGTGGTCCCGGAATTGATAAACAGGGTCTCTCCGTCATGCACCAGGCTGGAAACTCCGGCTGCAATCTCCTTTTTGGGCTGTAAATTCTGCTGGGTCCGAAAACGGAAATCCAGATGATAAAAATTATTTACCGTCTGCACAGCGCCACCGGAGGTTCGCTCCAGGTATCCGTCCCGCTCCAGAGCTGCCAAATCACTGCGTATGGTCACCACGCTGGTCCCCAAATCCCTGCTCAGCTGATTGACCTTCACCTGTCCGTCCCGATTCAGTATACTCAATATCTTTTGCCTACGCTCGTCAATCTTCAAACCGCCTGTCCTCATAGCCAGTCAATCCTTTTCTTTTATATTTTCCCCTTTCTTTCCTCTCCCTTTCAATATACCATGTTTTTTTCATTCTGTCACTAGCTAATAGACAATAATATTTTCTATTCTATTTCTGTGTTCCCTCACAGCCGGATCCCAAAAGCTCCAGAAGCCGGGCATACTCCTCCTCCGTCACCTCCCGGTAATGGCCCTGGGGCAGTTTCCCCAATTCTATGTTCAGCACCCGCACCCGGCGAAGCTCCTCCACCCGGTAGCCTAAAGCCTGGCACATGCGCCGAATCTGCCGGTTCAACCCCTGGGTGAGAATAATCCGGAACCGCTGTTTACCCATGCGCTCCACCTGGCAAGGCCGGGTCACCGCATCCAAAAGCACCCTTCCCTTCTCCTCCTTGCGAATGGAAACGCCCCTCCGCATTTGCTCCAAAAAGCCCTCTGTCACCGGCTTATTCACCCGGACCACATATTCCTTCTCATGATAGTTGGAGGCCTTTAAAATCTGATTTACCAGCTCTCCCCGGTTAGTCATCAAAATCAGCCCCTCCGAGTCCTTATCCAGCCGTCCAATGGGATAGATCCGCTCCGGATAGCCAACAAAATCCACCAGATTCCGCCGCTCCCGCTTATCCGTGGTACACACCACCCCCACCGGCTTGTTTACTGCCAGCAGGATCGGGCGGGGCGCTCCCTCACTTACCTGCCTCTCTCCCACGCAGATCACCTGGTCCGGCCGCACCTTTGTTCCCATAAGAGCCACCCGGCCGTCCACGGTCACACGCCCCTGCTCAATCAGCCGGTCCGCTTCTCTTCGGGAGCAGACCCCCTTTTCACTGAGATACTTATTTAAACGAATCTCTTCCATAAATTCTATACCCTTCCCTTCCTTTATCCACCCCTGCTTCCTGTCTCCCAAAGAGGAACCCTTCCATAAAAGGGGAAGCCTGCCTCAAAAGCAAACTCTTATGCACAGCAAAATCCTACACAGAAAATAAAAGCGCGGCCGCAACAGCAGAAAATACCGCAAAATCAACCGAAACCGATGATTTTGCGGCATTTTGTTATCCCTTGTTGACAAGCATACACATTTCCTGTCAACAGAAGGCGACCTGTTTACTCATCCACACTGTAATTGGGCGCTTCCTTGGTAATATGAATATCGTGGGGATGGCTTTCCTTTAAGGAGGCGGCAGAAATCTTGATAAATCTGCCCTTTGTTTTCAGCATCTCCACCGTGGGCGTACCACAGTATCCCATACCGGAGCGCAAGCCTCCCATGAGCTGGAAGATGGTATCCTCCACCGTGCCCTTGTAGGCCACACGGCCCTCCACACCCTCGGGAACCAGCTTCTTGGCATCCTGCTGAAAATAACGGTCCTTGCTGCCGTTTTCCATGGCTGCAATGGAGCCCATGCCGCGATATACCTTATACTTTCTGCCCTGATACAGCTCAAAAGTTCCCGGAGACTCGTCACAGCCGGCAAAAATGCTTCCCATCATACATACATTGGCCCCGGCCGCAATGGCCTTGGTCATATCACCGGAATACTTAATGCCGCCGTCTGCAATAATGGGAATGCCATACTCCTTCGCCACCTCATAGCAGTCCATAATGGCAGTGATCTGGGGAACGCCGATACCGGATACTACTCTGGTAGTGCAAATAGACCCCGGCCCGATGCCTACCTTGACCGCATCCACACCTGCCTCAATGAGAGCCCGGGTTGCCTCTCCTGTAGCCACATTGCCGGCAATCACCGGCAGCTCCGGAAATGACTCCTTCACCATCTTGGCGCAGCGGATCACGTTTGCGGAGTGACCGTGAGCAGAATCCAGCACAATCACGTCCACCTGAGCCTTTACCAGTGCCTCCACCCGCTCCAGCACATTGGCGGTGATTCCCACTCCTGCACCGCACAGCAGCCGCCCCTTGTCATCCTTGGCAGACAAGGGATACTTAATCTGTTTTTCAATATCCTTAATGGTGATTAAGCCCTTCAGATTAAAATCATCATCCACAATGGGAAGCTTCTCTTTTCTGGCCTTGGCCAAAATCGCCTTGGCTTCCTCCAGGGTGATGCCCTCCTTGGCTGTTACCAGATTTTCGGAGGTCATGGACTCTTTGATCTTTTTGGAGAAATCCGTCTCAAACTTCAAATCACGGTTGGTAATAATTCCTACCAGCTTACGGCCCTGGGTAATGGGTACACCGGAAATACGGAACTTGGCCATGAGCTCATTGGCCTCCGCCAGGGTGTGGTCCGGAGACAGATAAAAAGGATCCGTGATCACGCCATTCTCGGAACGTTTTACCTGGTCTACCTCCTCCGCCTGCTGCTCAATCGTCATATTCTTGTGAATAATCCCAATGCCACCCTGCCGCGCCATGGCAATGGCCATGCGATGCTCTGTGACGGTATCCATCCCGGCACTCATCATCGGGATGTTAAGCTTTACTGTCTTGGTCAAAAATGTGGATAAATCAACCTGGTTCGGAATCACCTCGGAGTACGCCGGCACAAGCAGTACATCATCAAAGGTAATTCCTTCTCCAATAATCATACCCATTTCCTCTTTCCTCTCTTTCTCGCCTGATTTTTGTTGAAAAAGCTACTGACACCCATTTCCCAAGTCACATATATATAGTTTTTCTATCATAACAAAAATGTCGGTTTCTGTCAATTCAAAATTTTGCTGGGAACCGTCCGGCGGAAAATAGCCATAAGCTCCTCCTCCGGCTCCAGCCAAACCTGCACGTAGCCCTGATCCTGCTTGAACATCAGGGCATACACCGCCTGGCCCGTGGAACCGGTGGTAGCATCCACACTTTTCTTAATCCTACCCTTATAGCCCTCCAAACGAAGGGATTCCCTGGGCATCATGCACTCCAGCTGCTCCATCTGAAAGCTTCCCAGGCGTTTACGCCTCCAGCTCTTAACCACATCAATATCCAGCTGTCCGTTTACATAGAGATATTCATATTCCTGGCCGCTTTTATTGTTGACTATAAAGGTGGCCACTCCGGCCACTATGGCCAGAAAAATGGCTGGCCAGAAAATCAGCAGACCCACGGCTGCCAAAAAAACGGCTGCCGCGAAAAGTCCCTTGGACAGCCCGCTCCCCTTTTGTCTGTTTGCCTTTACAATCTGCTCGAAATATTCATCCTGCATATGTTTCTTTTCCTCCGTCTGCCCGTTTCAATTTGTTTTTAAGCTGCATTCCCCTTCTGCGTTCTTTGTCCACAGAAGGCTCCTGTATCTATTATATATCAGCCACTCTCTCAGCGCCAGCTGTTTTTTCTCCCTTTGCGCGTAGTGCCCATCCCCCGGATGGTTTTTCCTTTACAAAATGCATTTTCCTGTAAAAAAGGGGCATATGCCCCGGACCTTGCGTCCAGGCCATATACCCCTTTCTCTCGCCTCTATAAAGCAGGGCTTACATCATGCCCATTCCGCCGCCACCTGCAGGCATAGCGGGTGTTTCTTCCTTAATGTTTGCCACACAGCTCTCGGTGGTCAGCAGCGTAGCCGCCACGCTGGTAGCATTCTGCAGAGCGCTCCTGGTCACCTTGGCCGGATCCAGAATGCCTGCGTCTACCATGTTCACATACTCCTCCTTCAGAGCGTCAAAGCCCACACCCGGCTCAGACTCCCGAACCTTATTGATAATCACAGCGCCCTCCAGACCTGCATTGGCGGCAATGTGATACAGCGGGGACTCCAAAGCCTTCAGAATTACCTTCACACCGGTTCTCTCGTCGCCCTCTGTGGTATCCAGAAGCTTCTCCACTTCCTTGGCTGCATGAATATAAGCGGAACCGCCGCCGGCAATGATTCCCTCTTCTACGGCTGCTCTGGTGGCTGCCAATGCATCCTCCATGCGAAGCTTGGCTTCCTTCATCTCGGTCTCGGTAGCTGCGCCTACCCGGATAACTGCCACGCCACCGGCCAGTTTGGCCAGGCGCTCCTGAAGCTTCTCTCTGTCAAAGTCAGAGGTGGTCTCCTCGATCTGATTGCGAATCTGGGAAATTCTGGCATCGATCTCAGCCCGCTCTCCGGCGCCGTCCACGATCACCGTATTCTCCTTCTGTACCTTTACGGATTTTGCACGGCCCAGCATATCCATGGTGGCATCCTTCAAATCCAGACCCAGCTCCTCGGAAATCACCTGTCCACCGGTGAGAATGGCGATGTCACGCAGCATCTCTTTTCTTCTGTCGCCGTAGCCCGGAGCCTTAACACCCACAACGGTGAAGGTACCACGCAGCTTATTTACAATCAGAGTGGTCAAAGCCTCGCCCTCAATATCCTCGGCAATGATCAAAAGCTTCTTGCCAGACTGTACCAGCTGCTCCAGAAGGGGCAGAATCTCCTGGATATTGGCGATCTTCTTATCTGTAATCAGGATATAGGGATCATCCAGAACTGCTTCCATTTTCTCCATATCCGTTGCCATATAAGCGGAAATATATCCTCTGTCGAACTGCATACCCTCTACCAGGTCCAGCTCGGTTTTCATGGTCTTGGACTCCTCAATAGTAATAACGCCGTCATTGGAAACCTTCTCCATGGCGTCAGCCACCAGCTGTCCAACCTCGTCATCTCCGGCGGAGATAGCTGCAACCTTGGCAATCTGATGCTTGCCGGTTACCTTGCTGCTCATGCCTGCAATGGCCTCCACAGCCGCGTCGGTAGCTTTCTTCATACCCTTTCTCAGGATAATGGGATTGGCCCCTGCAGCCAGGTTCTTGATTCCCTCGTGGATAATAGCCTGAGCCAGAACCGTTGCGGTGGTAGTACCGTCACCAGCCACATCGTTGGTCTTGGTAGCCACCTCTTTTACCAGCTGAGCACCCATATTCTCAAAGGCATCCTCCAGCTCGATCTCCTTCGCAATGGTCACACCGTCGTTGGTGATCAGGGGAGCGCCAAACTGCTTATCCAGCACTACGTTTCTTCCCTTAGGTCCCAAGGTTACCCGAACAGTGTTTGCTAATTTATTTACGCCCTCTTCCAGAGCTACTCTGGCATCTACGCCATATTTAATTTCCTTTGCCATGATTTTCTTTCCCTCCTGAATTGATATCCCGTAATTTATTTCTCAACAACAGCCAGAATGTCGTTCTGACGAACAATGATATATTCCTCGTCTCCAAGCTTCACTTCGTTGCCAGCATATTTGGAGTAGATAACCTTATCCCCAACCTTTACCTGCATGGTAACCTCTTTGCCATCCACAATTCCGCCAGGCCCCACAGCAATAACCTCTGCCTCCTGGGGCTTCTCCTGTGCCTTTCCTGCAAGGATAATGCCGGATGCAGTGGTCTCTTCTGCCTCAGACTGCTTCAATACGACTCTGTCTCCCAATGGTACTAACTTCATTTCTATTCCTCCTTAAGATCTATGTCTTGTTCGGTTATTAGCACTCACCAACATCGAGTGCTAACCTATGAGCATTATATTAATGCTTTCTTATTTATTTGTCAACACCTTTCCCAAAATTTATATTTTTTTTAGAAATCTTATTTATCTGGAAAATATCCCCTTTTCCATCCATCTTAACACCTTCTTTATAAATCCAGCCTGTTTCTTCACGCCGTCTTTATGATTTCCCCCTGTTTCTTTACGCCCTCTTTACCGGCTTCTCCCTTATAATAAAGCTATAAAAATAATTATATACAAAGGAGTTTATTTTATGATGGAAAAGCTGCAAGAAGTTCTCTACGAAAGAGAAAAAGTATTGTGGGAGGGAAAGCCGGAGCCCTTTTCTCTCCTGGACGACACCTATAAAAGACCTCTCCTCATAACCTGGGTCATTAGCGTCGCCGTTGTGGCCGCCTTCCTGGCCTTTTACATTCCCTTTTAGATCAGAACCCAGGGAAGGCCTCAACAGCTGATTACAGCCCTGATTCTCATTGGTCTGGTGCCCTTGGCGCTCTCGGTTCAGCCGTTGACCACCAAGCGCTCCCTGGACAAGAAAGTCACCTATATTTTGACCAATCAGAGAGCCATCTGCATCAACGACACCCAGATCAATACTTACAACATTACCAGGGAAACCCCCTGCAAAATTCAAACCCTGCCCAACGGAAGCTCTGTCATCTATATGGGGGAGGACGGCTGCAAAATCAAGCCCACAGGCAGCCGCAATGCTGCAATACGCCGGATTAAGACACCGGATTCCCCGGATCTCACCGGCATGGTCTTTTACGGCGTAAAGGATGCAAGAGAGGTCTTAAAGAGCTTTGCCCCCTTTGCCAATGTCTCAGAGGTTTAAGCACCTACATACACAGGAATAAAAAAGAAGCATCGTCCCCAGGACCTGCTTCTTTTTTATTCCTGTTTACTTTTTCTGCTTCAGCCTTGCCAGCTCCTCGAAGATCACATCGTTTACCACCTTGATGTAGGTCCCCTTCATCCCGGAGGAGCGCGACTCAATAACCCCTGCACTCTCAAATTTGCGCAGGGCATTGACAATCACAGACCGGGTGATCCCCACACTGTCTGCGATCCGGCTGGCCACCAGTATCCCCTCATCTCCGTCCAGCTCGTCAAAGATATGGATAATCGCCTCCAGCTCGGAAAAGGACAGGGTACTGATGGCTGATTTCACAATCTGTACCTTTCGCGATTCCTCTGCGCTCTCCTCATTGACGGAACGCATCATCTCCAGGCCCACCACTGTGGTTCCATACTCGCTTAAAATAATATCATCAATATCGTACTGCTGCTGATACTTATACAGGAAAAGCGTTCCCAGACGCTCTCCTGCAATATCAATAGGCGTAATAATGGCCTGATACTGATTGACATTCTCTGAGATGAAACCAAGGGTCTGCAGATTCACATTTTCCTTTGTAGAGAGGATACTCAGCAAACGCTCATTGAGCAGGCTGTCAATGTGACCGCCCACCTGATCCACAATCAGCTCATGAATCTCCTGCACGCCTGCACAGCAGCTAACACCCAGCACTTTTCCCTTTTTGCTGATAACCAAAACGTTAGAATCCAGAATATCCGTCAGCACCTGGCAGATATCGTTGAATACTACCTTGCTGGAATTGTTGTTGTGCAGTAGTTTGTTAATCTTCCTGGTCTTGTCTAATAACTGTACACTCATCTGAATATTCCTCCCTGTGATTTCATCCTAACACAGAGTTTGTCAATTTTCAATCTCTTTTTCAAAATATTTTTGCAAAAATCTGAATATTCGAAAAACTATGCCTGTTTCTCCCGGATTTCCTCTTTGCTCATGACAAATCCGCAGCCCTCGTTGGCGCACACCAGCTTGGCTCCCTTCTCCAGCATATGCCCGCCGCAGCTTGGGCATTTCTGTTTGGAGGGACGCTGCCAGGACATAAAGGCACAGTTGGGATTGTCCTCACACCCAAAATATTTTCTGCCCTTCTTGGACTTGCGAAGCACAACCTCCTTTCCACAGATGGGACAGGGTACGCCGATTTTCTCCAGATAAGGCTTGGTATTGCGACAGTCAGGAAAGCCCGGACAGGCCAGGAACCGACCGTGGGGGCCGTATTTGATCACCATATTCCGGCCGCATTCCTCACAGATCACATCCGTTACCTCATCCTCTATCTTAATCTCCTCCAGCTCCTTCTCGGCACACTGCACCGCTTCCTCCAAATCCGGATAGAAATTCTCCACCACGGTTTTCCAGCTGACTGTGCCTTCCTCCACGCAATCCAAAAGTCCTTCCATATTGGCGGTGAAATCCACCTCCACAATGCTTGGGAAGGCCTGCTTCATCATGTTGTTAACCACCTCTCCCAGCTCTGTGAGGTACAGATTGCGGTTCTCCTTTGCCACATAGCGCCGGGCAATGATGGTGGTAATGGTAGGCGCATAGGTACTGGGCCTTCCGATGCCCAGCTCCTCCAGGGTTTTCACCAGAGCTGCCTCCGTATAATGGGCCGGGGGCTGGGTAAAATGCTGTTTGCCGTCAAATTCTTTGAATTCCAGGGCCGTATCTGCCGTAAGCCCTTTGGCCAGCATATTGCTCTCCGTCTTTTCCTCGTCCTCCTGGACATACACGGACAAAAAGCCGTCAAACTTTACCTTGGAGGCTGCCACTGTAAAGCGATAGCCCGCAGGCTCCCCGTCGATCTTTACGTTGGCTGTCTCATAGACAGCGTCAGCCATCTGGCTGGCCATAAACCGCTTCCAGATGAGCTGATACAGCCGAAGCTGATCCCGGCTCAGGGAGTCTTTTAAAACACTGGGGCTCCGGGTAATGTCCGTGGGGCGAATGGCCTCATGGGCATCCTGAATCTTCTTTCCGCTGGCTTTTGTTCCCTGGGCCTTGGACACATAGCTCTCCCCGTACTGTTTTTCTATATAGGCCCGGGTATTTCTCTGGGCCTCCTCGGAAACCCGGGTGGAATCTGTACGCAGATAGGTAATAACACCCACGGTTCCATTGCCCTTGATATCGATTCCCTCATAGAGCTGCTGTGCCAGGCGCATGGTTTTCTGGGTGGAAAAATTCAGGGTCTTGGAGGCCTCCTGCTGGAGGGTACTGGTGGTAAAGGGCAAAGGCGCCTTTTTTACCCGCTCTCCCCGCTTCACATCCGCCACCCGGTAGGCGGCTCCCTGAAGCTCCTGTAAAATCTTATCCAGCTCTTCCTTGGAGGAAATGGACAGCTTTTTGCTTTTGGTGCCATAAAATTTCGCTGTCAGGGGCTTTTTTTCTCCCGGTACCCCAAACTTGGCATCCAGGCTCCAGTATTCCTCCGGAATAAAGGCATTGATCTCCTCCTCCCGGTCTGCGATAATGCGCAGGGCCACAGACTGCACCCGCCCTGCGCTGAGCCCCCGCTTGATCTTGGCCCATAAAATAGGGCTGATGCGATAGCCCACCATTCGATCCAGCATTCGCCGGGCCTGCTGCGCATTTACCAGATCCATATCAATCTCACGAGCCTCTTTTAAGGAGGCCTTTACTGCGGATTTTGTAATTTCATTAAAGCTTATGCGGTACATCTTTTTGTCCTCAAGCTTCAAAGCCTTGGACAAATGCCAGGAGATGGCTTCCCCCTCCCGGTCCGGGTCCGTAGCCAGATATACCCGCTCCGCCTTCTTCGCTTCCTTTCGAAGCTTGGCCAGAATATCTCCCTTTCCCCGGATTGTAATATATTTGGGCTCATAACCATGCTCCACATCGATGCCCAGTTGGCTTTTGGGCAGATCCCGCACATGTCCCTGGGATGCCAATACCTCGTAATTGGGCCCCAAAAATTTCTGTATTGTCTTTACCTTGGCCGGGGACTCCACAATCACCAAATATTTTGCCATAAATACCCTCTTTCCGTCTCCTAGTAAATTTCTGTCTTTGATGATGAAACACTATCTCTACTATAATAATTCTTCTGCACCTCGCATACACATCCTTTTATTTCCAGGGACACCAAAATCTTCATTACCTGGAGCAGAGGCAATCTGGTTTTCCTGCAAATCTCTTCTATATGCTGTGCCTGTAAACCTAAACAACTATACACCAAAAATTCTGAGCTTTCAAGTGATTTTTTATTTTTCTCCTCCCCAGGACTTTTCCCTGCCCCTTCCACCCCCAGTTCCTCCAAAAATTTCTCCGGGGACAGAGCAATGCCGGCGCCCTGAGAAATCAGCCGGTTGCAGCCCTCACTTAAGGCATCCCCGATCCGTCCGGGCACAGCAAACACATCTCTTCCCTGATCCAGAGCCAAATCCGCCGTAATAAGAGAGCCGCTCCGTTCCCTGGCCTCCACCACCAAAACTGCCCGGCTAAGGCCGCTGATAAGCCGGTTTCGCAGAGGAAACAGCCGGGGGAGAGGCGGGGTACCCGGGGGATACTCACTGATTAGACCTCCCCGCTCCGGAATAGCGCTGTAGAGATCCCGGTTTTGTCCCGGATAGCAGATGTCCACCCCGCAGCCCAGCACAGCGTAGGTAACCCCTCCCCGCTCCAGGGCTCCCCGATGGGCATATCCGTCCACTCCCGCAGCCATACCGCTTATGATCCCCACTCCCCTCTGGGCCAATATCCCCCCAAAGCTCTGGGCTGTCATCCGCCCGTAGGAGCTGCACCGACGGGCTCCCACCACCGCCACCGTAAGTTCCCCCTCCCGTGGCAGGCTTCCCCTGACAAACAATCCTAAAGGGCTGTCCGGCATCTTTTTCAGCAGAGTGGGAAATTCCCTGGCAGCACAGCTGTAAAAGGCAATTTCTGCCCTTTTAAGCTCCTCCAAAGCCCTTTTAGGCTCCCAAGCTCTCCTTCTCTGGAAAATCTCTTTATATTTTATGGCCTTTTTGGGAAATCGCTTCTTTATATCCTCCTCTTTGGCCTCAAATACGGCCCGGGGTGAGCCGTAGCAGTGAAGGAGTTCCCGGGCCCATACCCTCTCTAAATATAATTCATGACAAATCCAGTACCAATATGCCTCCATTTTTCACCTCGTCCAATATTTTTTGTCAAGAGCCCGATAACAGATGGCCTCCATCAGGTGTTCCCTTCCAATATGCGTTGCCTCCTCCAGATCTGCAATGGTTCGGGCCACCTTGATAATCCGATGGCAGGCCCGGGCGCTGAGATGAAGCCTTTGAAAGGCATTCTTTAGCAATTCCTCCTCCTTGGGCCCCAGAGGACAAAATTTTTCGATTCCCTCCCCTCCCAGATCCGAATTAAACCGGTAGCCGCTTCCCTGGTACCGCTTCCTCTGAAGCTTATGAACACGAACCATCCGCTCCCGAATCCGGGCCGAGGTCTCCCTGTCTTTCTTTCCCACCAGCTCCTCGTAGGAAAGCCTGGGGGCTTCCGCGCAGATATCCATGCGATCCAGAAGCGGCTGGCTTAAACGTCCCAGATACCGGCTTACCTCCCCGGGCCCACAGGTGCACAGATTAAAATCCGGATAATATCCGCACCTGCAGGGATTCATGGCAGCCACCAGCATAAACCGGGCCGGATATACATAGGTGCCATAGCTTCTGCAAATACGCACCTCCCCCTCCTCTAAGGGCTGACGCAGCACCTCCAGGGCAGTCTTTTGAAACTCCGGCAGCTCGTCCAGGAAAAGCACTCCGTTGGTTCCCAGGGAGATTTCCCCAGGCATGGGAATCCGCCCGCCTCCTGTGAGAGCCACCGGGGTAATGGTGTGATGAGGCCCCCGAAATGGCCTTTCCCGAATCAAAGGCTCCTTTTCCGGCAATAATCCTGCAATGCTGTAAATTTTTGACAATTCCAGGCTTTCCTCCAGAGTCAGAGGCGGCAGAATGGTGGGAATCCGCTTGGCTATCATGGTCTTGCCAGAGCCTGGGGGGCCAATCATTAAAAAATTATGCATCCCGGCCACAGCCACCTGCGCCGCCCGCTTTACAGTCTCCTGGCCATTGATCTCAGAAAAATCCACCCCATAGGAGGGCTCTCCCAAAAGGTCTGTTCTCCCACTCTCTTCTTCCGGGGAATGTAGAGCCGAAAAAACGCCGCGTTTTCCCGGATTTTCAGCCGGCAAAAGCTCCTTTAAATGGGCAGCTCCCAGCACCTGAATCCCGTTTACGAGAGCTGCCTCCCGTAAATTTTCTTTTGGCACCACGCAGCAGGTACAGCCCATATTCCGGGCCGTCTCCACCATGGGCAAAATCCCCGGGATCCCGTGTATCTCCCCGTTAAGGCTCAGCTCCCCGGCCATAAGCACGCCCCTTAGCTCCCGGGGATCCAAAACCCCCAGGGCCGCCAACAGGGCCGCTGCAATGGGCAAATCAAATTTTGATCCTGCCTTTCGCACATTGGCCGGGGCCAGATTTACCGTAATGCGCTTGGGAGGCAGCAGGATTCCGCAGTTTCTAAGGGCTGTGCGTACCCGATCCCCAGCCTCCCGCACCTCGGAGGCCAGATAGCCTACCATTAAAAATAGGGGCATGCCATCGCTGATGTCTGCCTCCACAGACACCCCAAAGCCATCGATTCCCCGCACATCGGCAGATAAAATTTTTCCAAACAAAAAATGCCTCACTCCTTTCGTAAGCTCTTATCCCCAGTTTCTTTGTTTTTGATCTTATTTTGGAAGTTTCCCCGGCGAACGCCGGATAGAGGGCCTGTTGACAGGCCAGAATTTCCTTCTGTAATCCAGTATAGCATAAAGAAAAATCCCCGGCAAGGGGGACTTTTCCAGGAATCCAATTTTAACTTTTCCAACTTTTCCAGGAATCCAATTTTAAAACATCTTTAACATATCTCTTTTGGGAAGAGCACGCAGGTTTATTCCCAGAATCAGAAGGCAACCGCCCGAATCTATCCTGCATCATATCCGTTTTTCCGGTATACATACAAAAATACCCCCACAGCCAGCACAATCTCTCCCAGGATGACCCCCAGGCCTGCCACATCCACGGAAGCCTTTCCCTCCACCAGATCCTGGATCATATTCTGAAGCACTCCTGTAAAGAGGAGTCCGCCGATTCTGTTCAGCGTGGCATTCAATCCCCGGAAGCTTGGAACCAACACCAGGATCAGCATGGGAACCGTGGAAACCGTGCTGGCCGTCACCTGATCCTTGGCACAGATACCTAAAATCATCCCCAATACTCCACTGACTGTGGCACACAGCAGGGACATCCCCAGCCACAAGGCCCAGCCCGTCAAGGAAAGAGACACCCCGGCCACCACCATAATCATGGCGTTCACGGCCAGCATCATGGCCACCACCGGCAGAATGCTCCCCAGAAAGAATTCCAGGCCATTGACTGAGGAGGTCATCAGAGCCCGCAGGGTATGCTTTTCCTTCTCCTCCGCCAGAGCCATCCCTGTACACAGAATGCCCGTCATGGTAATATTCATCACAGCCCCCATGCCCAAGGCCGTGGCCAGCAGGGTATTGGACAGGGCTTCGCTCCCATTTCCCCCCATGGACTGGTAGAGAAATTTTAAGAGCAGGGTAATGCCAATGGAAAAGAGAGGCATAATAATAAAATTTTTGGAAAACAGGGCCCGCCCTTTCATCTCCAGCACAGCGCCCAGCTTGTTTTTGTGAATTCCTTTCATTGCAGTGTCCTCCCCGTTACCGTCAAAAATACGCTTTCCAGTGTGGGCTCACAGGAGTGAAGGCTATTGACCCGATCCTCCTGCAAAAGCCTGGAGAGCTGCTCCACATCCTCCGGGCTCTGCCTTAATACCAGCCTGCTCCCGTCTGTGAGCAGCACCCGATACTGCTTATCCCGGTTGTACCGCAGGCACAGCTCTTCCGGGGAGCCGTATTCCACAATCTCTCCCTTGTTAAGCAGAGCCACGTGATCACACAGCTTTGTGGCCTCCTCCATATTGTGGGTGGTGAGAAAGACAGCCATGCCCTCCTCCTTAAGCTCCAGCAAAAGCTCATGGATATCCTGAGCTGTGGAGGGATCCAGGCCGCTGGTGGGCTCGTCCAGAAAAAGCACCTTAGGCTTGTGAAGCACAGCCCGGGCCAGCACCAGCCGCTGGGCCTGGCCTTTGGACAGCTTTCCCGCAGGCTTCTTTTTGTGTTCCAAAAGTCCCACCCTTGTTAGCAGCTCCTCCACATGCTTAAGCTCCACTCCATGAATCCTGGCAAAATACCGCAGGTTGTCGTAAACGCTAAGCCTTTCGTACACCCCGGACTGGTCCGTGACAATCCCAATCTGCTCATAGATGCTCTCATCTATGTTTTTCACATGGGTGTCCAGCACATAGGCATCTCCTTGGGTGGCCTTTAGCTGTCCGGTGAGAATCCGGATGGTGGTCGTCTTACCTGCGCCGCTGGGCCCTAAAAAACCCAATATCTCCCCCTTATGCAGGGAAGCATTCAAATCCTTCAACACCTCCGTCTCCCCAAAGCTTTTTGAAATGTGCTCCAGACGGATATACTCGTTTATCATACTCTACTCCTTACGCTTCAGCAATGCAGATTTTGCAGATCGGGACATCAGGCACTCCCGTCCTCCCACCCGAAGCTTATTATGCTTTAAATCAATTTCTTCTATTTTATCAAGGGCAACCAGATAGGCCCGATGCGCCCGGAAAAACCCGTCCCCCACCTCTGCCTCTATGTCGTTCAGGCCTCCCACAAAGTCCAGACAGCTGGTGGCTGTGTGGAGAAAGACATGATGGGATCTGCTTGCTGTCTCGAAAAATAAAATTTCCTCCAGAGGAATGTGTCGCAGCGTATTTCCCACCCGCAGGGTAAAGACCTCCCTGGGATCCCGGCGCTCCTGAAGCAAACGGGTCCGAATGTCCTCCAGGCAGCGCCCCAGGGCCTCCTCCAGTCCCTCCGGATCCTTCACAATATAGTCAAAGGCCTCCAGATGATACTGAAAGGTGCGGCTTGCTAGATTTCCATAGCTGGTGATATAGACTAGTATGCCGCGGGGATCCCGGCGTCTCAGCTCCTTTCCCAGCAAAAAGCCGTCCCATTTCTTATGGCGCAGATCTACATCCAGAAAGTAAATACTTCCCTTTCCTCCCTTTTGCTCTACGGCCTGCAAAAGCTCCTCCGGCCCTGCCGCGCTGCACACAATCCCCATATCATAATCTTCTATCAGGATCTTTTTCTCCAGAATACGCTGAATTTGTCTGCGTACCCCGGCCTCGTCGTCACAGAGATAAATATGGATCATGATTTTCCTCCTTAACAGGGCCTATCCGCCTCCTTGGGTCCATGCTATAGCCAGCTCCTGCACAAATTCCTCCTCCCCCCAGCTGGTGGCATAGGAGGTGTTGGAATAGGCACGCAGGATTCTCCCATAGCTCACAAGGCCAAGCCCTCTCCCAGGGCCTTTGGTGGAATATCCCTCCTCCCAGATCCTTCCCATATCAGCTCCCTTTTTCCAGGGATTGGACACCCGCACCATCAGGGAGTCTCCCTCCTGCAAAAGCAGAATCTCCACCCAGGGCTTTTCCGTCTCCCTGGCAGCCTCCAGGGCATTATCCAACAAGATTCCAAGACAACGGACAAAATCCCACTCATCCATTCCCACTGTGATAATGGGATAGAGGACCTCCAGCCTGCATACCACTCCCTGTTCCAGCATTTCCTTAAGCTTTCCCAGAAGGAGACTTCGCACCTGGGGAATCCGAAGATTTCCTATCTGTATGGAAGCCTGTATCTTTTCTCCCAGCCGCTTATCAAATTCCAACTCCAGCTTTTTGAAGGAACGGCACAATTCCTGGCTCTCTGCCTGGTCTCCCAGGCTGGTCAGAAGATTCTTGTAATCATGGCGAAAGGTTCGCATTTCCTGCCGCAGCTCCTCCAGGCTCTGCTCATAGAGCTGCTGCTGGGCAATCACATCCTGCTGAGCCTGAAGCTGGCTCTGATCCAGATTCCACTGAGCCACATAAAATATGGAGGCAACGGCCAACACCCCTACGGTCGCTGTCAGGAGGATATAGGAAAGCATATAGGCCTCCTCCACCCCTCCCTGCATATGAACCAGAAGCACCAGTATGGCATCCAGGAAAAAAAGCAAGAAAGTGATATGCTTCACACGGCTCTCATTCCTTAACAGCAGGCGAAACTTTTCTCCCAACCGTAGCTTCCTAAGGGCCCGGCAAAGGCCCAGATTAAACAAGAGCATGGGGATAAAAAAAAGCAGACCCACCCCAGCTCTCTCATACCTCTCCAACTGAAGGTTCAAAGACAGAAAGGTCAGAAAACCGTTGACAAGGGCGGATGTGGAAATCTGTAGCAGCCCGGCCATGCCTATGGTGGGCAGGCTGCGCCAAAAGGAATCCCGAAAGGCCCACAAATACCACAGGGTAAGCATCCCAATGTTCAGCGCCGATCCCCAAAAAAGTCTGGCCAGGGAGGGCATCTTTCCGAAAGAAAACCACATAAAGACGGCAGAGACCAAAGGGGAGAGCAACAGCAGCAACAACGGCCTTCCAAGCCGCTTTCCCATAGAGTCCTCTTCCACAAAGGCATAGATAAAGATCACGACTGACAAATGACCTAAAAAAGTATCTCCCCATGCCAGCAAAAAATCCGGCCAGAATTGCAAACCATTTCCGTCCATGCGGAAGGCCCTCCTCTTCCCAAACTGTGTTACTGTATTAGTGAAGTCATTCGTATTGTATCACAGGAAGGAAGATTCGTCCATATTAAATATTCATGGTCTCCCGGTTTCCGGCATCCTCTTTTTTCCGGAACTCCCGGGACAGCAAAAATCCCCCGAAAAACAGGCCGTTAAGTATGAATGCTGCCGGAATCATGCTCCAGGCCACCTCCTGATTTTGCAGGACCTGGGCCGTCTGCTCCTGGCTGAATACCACGGCCAGATTATTATTGAGAAAATGAATCACCACAGGCACCCAGATATTCTGGGTTTTCATGTATACATAGGCCAGAAAAATTCCCAAGCTCACACAGGTAATAATCTGTGCGGTGGTCTGAATCAGGCCCTTATCCGGTGTCACGTAAAAGAAGAAATCCAGGGGCAGGTGCCATAGCCCCCACACCACGCCCAGAAGCAGCACGCCTCCTCGCAGTCCAAACCTTTTTTGAAGCAGGGGTTGAAGAAAATACCTCCACCCATACTCCTCCCCAAAGAAAGCAAGAAAAGATAACACAAAGCTTATGGGCAAAGTTGCAAGAATCAGCCAGGTATCGGAACGCTTCACCACATCCAGCAAAATCTCCAGCTGTCCCCCGGCCCCACAGGCTAGCACCAGCCTTGCTATATAGAGAAGGAGAAACAGGCCAATACAGGCCAGAGATGCTTTCCAGTTCCTCCATTTCATTCCATAGGCTATCCGCCGCTTCTTTCCCGAAACAAAATAGCATACCAGACAGATCAGACTTCCTGCTATCAGTCCATACTGATTCACCAGAAGCCAGACTGGCACTGCCATTCCCCCGGTCATGGGAATCATTTGTCCCGGCAAAAGCACGGTAAACGCCGTGGTTACCAGCATTCCCATTGTCACCACAAGATAGCTCACATAAAAAATCCTGGGTACCTGCTGATCCCCTCTGCATGTGAAAAGATACGCAAGGCAGACTCCCGCCGCCGGATACAGCATCTGCGTGCTGGCAAACGCGCTTACCGAAAGCCCCTTAGCCCAGCCATACCAAAGAAGCAGTCCCATAAGATAGGGAAGCCCATAGGCCACAGCTATAAAAATAAAAAGCTGCTTTTTTTCTGTTTTTGTGTACATCCTTTTGTCCTCTCTTTCCTGTCATCACCTTTATAAAAGGAAGCAAAAACTCTTGAAACAGCTTTATTTTACTTCATTTGAAATTTTACGGGGGAATATTTCCTGAATGGTTGTAAATCATGCCTGGGCTGTAAGCCTACGCCGGCCATTCCATCCCTGCCCTAAGCTTTTCCACTGCCTTCTTTTCGATCCTGGATGCATACTCTTCTGTTAAGTTAGGGATAAAAAGATCTTCAACTTTTAATTAAAACTTCTTTCCCTTCAAAGGCAAAGCCGTATTTCCGAATTCGATCGCCAGAGATTCCTCTGTTTTCTAAATCCACCTGGTATTGCCGTTCTTCAATCTGTTTCAGCGCTGCATCTGCAGTATCCTCCAACGATTTCTCCTCATCCAAATCTCTGACCTTGAATTCCATTATTACCGCATTATCTGTTTCGTTTTTCGGTTCCATCATCACATCATACCTTCCGAATCCACTCTCCCGATTGGAGGTGATAATATAACGGTGTGCCAGTTCCATGGCCAGCCCCAGCACAAAGCCGTGGTAGAACCTCTCCGGCTGCGTCTCCATGGAAGGATTTCTTCCGCTGTCGAAATAGCTGAACGTGGCCAAGGCTACACGGTTCATGTAAGCATTCATGGACTTTACGTCATCCTGTAACAGCGCTCTGATAAAGCCGTTGTAGACTGTCCCTGTACTAGAGAACCATTTTCTAATCATCTTTTGGAACATAACCTGTACTTCTTTATTTGTCAAAGCAAGTTCATACAAGTCTCCTCCTGTTTCCTCGTTTAACGTGTAACTCTCAACTTTCAAGTATCCGCTGGCCAGAAACAGGCTCCAAATTGCATTTTCATCTACATCCAATTGATTAAAAATTATCTGCTCGTCAATTTCCTTATACAGATGCTTGCCTTTCAGCAGATTTTCCATGGAGATTTTTATCTCCGCACTTCCTTCTCGAATCAGCTTATCTACCAGTCCATTGCTGCTGGTGTTGGCCCAGTAGGTGGAAAGCCGTCCTATTTTCAGATAATTG
>CANPIM010000036.1 GCA_947574135.1 uncultured Lachnospiraceae bacterium
TGACATCGGAATCAATGCGGATGGGTTCCTGCTTGGGCTTCTTTAAATTGCGGCAGTACAGGGTGATTCCGTCGGAATCTCCGCTGATTCTGTCCGGATAGAAGATCCGCTTCCCATCCTCACTAAAGGTGATATAAGAGCCAAGGGTACTTGCAGCATAGGACATTTCCGCATCTGTAACATATTCCCCGTTGGCCAGCTTTGAGGTGACCTCCAGGGGCTCTTTTTTCGAGAGCTCCGAATAGAAAATTTCACCGTCCCTAAGGTAAAGGGCATAGGGCTTATCTCCGCTGCCCCTGAGGAACAGGGAAGCAATAAAGACAAGAAGCAGGACAGCCACCGCGCCGATCCCGCCAGACAAAAGGGCCTTTTTGGGAAAAGGCTTTTTTTGTTTCTTTTTCACGTCTGTGGTGTCGGAGGAGCCTGTGATGGGAGCTCTACAGCTCTGACAGAAGGCAAACTCTGTGCTTGTTTTTTGCCCGCAGTTGGGACAGAAAATAGTCTCAAAAATCTTGGAGCCGCAGCTGTCACAGAACTGGGTGCCCTCTGGCAGCATCTTTCCACAGCCAGGGCATGTAATCATGTTTTCGGTATTCTTGGGGACCTCTATAATCGGAGGTTCTGGGGAAGTTTCTTCCAGAATGGAAGCCCCACAGCTTTGACAGAAGGCAAATTCCGTGCTGGTCTTTTGTCCACAGTTGGGACAAAAGATGGTTTCAAAAATCTGCGCTCCGCAATTATCGCAGAATTTAGTGCCTTCCGAAAGCTCTTTGTTGCATTTCGGGCATGTAATCATGTTTTTCTCCTTTAAAATGGTATGTTATAGTTATAAAAATATATGCTAACAATTCCAGTAAAGCTGTCTTAAAATCAACAAAATGAATGTTAGGTCGATTTTAAGCATGGCAGCCTTCTTGGAACTGGTATGCTTCTTTTGAAAAATGTGTGGTGGATGTATATGGAATTAAGATATTTCAGCAAAATTCCCCCCTCTTACCCATACTGATTTTACAAAATGTTGCAGCATTTGTCAATAAGCGAGGGTCTTTTGCGAATACATTTGAACAGAATGGAATTGCCTGCAGCCGGCAGCGTACATGTACGTTTGCCTGCTGTTTCGTTGTTTCCTATATATAATCTAAAGAAAAAAGAAAGGATGGTTCTATATGGAAAGAAAGGAGCAGTTTCTCACAGCAATGCTGCAGCAGCTAAGTCCCCCCAGAGGAGGAAAAAACAAACGGATAAAGCTTTCCTGTTGGGCCGGGGAATGGCTAGAGGGTGTGCGGCTTCGGGTAAAGGAGTCCTCTTATGTGAAATATTGCAATCTCTTGCAGAATCATATTCTGCCGGAGCTGGGAGAGTGGACCGCGGACCAGCTGACAACCGGGGCTGTGGAGCGCTTTGTGCAGCAGAAGCTGGAGCATGGAAGAAAGGATGGCACAGGGGGGCTGTCTGAAAAGACCGTAAAGGACATTTTAAACACCTTAAAAGAGGTGTGCCTGTACGGGGCCCACTGGGATCTGGAGATTCCCTGTCGTTTTGAGCAGATAAAAATACGGCGCAGGGACGGGGAGGTGCGAATCCTTACCAGACAAAAGCAGCTGGAGCTGGCACGGTTTCTGGTAAGCGATGACAGCCTGACTAAGCTTGGGATTCTCCTGAGCCTGTATATGGGGCTTCGGCTGGGAGAGGTGTGCGCTCTTAAGCGAGGCTGTATTTCCTACCACGACGGGGTTTTGAGTGTCCGCTACACCATGCAGCGGATACAAAACCTGAAGGAAGAGGAGAGCAAAAGACAAAAGAAAACAAGAATCATTATCACAGAACCCAAGAGCAACAGCTCCGTCCGGGACATTCCCATACCACCCTTTTTGTTGAAGCGACTGGAGCCCCTTCGGGAGCTGCCGGAAAATGCGTACATACTCACAGGCAGCGAAAGCCGTTTTATTGAGCCCAGAACCCTGGAAAACATTTTAAAACGCTATTTGCAGGAGTGTGAGCTGGAGGGCGTAAACTATCATGTGCTGCGGCATACCTTTGCCACCCGCTGCATTGAGGATGGCTTTGACGTGACATCTTTGAGTGAAATTCTGGGACACGCCAGTGTGAATATTACCCTGAACCGCTATGTACACTCTTCCCTGGAGCAGAAGCGGAGGCATATGGAAAAGGTGGGAGAGGAGATCAGGCGCTCCTAGCGGGCGCCTTTTCCCATAATGACCACCCACACCGTCATAAGCAGAATGCGAATATCCGAGGACAGGGACCAGTGGTCAATATATTCCAAATCAAGCTTTACGATTTCCCGAAAATCCGTGATCTCACTGCGGCCGCTTACCTGCCAAAGCCCCGTGAGCCCCGGTTTAATGCTTAAGCGCCTTCGGTAATAGAGCTCGTACTGCTGAAATTCCTCAATGGTGGGGGGACGGGTTCCCACCAGGCTCATTTGCCCCAGGAGAATATTGAGAAACTGGGGCAGTTCGTCCAGGCTGGTTTTTCGCAGAAAGGCCCCCACCCGGGTAATGCGGGGGTCATGCTCCAGCTTAAAAATGGGGCCGTCCATCTCATTTTTTTTCAGAAGCTCCTGCTTTTTGCCCTCCGCATCCAGGTACATGGAACGGAACTTGTAGATCTTAAAATACCGCCCGTTTTTCCCCACCCGTTTTTGGGAGAAAAATACCGGCCCCGGGGCATCAAGCTTAATAGCCAGTGCAATAAAAGGAGTCAGGACTCCCGTAATGAGAAGCCCCACCAGAGCTCCAGCAATATCCATAATCCGTTTTACCAGCAGGCGGCGGTAGTCAAAGGAGGCGGCCTCATAGGAGAGCACCGTAAAGCCGGCAAAGCTCTCCGCTGTTTTGTGAGCCATAATATTGCTGAAAATATCCATGTTTACGTGAACCGTGACACCCATGCTCTGGAAGGAGGTGATAATCTCTTCCAGATCCTGAGTGGAGTAATCCGGCAGATGGATAAAGACCTCATCTACCAGAGCTGTTTTCAGATACTCATACAGATGCTTCCGGTCAGAGAGTACAGGCATATCCCGGATGGTCTCACCGATTCTGTCCGTATCCAGAAGCACAAGGCCTGTGACCTGGAAGCTCCACTCCAAAGAGGAGGACATTTTGCTTAAAATATCCTCTGCCAGGGGGGAGGTGGTGATAACAATAAGCTTATTGCTGTTCACGCTGTTGCGGTAAACGGACACAAAAAATTTCTTTAAAAGAAGATGTCCCACATAGGTAAAGCATATGTTGTAGACAAAAAAGTAGATAAAAACCAGCCGGGAGAAATCCTGAAACTTGGTGACAAACAAAAAGGAGCCCAGAGTCAGCACCAGGATGGAGTTGTATTTCATGATTGCAATAAGCTCCACATAATAGCCCCTCTTAAAAAAGGAGGCGTTCCAGTCAAAGAGATAATGGGCCAGCAGATGAAAGAACAGAATGCAGAAAATGGTAGTCAGGTAATCCTCCGAATAATCAGAACGCAAAAGGGAGCCACCCCGGGTAAAAAGGGCCAGAAGGTAAGAAATGACAATGGAGACACACTCAATGCCCAGGATGGAATAGTTTTGGACGATTTTTTCTTTTTGGCTGAGATTGGACATTGCTTTTCCTCAATTTCCTGATTTCTTTTATTTAAGATTGTAGCATTTCATAGAATCCCTTGTCAAATAGAATGAAAGTGTTATATAATCTAAAAGATTCCCTGTGCCTTATTTAGTAAGAGAAAGGACAAAAGTAATGGATTTTGCAAGACGAATTTTCCTAAAGCTTTTTATGGTGCTGGCTCTGTTTTTTCCGGCATTTTACAGTGTGTTTGATGCAGACTATTTAATCGAATATTATGGGGGATTTTCATGGGCTTATGCGGCGCTGACTTTGTCCTTGCTGTTTTTAGTGCTTCAAAAAAGATTCCGAAAGCCAAACAGGCTCTTTTGGGTGATGTTGGCAGGGATTGTAGTTTATAATGTGCTTTTTACCTATTATAATGTTCGCTATCTGCATTGGTATGGGGAGCAGATAAACAATACTATCGCATTTTTATTTATTCTTTGTCTCCTTGGCTTTGACAATACCATTATGGACAAGGAGCAGGATATTATTCCATTTTTAATTAAGGCTGCGGTAATCTCTAATCTCTGTAGTATTTTGTATTTTATTCTTGGCTATACCAGTCTGGTAATCTGCAATAACCATATTATATTTGGAAAGCTGCCGGAGGACTTTTATGAATTTCGGCATTATTGGGTTTATAGTCATAAAAGTGATTATGCCTTGATGCTCATAGGTTTTTTGGCTCTCTGCATTCGCCACAAGGATAAATTTTCAAAAAAATGGTGGTATTTTTTCAGCCTTGCAGTGTTTTTGACAGCGCTGGTGCTGACCCATTCCTGGACAGGGATTCTGGGGGCGGCAGTTGTTTTCGTAGGAAGTCTGCTGGATAAAATAAATTGGAAGCAGATAGTTATAAGGAAGATTCATATGGCCGGAGGCATAGGGATTGTACTTTTGGCTGCAGCAGGAGGCAAGATACTGCTTGCTGAGAGAAATTTGCTCTCTTTGGGCAATCGGCTTCCTATATGGAAAGGAGCGCTGAGAACTATTGGGGAATATCCTCATGGATGGGGCTTCTATTTTGGAGAGGTGCTGATTGATTGCGGCGACGGGCTTGCTGTCAATAATGCTCACAATATATTTTTAAATGCCATGCTGCGGTTTTCGGCTCCTGTGGGAATTTGTTTTACGCTACTGTTTCTCCTTATTTTGGGGTATGCTGTTTACAGGTGTAGAAGCTGGATGGGAGCTGGATTCTGTGCGGCTTCCTTTATGTTGCTGAATATGGATTACGCTCTGATGAACTATGAGGTGGCCATGTTTTTGCTGATTGTTTACCTGGTTTGCTTGTATGAGGGGCTGGGAAATAGCGGGGCAGGATTGGAAAAATGAGAGATAAAAAATTTTTTAAATTTTTAAAAAGTGAACATGGAACACTATATATATGCTATATGTTATTGGTGCTCCTGCCATTATTTTGCTGTATGGCCTATAGCCTGAAAACAGGAAACTCCATAAAGGATATCTATTTACCGGCATCACAATGGAACGATGAGATTATCTACTATAAAGAGGTGGAGGGGATGGTTCAGTATGGAATGCCCCTGGGATACTTTGGATACAGCGAAAATCATGCACAAATAGGGACGCTTTCTGTTTGGAGCCCGGTGCTTTTACTTCCCTGGTATCTTTGGGGAGTGCTATTTGGCTGGAATATGCTATCTCCGGTTTGGTGTAACATTGTGCTTCTCATGGTTGCCATGGCGGCATTTTGTATGCTGGCGCGGCCCAATAAAAGGCAGTGTCTGGGAATTGCAGTATGCTATGTCTTGTTTTTGCACTTTACCCGTTATGCCATGTCTGCGCAGGTGGAAGTGACAGTTTATGCTTTTTTGCTGATTGCTTTAGGGTTAGTCTATTCTTTAAAAAGATGTTTTTCCTATAAAAAAATTGTTATTCTCTATTTTATGTTAGCAATTTTAGGGCTGATGCGTCCATATCTAATTTTGCTGTCTGTGATTCCGGCCTATCTGCTGGCCAAGAAAAAGAAAGCATGGGTTGGTATTGGAGCAGGGATCATACTGCTTCAGCTGGTTTTGTATTTTGTTATGACCCATTATTTCTGTTCCCCTTATTTAGATGGGGGGAGCCTGCTGGGTGGCTCCTGGATGGAGGTATTTATAGCTGAGGGCTTTAAAAGTGGCATAAAGAATCTCCTGTATGTGTTTTTATCTTCATGGAATCAATATATGGGCTACATTGGCAGCTCTCTCTATTATGGCAGCTCCTATGCAGAGAATGCAGGCGCCATGTTTGCGCTGATGTTTGGCCTGTTTTGCTATAAATGGTACTGTGCCCTGCACAAGAGAAATAGGGAGGAGATTATCTGGAATGGATTTTGGGTGTGTTATTTTGTTATCATGTTGCTGGCAGCTATCTATCTATTTGGGATTGCCAGTGGGCAAAAGCACATGCTATGCTTTGTGGTTTTAGGGCTGTTTATTATGGTAATGGATGGCCTGGAGACACCTAAATTTTTATTTTTGTGCTATGCCATGGCCCATTTTTTTGTTTTCAGTACAACAGGAGGCGGTTATGCCTGGGGGATTCCCTATGTGGATCTCAATGTGCAGGCGGAGATTAGGAAGGGTGAGGAAGCGTTAAATGAGACTATGAAATTGAGTGTTACAGATAATTTGTACGATAATACGGTTGTATGGGTTTTTGATGATGTGGTAGGGGAGGATTTTGTGCACACCAACTGGCAAATGCTCTACGCCCTCCCTCCAGGCATGGGCATCAACATGTGTCTCTTCGACAGCCTGGCCTCAGATTTAAGCAATGTTCAGTCCAAGTATATTTTTGTGGCTGCCGGGGGGCGTACAGACGAGCATTGTCAGCGAATGGGGGCCAGGAAGCTGGTGGAGTATGGAGACTCTGTTATCTACCAGCTGAGAGAGTAAAGAGGCGGATTCAGAAGTCAAAACGGGAGCTGACAGGGAGAATACATGAACGAAAAAGAGCTTTGGACACGGATAAAATCAAAGATAGAACGGGGAGGCGCTTGGCTTTCCTGGGCGCTGGCTCTTATCACGGCCGCCGGACTGTTTGTGCTCACAGAGGTTTGCAATTACAACACAAAGCTGGCGCAGATGAGCGGAAAAAATATACTGATGAATGGGGCCATTCTGTTTTTTGTGCTTCTGACCGTCTATGTTATGACAGACAGATGGTGGGTTTCTATTGGATTTTGTGGGATTTTGTTTACTCTTCTGGGGATAATCAATATCTATTCCATGCTGTTTCGCAGCACTCCCATATCGGCCAGGGATTTATTCAATGCCCGCTCGGCCATGAATGTGCTGGGCTCCTACGACATTGCCTGGAATAAGCGGGTAGGCTTTGCGGTGTGTGCAGGCGTGGGCTTTTGCCTGCTGGCGTTCATAAGCTTTTTGGCTGAGAGAAAGCGCAAGTTTACCTGGAAACGCTGGGCTGTCCGGCTGGTATGCGGAGCCGCGGCCATAGGGGCCTTCTTCTGGTGGGGCTGCTTAAGTCCCCATGCAATCAAGCCAGCCAATCTGTCCACCCTTCGATACGAGGAGGGGTATCAGGTCTATGGCTTTATGCAGGTATCTGTGGAGATTTTTCAAAAGGCGGCCTATAAGGTGGCCAAGCCCGCCGGGTATACCTGGGAGCAGGTGGCTGAGCTGGAGAAGCGGCTGGCCGGACAAAAGAGGGGCCAAGAGAGCGACGAAGGGCCAGACTGCCTTTGGAAAAATGGAGCGAAGGAGCTTAACGGACAGACGCCGGATATTATATTGATTATCAACGAGAGCTGGTACGATCTGACTCTGGTGGCCGATCTGACCACAGATGTGGAGGTAATGCCCTATATTCACAACATGGAAAATACCCTACAGGGGTATATTGTGGGGCCTATGATTTCCGGGGGGACCAATCTCTCGGAATACGAGGCCTTGACGGGAAATTCTCTGCAGCTGATGCAGGGAATCACCCCCTTTAATTCCCTGAATATGGAAGGGGCTATGAGCATGGTAAGCTGTTTGAAGGAGCAGGGCTATGAGACGGCCGTGATGCACCCGGAGACCCGTTCCACCTACAACCGGATTATTGCCTACCCGGCCATGGGGTTTGATTCCTATTATTTTATAGACGATTTTGAGGAGTGGGATTACTGGGAGCAGCGGACGGAGTATGTGACAGATGCCAGCTGCTTTCGAAATATGCTCAAGGTATACGATGCCATGGAGGATGGTCCCCGGTTTTTCTACAACCTGACCACCCAAAACCATGGGGATTATGTGCACAATAATTTTCAAAAAAGCACGGTCCATGTGCAGGAGGATTTGGGGGAGGAGTGGCTGGGCTACCGGGCCAATGAGTATCTTTCCTGCGTCAACCTCACGGATCAGGCATTCAAGGAGCTGACCGAGGAGCTTGCGAAACGGGAGCGCCCGGTGCTGGTGTGTATGCTGGGGGATCACGGCCCGGCCTTTTTGGAGGATGTGGCCCACAGGGAATTAGCCCAAGAGGAGATGAATATGAGGCTACACAGCACTCCCTATGTGATTTGGGCCAACTATGATCTGGGAGAGACAGAGCTTCCCAAGTTTATGGGTCTGCCCTATGTCCCCTCTGTGCTGTTAAAGCTTTCCGGGGCAGAGCTGACGCCCTATTACCAGTATATGGCGGAGGAAATGTTGCCTCAGGTTCCCGTGCTCACAGCCTATGCCCAATATGGGGACAAGGACGGAGAATTTTACGTCTATGGAGAAGAAAGCCCCTATGAGGAGCTGTTAAATGCCTATTTTTATATGGAATATAATACCCTGACAGGAAAGGGGGGACAGGCGGAGGGTCTGTTCCACCTGGAGGAAAGATAAGGAGGACACTGGATGAAGGTCGTGATTCTGGCCGGAGGCCTGGGAACCCGCATCAGCGAGGAGAGCCATCTGCGGCCCAAGCCCATGATTGAAATTGGGGGAAAGCCCATACTCTGGCATATTATGAAGGAATATTCCCACTACGGCTACAATGAATTTATTATCTGCTGTGGATACAAGCAGCATGTGATCAAGGAATGGTTTGCAGATTACTATCTCCACAACAGCGATGTGACCTTTGACTTTACAAGGGGCAATGAGATGACTGTGCACAGCAATGTGGCAGAACCCTGGCGGGTGACTCTGGTGGATACAGGGCTGCACACCATGACCGGCGGGCGAATCCGGCGGGTGAGGCCCTATATTGGGGAGGAGCCCTTCTTTTTAACCTATGGAGACGGCGTGGCGGATGTGGATATTCCTGCAACCCTGGCTTTTCATCAGGCCCATGGCCGGATTGCTACCATCACCACGGTGACCCTGGATCAGCGCTTCGGCGTGCTGGAGGTGAATGAGGAAGGGCAGGTGGATGCCTTTCGGGAGAAGGCGGAGCAGGACGGAGGCCGGATCAACGGGGGCTATATGATTATGAATCCGGAAATATTTTCCTACCTGGAGGATGACAGTACGGTCTTTGAGCAGGGGCCTATGGGCCGACTGGCGGCAGAGGGACAGCTTATGGGCTACCGGCACAACGGCTTCTGGCAGTGCATGGATACGGCCAGGGAAAAGGAGAAGCTTGAAAAGCTGTGGGCCTCGGGGCATGCGCCCTGGAAAACCTGGGAAAATGAAACGGCTTAATCAAAGCGTTGCGAGAAAAGAGTGGAGACAATGGCGGAAAACGGAATCGGAGAACTGACATTTTACAAAGGCCGGCGGGTGCTGGTTACAGGCCATACGGGCTTTAAGGGCTCCTGGCTCTGCCGGATCCTGGCAGATGCCGGGGCAGAGGTGACGGGCTATGGATTGGAGCCGGAGGGAGAGCCAAACTTATTTACCCTTTCCGGAATGGAAAGCAAAATCCATTCTGTCATAGGGGACATTCGGGATCAGAAGCATATAAGCCAGGTGTTTGCGCAGACAAGACCAGAACTGGTGTTCCATCTGGCGGCTCAGCCCCTGGTGCGCACCTCCTATGAGGAGCCGGTCTATACCTATGAGACCAATGTTATGGGAACCGTGCATATTTGCGAATGCATTCGGCAGACACCGGGGGTAAAATCCTTTTTAAATGTGACCACAGATAAGGTATATGAAAACAGGGAATGGGCCTGGGGGTACCGGGAGACAGACGGGCTGAATGGATACGATCCCTATTCCAACAGCAAATCCTGCTCAGAGCTGGTGACTCACAGCTATACCAGGGCCTTTCTGGCAGCAGGGGGAACGGCCGTATCCACGGCCCGGGCAGGAAATGTGATCGGAGGCGGAGATTTTGCAAGGGATCGGATTATCCCGGACTGCGTGCGTGCGGCCCAGAGGGGAGAGCCGGTAATCCTGCGCAATCCCCAGTCCATTCGTCCCTTCCAGCATGTGCTGGAGCCTTTGTTTGCCTACCTGATGATTGCCCAAAGACAGTATGAGGAGCCCTCCTTTGGGGACAGCTACAATGTGGGTCCGGAGGATCAGGACTGCATCAACACGGGCCGGCTGGCAGAGCTTTTTTGCAGGGCCTGGGGAGAAGGCCTTTCCTGGCGGGCAGAGCCGGACGGAGGACCCCATGAGGCAAATTTTCTTAAGCTTGACTGCTCCAGATTAAAAAATCGTTTTGGCTGGAGACCTCGCTGGTCTGTGGAGGTGGCGCTGGAAAAGACAGTCCGTTGGTATCAGGGCTGGCTTAGGGGAGAGCCTGCGGCAGATCTCATGGGCCGGCAGATTGAGGAGTATTTGAGAGGATAGAAAGGGAGGAAGCTACATGTTTGAAAATAAAACAGAGCAGCAGGCCAGAGAGGAGATTCTGGCGGCGGTAGAGGAATATTGGGGCCGCTATCACAGGCAGAAAAAGCCCTTTGAGAGGGGGCAGCGGATTCCTTATGCCTCCCGGGTTTATGACAGCAGAGAGATGGTCAATCTGGTGGACAGTGCCCTGGAGTTCTGGCTCACAGCCGGCCGCTACACAGAGGAATTCGAGAAAAAGCTTGCGACGTATCTGGGAGTAAGATATTGTTGTCTGGTGAACTCCGGCTCCTCGGCCAATCTCAATGCCTTTATGGCGCTTACCTCGCCTCTTTTGGGAGAACGGCAGATTCAAAGAGGGGACGAGGTAATCACCGTGGCCGCCGGCTTTCCCACCACCATTGCGCCCATTGTGCAATATGGAGCGGTACCGGTTTTTGTGGATGTGACGATCCCTCAGTATAATATTGATGTGACAAAGCTTGAGGAGGCGCGCTCGGAGCGGACCAAGGCGGTAATGCTGGCCCACACTCTGGGGAATCCCTTTGATCTTAGGGCAGTGAAGGCGTTTTGTGACAGACACAGGCTTTGGCTCATTGAGGATAACTGCGATGCTTTGGGCTCGGAATATACCCTGGATGGAAAGACCTGTCTTACTGGCACGCTGGGAGATATGGGAACCTCCAGCTTCTATCCGCCCCATCATATGACCATGGGAGAAGGGGGAGCCGTCTATACCAACGATCCCCTGCTGTATAAATGCATCAAATCCCTTCGGGACTGGGGAAGGGACTGCGTCTGCCCCTCCGGACGGGACAACCTGTGTGGCCACCGGTTTGACAGACAGTACGGGGAGCTGCCCCTGGGCTACGATCACAAATATGTATACTCCCATTTTGGGTACAATCTGAAGGCCACGGATATGCAGGCGGCCATTGGCTGTGCTCAGCTTGAAAAATTTCCGGAATTTGTCAAACGCCGCCGGGAGAACTTTGCCCGGCTAAGAGAGGGGCTTTCCCAGGCAGAGGACAGGCTGATTTTGCCGGAGCCCTGCAGGGACAGCAATCCCAGCTGGTTTGGACTTTTGCTTACCTGCAGGGAGGGCATAGACCGAAACCAGGTGGTTCAGCATCTTGAGGAGGCGGGAGTGCAGACCCGTATGCTCTTTGCGGGAAATATTATCCGCCATCCCTGCTTTGACCAGATGAGAGCTGAGGGACAGGGCTACCGGGTGGCCGGCAGTCTGGAAAACACGGATCGGATTATGCGGGATTCCTTCTGGGTGGGAGTATACCCGGGAATGACAGAGGAAATGCTGGACTATATGGCACAGGTTATTTTAAGAGCCGTGGAAGCTTGCCGGTAGAGGGCCTGAAAAAAGGCGGGAAGGCCAAAAAATAAAGGTGTGAGAAAAATTGGCAGAAGAATGCAAGGTGAATGAAAAAGAAAAGAATAATCCTTCCCTGTGGCGTCGGGTGGAGGGGCTGGCCCGCTGGCTGGTAAACCGACTGCTGGGCCTGGTCGGGAGGGAGTTTTCCCAGGAGCAGTGGAAGGCTCTCTGGCAGTTTGTGGAGTTTGGGCTGGTGGGCTTATCCAACACGCTCATCTCCTATGTGGTATATTTGCTGGGAATTTCCCTGGGCCTTCACTATCTGGCGGCCAGTGTGCTGGGCTTTGTGGTCAGCGTGCAAAATGCATTTTACTGGAACAACAAATACGTGTTTCAGGCAGGGGAGGGGGAGGAGCGGGTCTGGTGGAAAACCTGGGTGAAAACCTTTTTATCCTACGCCTCCACAGGGCTTTTGCTGGCCAATGTGCTGCTGGTGGTTTGGGTGGATTTACTCCATATTCCCAAGTCCCTGGGGCCGGTGTTAAACCTGCTAATTACCATTCCGTTAAATTTTCTAATGAATAAGCTCTGGGCATTCCGGGGAAAGGGGGAAAAACAGGTATGAGACAAAGATTGGCAGACTATGTGGCGGATTTCCTGGTGGATCGGGGGATTACGGACTGCTTTACCGTAGTAGGGGGCGGCGCCATGCATCTCAATGACGCGCTGGGACATAAGGAGGGGCTTCACTGCACCTATAATCACCATGAGCAGGCCAGCGCCATGGCTGCAGAGGCCTATGCCAGGTACAGCAACCGGATGGCGGCCCTTTGCGTGACCACAGGACCGGGGGGAACCAATGCCATAACCGGGGTGGTAGGCGGCTGGCTGGACTCCGTTCCCATGCTGGTGCTTTCCGGGCAGGTGCGCTACGATACCACGGCCCGGTATACAGAGCAGTTTACCGGGGGCCATCCCTTAAGAGCTGTGGGAGATCAGGAGTTTGACATTATAAAATCGGTTTCCTGTATGTGTAAATATGCAGTGATGCTGGAGGAGCCGACACAAATCCGGTATGTGCTGGAAAAGGCCTTTCACCTGGCAGTCACAGGTCGCCGGGGGCCAGTTTGGATCGACATACCCGTGAACTATCAGGGGTGCCTTATTGAGACAGAGGAGCTGCCGGGGTATGATCCGGCGGAGGACGAGGGGCAAAGGCCAAAGCCTGTGGATGAGAATCTGGTAAGACAGATATTGGAAAAAATTTCCAAATCAGAAAGACCGGTGCTCTATGCAGGAAATGGCATTCGGCTCTCCGAAGGCTATGAGGAATTCCAAAGGGCTGTGGAGGCTCTTGGGATTCCTGTGGTGACCTGCTGGGACTCTCTGGACTTGATAGCGGATGCCCATCCCCTCTATGTGGGACGGGCGGGAATCATGGGAGACAGGCCGGGAAACTTTGCCGTGCAGAATGCGGATTTGATATTGGCCGTGGGCAACCGGCTGTCCATCCGCCAGGTTGGCTATAGCTGGAAAACCTGGGCCCGGGAGGCCTATGTGATGATGGTGGATGTGGATGAGGCAGAGCTTCGCAAGCATACCATCCATGTAGAGCTACCTGTCTGCGCCGATGCCAGGGACTTTTTTACGGTGCTGAACCGGCTTTTGGAGGAGACGCAAGCAAAGGACGGGGAGGCCTCCAGGGACGGCAGCCCAAAGACCACCCTGTTTGTGGGAAAGGATTGGGTGGAGCGGTGCCAGGCCTGGAAACGGGATTACCCGGTGACTCTGCCCAGGCATTGGGAGGAGGACGGCTCCTATGCCAATGTATATGCCTTTATCCGGTATCTGAGCAGCAGCCTGCCCAAGGGGAACCTGACAGTGGTCAGCAATGGCAGCGCCTGTGTGGTGGGTAGCCACAATTATGTGATCCAGGAGAATGCCCGCTTTCTCATTAACAGCGCCATTGCCAGCATGGGCTATGGACTTCCCGCCGCCATTGGAGCCTGCATAGCAGCAGGGGGAAAAGAAACCGTCTGCATTGAGGGAGACGGTAGCCTGATGATGAATCTCCAGGAGCTTCAGACCGTGCTGACCAATAAGCTTCCCATAAAAATATTCCTTATCAACAACCAGGGCTATCATTCCATTCGGCAGACCCAGAATAATCTCTTCGGGGAGCACACCAAGGTGGGAATCGGACCGGAGAGCCGGGATCTCTCCTTCCCCTCCTATGAAAAGCTGGCGGCGGCCTTTGGCTATCCCTACTTTTCAGCCTCCGGCAATGAAGAGATGAAGCTGGCGGTGGACGCGACTTTAAAAGAACCGGGAGCGGTGATCTGTGAGATCTTTGTCTCCCCCCAGCAGGTGTTTGAGCCAAAAAGCGCCACCAGGCGTTTGGAGGACGGGACTCTGGTAAGCCCGCCTCTGGAGGATCTGGCCCCCTTCCTGCCCCGGGAGGAGGTGCGAAGGAACCTATTGATTGCCCCGGTGGAGGAGTGATGGGAGAGGAACAAAGAAAGCAAGTGGTTATTACCGGACCTACAGGAGCTGTGGGAACGGGGCTTATAGAGGCCTGTATTCGGGAGGGGACCAGGGTATACGCCCTGGTACGTCCCGACTCCCCCCGGATAGGGCAGCTGCCCAGTCACCCCCTGGTACAGGCAGTTCCCGTGGATATCAGACATTTGGAGGAGGCAGAAAAGCGCCTGCCAAAGGGCTGTGAGGTCTTTTATCATCTGGCCTGGGAGGGCACCTTTGGAGAGACCCGCAATGACATGGAGCTCCAGGTGAGAAATATTCAATATACCCTGAAGGCAGTGCGCCTGGCTGGGGCTTTGGGCTGTAAGGCCTTTGTAGGGGCAGGCTCCCAGGCAGAATACGGCCGGGTGGAGGGGAATCTCACGCCCGAAACCCCGGCTTTTCCGGAAAATGGCTACGGCATGGCCAAGCTCTGTGCCGGGCAGATGAGCCGGGAGCTTTGCAAAAGCCTTGGAATTCGCCACGTCTGGGCGCGGATTCTCAGTGTCTATGGCCCCTGCGACGGGGAGAAAACCATGATTATGTCAACCATTCGCCGGTTGCTTAGGGGAGAATGTCCGCCTCTCACGGCCGGAGAGCAGAAGTGGGACTATCTGTACAGTAAGGATGCCGGCCGGGCAATGTACCTGCTGGGGCAAAGGGGGCGGGACGGTTCGGTCTACTGTTTGGGAGGAGGAAGGGCCCGGCCCTTGCGGGAATATATTGAGGAGCTGCGGGATGCCTTATCCCCGGGAGCGCCCCTGGGCTTTGGAGCACTGCCCTACGGCCCCCGGCCGGTGATGTATCTGTGTGCGGATATTTCAAAGCTTACGAAAGACACGGGTTTTGTGCCAACATACTCCTTTCGGGAGGGAATTGGGGAAACCTGTGCCTGGGTTCAGGAGCAGATGATGCGGCAGGCGCATCAGAAAGAGGAAGCATGAAGAAAATTAGCGTAATGATTCCCTGTTACAATGAGGAAGAGAATGTGGCACCCATCAGTCAGGCGGTGGTGGAAATGTTTGTTAGGGATCTGCCGGAATATGACTATGAAATTTTATTTATCGATAACTGCTCCACGGATCATACCCGGGATCTGCTGCGGATGATTTGCAGCCAGAATCCCAAGATCAAGGCTATTTTTAATGTGACAAATTTTGGACAGTTTAATTCTCCCTACTATGGCATCTGTCAGACCACAGGGGATTGCACAGTTTCCCTCTGCTGCGATTTTCAGGATCCTGTGGAGCTGATCCCTGTATTTGTCCGGGAATGGGAAAAGGGCTACAAGATTGTAAGCGGCATCAAAAGCTCCAGCAAGGAAAACGGCCTGGTCTATTTTCTGCGGACCTGCTACTACAAGCTTATTAAAAATATGTCCTCTGTGGAAATGATTGAGCACTTTACCGGCTTTGGCCTCTATGACAAAACCTTTGTGAAGCTTTTACAGAAGCTTGATGATCCCATTCCCTTTATCCGGGGAGTCGTGGCGGAGTATGGGTATAAGCGCAAGGATATTACCTATGAACAGCCCCGCCGCCGGGCGGGAAAGACCCATAATAACTGGTATAGCCTCTACGATGCCGCCATGTTAAGCTTTACCTCCTACACCAAGGTGGGATTAAGGCTGGCTACCTTCGGAGGCTTTATCGGGGCGGCCTTAAGCCTGATGGTAGCCCTGGTGTACCTGATTATGAAGCTGGTGTGGTGGGACCGATTTCCTGCGGGAATGATCCCCGTGCTGTTGGGTATTTTTGGACTGGGCTCCATCCAGCTGTTTTTTATTGGGCTTTTGGGTGAGTATATTATGAATATCAATACACGGGTAATGCACAAGCCTCTGGTGGTGGAGGAAGAGCGGATTAATTTTGAGGAGGAAGAGGAGACATGAGCTGGTGGAGAAAGGGATGGATGGCACTGTTTGCAGGGACCGGGCTTTTGCTATTGAGCGTGGACAGCCGTTTGATGGTAGATGCGGCCTATTTGTCCCTGATCCCTCTGGGGGTGGCCCTTCTTTTGCTGTGGAAAAGGCCGGATTATGACGGCAGGGGGATGTGGCGAAGGGAAAATTGGCCCTATCTTCTCCTGAGCCTGTTGTTTACCCTGCTTTTTATCTGTATGCTGTCTGCCAGCCAGATTTTGGGCAGCGGCCTGTATTCCCTGGAGCAGCTTGGGGAGATATATCCGGAGCAGCTTGCCACACTCTACTATGGGTTTGCATGTACCCTGTACCCGGTGGCTCTGGTATACGCCTTGCTTCTTGGGCTGTATGAGCTGTTTTCCTACGGAATTTCGCCAAAGGAAGGGGAAGCGGGGGAGGGAGATTTTCTGCCCCGGATTAAATTTTTGGGAATTTATACCTATCTGCTGCCTGTGGCCCTCCTGATTCTGGCCTATCTTCTGTGCTCCTTTCCCAATTACAGGCTGGGGGATTCCTTTATGTGCTGGGATCAGGCTGTGGCCGGAGAGTGGAATGACTGGGATCCCATCGGATACATCTTTTTCCTTCGAATTTGCTCGGAAATATGGAATTCCTATTGGATTGTGCGGATTTTGCAGAGCATCCTCTATCTCTATATCTGTAACGGAGCATTGGGATTACTCTTTCGGCTCACCGGATCCAAAAGGGCCTGCCGCATCTATGTGCTTGCATCCTCTCTTGTGATCACTCCCTATATTTATTTGCAGCTTACCTACAAGGACGTGCTGTTCACCATGTGTCTCTTTGCCTTTAGCTTGAATATTCTGGATTGTATTACGAAGCAAAGCGTGAACTGGAAAAATTTTACAGCCTATCTTGGCTTTGGTCTGGTGGTGGTCCTGTTCCGACACGGGAGCCTGGTGCCGGTGCTTGTTGGGACCCTTGCCATGCTGGGGGGGTTGCTTGGGAAAAAACGCAAAAGAGACAGTCTCAAAATGGCGGGAAGCCTGGCAGGGGTGTTGGCGCTGAAGTTTCTCATTGTGGATATTCTGGCCTTTCAGATTCTGGATGCCACGAGAAATCCCGGCTATGTCACTTATACGCTGCCCATGGTGCTTTCCGGAGCCATGGCCAGCGACGAGGAGGTGGAGCTCACAGAGGACGAGCGCACGGTAATGGAGATTATCACCCCTCTGGAGCACTGGAGGGAGGCCTATGCCAGGACGGGAAATGGCTACTGGGCGGATCCCATTGCCCGGGACTGGAGCACCATCGGAGGAGTGGTTCACAAAATCGATGAGTACGATCTAGGAGAACCGCTGCTGCGCCTGAATTTCAGTCTGTTTCGCAGGTATCCGGTAAAATATTTGACTGTATTTTTTAACTGCAATTCTCTGGTATGGGAGATGGGGCGGCCCTGGGACGGCTATGAGTGGGCGCCGGTGGAGGGCACCTGCTTTGAGTTTATGGAGGGGTATCCCAGCGAGGAGGAAATGCCCCGGACAGCCATGACCAACATCATGCTCCAGATTTCCAATGCCAGCACCCGGATTCCCATTGTCCGGTCCTTTATCTGGCGGGGCGGCATCTGGACCTTTGGACTTTTATTCTCCTGTGCGCTGCTTGTGTGGAAGCGGCGGCTTGTGGAAGTGGCGGCCTGTCTGCCCGTATTGACGGTGCTGGCCATGCTGATGCTGGCCATCCCGGCTCAGGATCCCCGGTATGTGCTGGGAGGCGTGGAGTGTGGGATTTTCTTTCTGGTGTATGGGGTGTTTGTAACGCAAGGAGAGCAGAGGAAAAGCAGAAAATGAGAATATGGAAAAATAAGATAGGCCCCCAAAAAGCAATCTGGTATGGTGGTATGCTGTTCTTTGCTTTTACGGCTCTTTGGACAATTTTTTGGACGCATGGAGATGCCTGGAAAAATCTTGTATTCAGCAATTTTACAGACTTTTGCATGGATTTTTTTAATCACATGAAATATGTATCCCAGAGAAGGCCCTATGCCGTGGGAAAATCTGCCTGTTTTCCCCCTCTGGCTTATGTGGTTTATTATTTTTTGTATCACTGTATCCCCATGGAAGCCGGAGGAAACGCCATTCTGATGGGTGGCATTCGTGAGGCCTGCATTGGGAATGGGGAAGCGGGAATTTATTTTGCGCTACTGATGTATGTGATTGGAAACATGATATTGCTGCTTCTGACCTTGGCAGAGGGCAAAAAGGGAAGCCGAGGGGAAAAGCTGCTCTTTATTTTGCTGCTTATTTTTTCACCCCCCTATCTGTTTATGTGGGAGCGGGGGAATCTGGTGATTTTAAGCAATATATTTCTCCTTATCTTTCTCAAAGAAAAAGATTCTCATAAAGCCTGGGTGCGGGAGCTAAGCTATCTGTCTTTGGCGGCTTCCGCCGGTTTGAAATTATACCCCGCCGTTGCAGGTGCCTTATTATTACGGGAAAAACGGTGGGCGGAGGCGCTTCGGACCATCATATATGGAATCCTTCTTTTTGGAATTCCGTTTTTTTTGTTTGGCGGTGTGGAGGGATTTCTACAGTGGAAGGATAACATTCTCATTATCAATGCGCCGGGGGCAGTAGAGAGTCAGGCAGTAAGCCTTGTAAATTTCGTGAATCTTTTGGAAACAGACCTTCATTTAGAGTTGACACTGCTTAAGAAAATTCTCCCCCTTGCCGCAATGGGATTGGGACTTATCAGCCTTTGGGGTCTTGACAGAGAATGGAAAAGGGTCACCCTGCTTTGTATTTTAATGATTGCATGTCCCGGGTGGAGCGGCCAGTACACGGTGATTATAATGACAGGTCCCCTGCTTCTGTTTTTAGACGAGCCGGAGGAGTATAAAAGCTGCAAAAGCATGGAAACCCTGTATGCAATATTATTTGTAGGAATTTTCTGTTGTCTGGTAGGAAAAGAGACAAAATATTTAAGCTTAAGCTGTCTGGTAGAAGCCATTGCCCTTTATCTGATGTTTTCTCTTATGCTTATAGAAGGAGTGGGAAAGCTACTAAGAAGGGTGATTAAACAAAAAGGGAAGAGTCCCTTAGGCAAAATCTAAAAAGCAACGTTCCCACACGCAACCCCAAAGCGAATGACGCAAATTGGTTGAACTTGTCAAAACTTTATGCTATAGTTAGGAAATAAAGAGAATTTTTGGAAGTTTCATCGGGAAAGCTAAGGGAAAAGAGATATTGGAGGATTTATGCTATGAGAACCTATCTGGTTACGGGAGGCGCGGGATTTATCGGCTCCAACTATATTCACTATATGTTTCGGAAATATGGGGATACCATTCGGATCATTAACGTAGACTGCCTGACCTATGCGGGGAACCTGGAGAATTTAAAGGCCGTGGAGGATCGGGATAATTATGTGTTTGTTAAGGCCGACATCCGGGATCGGGAGGCCATTGAAAAAATATTTGCAGAGTATGACATTGACCGGGTGGTACACTTTGCGGCGGAGAGCCATGTGGACCGAAGCATTCGCAACCCGGAGGTCTTTGTGGAGACCAATGTGCTGGGAACCCTGGTGATGCTCAATGCAGCCAAGAAGGCCTGGGAGAATCCGGACGGAAGCTTTAAGGAGGATAAGAAATTTCTCCATGTATCCACGGACGAGGTGTACGGCTCTTTGGAGGAGGGGGACACCTATTTTTATGAGACCACCCCCTTGGATCCCCACAGCCCCTATTCCGCCAGCAAGGCCTCCTCGGACATGCTGGTAAAGGCCTATATAGATACCTATCATTTTCCGGCTAATATTACTAACTGCAGCAATAATTACGGGCCCTATCAGTTTCCGGAAAAGCTGATTCCCCTGATTATCAACAATGCCCTCCAGGGAAAGAAGCTGCCCGTATACGGAGACGGGAAAAATGTTCGGGACTGGCTCTATGTGGATGACCATGCAAAGGCCATTGATATGGTGCAGGAGCAGGGACGCCTGGGAGAGCGGTACAATATCGGCGGCCACAACGAAAAACAGAACATTGAGATTATTCATATTATTCTGGATACCCTACAGGAGATGCTCCCGGAGGGAGATCCCCGCAGAGAGCTGGTAAGCGAGAAGCTTATCACCTATGTGGAGGACCGAAAAGGGCATGACCGTCGGTACGCCATTGCCCCGGATAAGATCAAGGAGGAGATCGGCTGGTATCCGGAAACCATGTTCAAGGAAGGCATCCGCCTGACCATTCAGTGGTTCTTTGAGCATGAGGAGTGGATGAAGAATGTGACCAGCGGAGACTATCAGAAATACTACGCGGAGATGTACCAGGCCTAGAGGACAAGAGATCAAGCACATGTCCGCCTGGGACGGACAACCAATAACGGAGGAGACATATGAAGGGAATTATACTGGCCGGGGGAGCCGGGACCAGACTGTACCCGCTAACCAAGGCGATTTCCAAGCAGATTATGCCGGTTTACGATAAGCCCATGATTTATTATCCCCTGTCCACGCTGATGCTGGCAGGGATTCGGGAGATTTTGATTATCTCCACACCCCGGGATCTGCCGGTGTTTGAGGAGCTTTTGGGAGACGGCTCCCAGCTGGGACTTTCCATGCACTATGCAGTGCAGGAGACGCCCCGGGGACTGGCGGACGCCTTTATTATCGGCGCGGACTTTATTGGAAAAGATAGCGTGGCCCTGGTGCTGGGGGACAATATTTTCTATGGACAGAGCTTTTCCCGGGTATTAAAGCGGGCGGCGGAGCAGCAGTCCGGAGCCACTATATTTGGTTATTATGTAAAGGACCCAAGAGAATACGGGGTGGTGGAGTTTGACCAGGAGGGACGGGCCCTCTCCATTGAGGAAAAGCCGGAGAAGCCAAAGTCCAATTATGCGGTGCCGGGCCTTTATTTTTATGACAATGACGTGGTGGAGATTGCCAGAAATGTAAAACCCTCAGCCAGGGGGGAAATCGAGATCACCAGCATTAACAATGAATATCTGCGCAGAGGGACCCTGAAGGTGGAGACCCTGGGCCGGGGCTTTGCCTGGCTGGATACGGGAAACCACGATGCCCTTCTGGACGCGGCGGACTTTGTGGCGGCATTTCAGAAGCGGCAGGGCATGTATATTTCCTGCATTGAGGAGATTGCCTACCGCCGGGGCTTTATTGACAGGGAACAGCTTTTGGCCCTGGCCGAGCCCTTGCTAAAGACTGCTTATGGGCAATATTTGGTGGATGTGGCCAACGGACTGTAAAACGGAGAAAAAAGATGGGAAAAATTACGGTAGAGACATGTGAGATAGAGGGTCTCAAGGTCATTACGCCCACCGTCTTTGGAGACGAGCGGGGGTATTTTATGGAGACCTACAATTATAATGATTTTAAGCAGGCGGGGATTGACCTGGTTTTTGTCCAGGACAACCAGTCGGCCTCTAAAAAAGGAGTTTTGCGGGGCCTTCATTTTCAGATTCATCACCCACAGGATAAAATTGTCCGGGTGGTGTCCGGCCAGGTTTTTGACGTGGCTGTGGATTTGCGGCAGGGATCGGCTACCTATGGAAAATGGCATGGGGTCTTGCTGTCTGCGGAAAATAAAAAGCAGTTTTTTATTCCCAAGGGCTTTGCCCACGGCTTTCTGGTGCTGTCGGATTACGCGGAGTTTGCCTATAAGTGCACGGATTTTTATCATGCCAACGATGAGGGCGGCCTTTTGTGGAGTGATCCGGACATTGGAGTGGAATGGCCGATTCCCCAGGGAATGGAGCTTACAATTTCCGAGAAGGATCAGAAGTGGGGCGGCATAAAGGAGCTGAAAAGGTAATATGGAAGCAGTACAGTTGACGGCAGAGGTGTTTATAGATACGGGAAAGGACTTCCGCCCGGAGGATTCTCTAAAGGCGGAGTATTCCTGTGTGCCGGGAGAGACAGTGCGGCTGTCCTTTGATTTGACCTGCTTTGAAAAAACCGTGGGCTTTCGCTTTGATCCTCTTTTGGAGGACAGCAGTATGGTGCGCCTGATGGGAATCACCCTGTTTTATGACGCCATACAGGGGAAGGACCCGACGGGGGAGCTGCAGGCTGCAGGCCTGGATAAGGAAAAGCGGGCACGCCGGGAGATTCCTCTGTCCCGGATAAAGACCAACAGCGACGTGGATTTGGAGCCTATTTATGTGTATTTGCACCACGATCCCAAGTTTTTTGTGGATGAGGCGCTCTGTACCCATCTAAGTGGGGCGGAGGTGGAATTTCAGGTCTTGGAAATTGGCGTGGAGGAGAAGAGCTATTGGCAGGATATTAAGAAATCCAATGTTTCCCAGCGGGAACGGGATCAGCTCCTTGGAAAGATTGAGGCAGCCATGGAGGAAAACCGGCAGCTGGCCGAGGAAAACCGTCGGTTGAAAATCGAGCATGCAGATATTTATGCCTCGGGGCTCTGGAAGCTTCAGCATGACGCCAAAGGCCCCTTAAGGGTATTGCTTCACAAAGGAAATATTATCACCTTTCTGGCGGCCGTTTATGTGGCCCTTATGAGTGAGCTGTTTTGGTTTAATAACGCTTATTATGCTACGCCCAGACCCAACGGACAGGCGCTGAATTTTCAGTTTTTGCGCTTTGGCCTGGTGTTTTTGGGAGCGTTTTTTGTAATTGTCCTGGTTCGGGCTGCAGTGATGAAGAGGTACCGGCATGAGCTTTATTAGTGTGTTTGTGAAATACAAGGCCCTCATCGTTCAGCTGGTTATGCGGGATATCAAAACCAAATACAGGCGTTCCGTTCTGGGACTCTTATGGACGGTGCTGAATCCCCTGCTGATGATGACGGTGCTGTCCATTGTGTTTTCCTATTTCTTTTCCAAATATGGAAATATTGAAAATTTTCCGGTATATCTGCTCTGCGGGCAGGTCATATTTAATTTTTTTAATGAATCCACCAGCATTGCCATGGGCTCCATTATCCACAGCGGGGAGCTGATAAAAAAGGTGTATGTGCCCAAGTATCTGTTTCCCATTACCAAGGTAATGTCCAGCGGGGTAAATCTTCTGGCGTCCATGATAGCTCTGGTAATCGTCATGGTGGTAACCCGGGCCCGGGTGACACCAACGGTGATGCTGGCCGTGTTCCCTCTGGCCTATGTACTTCTGTTTTCCGTGGGAGTCAGCCTGCTCCTGTCGGCCGTGGCCGTAAGCTTTCGGGACTTGCTCCATCTCTATGGGGTGGTGACCACGGCCTGGATGTATTTGACCCCCATGATTTATCCCATGGAGATCCTGGAGAATGCGCCCCGATGGGTGGTGTTTATTGTCAATGCCAATCCCCTGACGGCGTTTATCAAAATATTCCGCTGTGTGGTGCTGGAGGGTGTGACGGCTCCGGCTATTTTGCATGTACAAAGTCTGTTTTGGTGTCTGGTGTCTTTGGTGATTGGCGCGCTGGTGTTTCGCAGGGCTCAGGATTCGTTTATTCTGAAAATATAAGAGAGGAGAGGCACATGAAAATAGAAAATGCCATCGAGGTACAGGATGTATCCATGTGCTTCAACCTGTCCCGGGAAAAGGTGGACAGCATTAAGGAATATGTGATTAAGGCCTTGAAGCGCCAGCTGTTTTATGAGGAGTTTTGGGCGCTGAATGACATTAGCTTTGAGATAAAAAAGGGGGATTCTGTGGGACTGGTGGGAATGAACGGTTCCGGAAAGAGTACCCTGCTGAAGATTATTGCCGGGGTGTTAAAGCCCACCAAGGGCACGGTGCACACCACGGGGACCATTGCACCCATGATTGAGCTGGGTGCAGGCTTTGACCATGATTTGACGGCCAGGGAAAATATTTTCTTAAATGGGGCGCTTATTGGCTACTCCCAGGAAATGCTGGAGGAGCGGTTTGATGATATTATCTCCTTTGCGGGGCTGGAGCGGTTTGTGGATGTGCCCATTAAGAATTTTTCTTCAGGAATGCTGGCAAGGCTGGGCTTTTCCATTGCCACCATTGTGGACGCGGATATTTTGATTATTGACGAGATCCTTTCCGTGGGAGATTACCAGTTTCAGAATAAATGTAAAAAACGTATCCGGGAGATGATGGACCGGAACACCACCGTGCTGTTTGTGTCCCACAGTATTGAGCAGGTGAAGGAAATCTGCAAGCGGGCCGTCTGGATTGACAAAGGCCATATCCGTATGATGGGGGAGGCGGAGGAAGTCTGCGACGCCTATGAGGACCCCCGGGAAAAGGGATAAGAGATGAGAACGGATGTGAGGGTTGTATATGGTTGAGAAGCAGGAAAAGCAAAGAATGGAAGAGGACAGCCAGGAGCTTCAAAAAGACTACCAGAAGCTTTACGCGGCGGAGCGGGAAAAGACCGAGGTCCTTCTTAGCAAAATCGAGGAGGCGGAAAAGGAGATTGAGGAGCTTACGTTTAAGCTTGACCGGATCAAGGGCAGCTTTGCCTGGAAGCTTTCCGTCCCCCTGCGAAAGGCCTTTCATTTTTATGAAAAAACCCGGGATCGGTTGACCCGGTACGGCTCCATTCCAGGGGTGATGCGCAAGGTGCGCAGCAAAATCCGGGAGCGGCGAAATATGAAAAGCCACGGAACGGCCAGCTTTCCCACTCCCCAGGAGGCAGTAAGCCAGCGGGAGGTCGTCTTTGCGAGAAAGGTGCTCTATAGCATTCTGGTACCTCTTTATAATACGCCGGAAAAATTTCTGCGTGATATGATAGAGTCTGTGACAGCCCAGACCTATGAGAATTGGGAGCTCTGTCTGGCTGACGGAAGTGATTCGGAGCATTCGGATGTGGGAAGGATCGTAAAGGAGTATGGAGAGAAGGAGCCCCGCATCAAATATCATGTGCTGGACCACAATTACGGGATTTCCGGAAATACCAATGAGTGCTTAAAGATGGCCACCGGTGACTATATTGCCCTCTTTGATCACGATGATATTCTCCATCCTTCTGTGCTCTATGAGTACACAAAAGTGATCAATGAGCAGGGGGCGGACTACATTTACTGCGACGAGATTACCTTCCAGGGGGACAGCATTGACAATATGATTGTACTGCATTTTAAGCCGGACTATGCGCCGGATAACCTGCGGGGGAATAATTATATCTGTCATTTTTCCGTCTTTTCCCGGGAGCTTCTGGACGAGAGCGGGGTGTTTCGCAGTGAATATGACGGCAGCCAGGACCACGATATGATTCTAAGGCTCACAGCCCGGGCCAGGAAAGTATGCCATGTTCCCAAGGCCCTTTACTACTGGCGTTCTCACAAGGCCTCCGTGGCCCAGGATATCAATGCCAAGACCTATGCGGTGGACGCGGCCAAGCGGGCGGTCCACGATCACCTGCGGGATGCCTATGGCATGGAGGTGAAGGTGGAGAGTACCCGGGCCTTTCCCACCATTTTTCGCATCCGTTATCCCTTGCAGGAGCGGCCACTTATTTCCATTGTGATCCCTAACCGGGATCATATGGAGGATCTGTCCCGGTGCGTGGAGTCTATTGTGAGCAAATCCACCTATGAAAATTACGAGATTATCATTGTGGAGAACAACAGCGAGACAAAGGAGATTTTTGATTATTATAAGGCTCTTCAGCACAACGGGAAAATACGCATTGTGACATACAAGGAGGCGGGGGGCTTTAATTATTCCAGAATCAACAATTTCGGGATTTCCTTTGCACAGGGGAAGTATGTGCTCCTTCTGAACAATGATATGAAGGTGATTACCCGGGAGTGGATGGAGGAAATGCTGATGTATGCCCAGCGGCCGGATGTGGCGGCTGTGGGGGGAAAGCTCTACTATGCGGACAACAGCATTCAGCATGCGGGGATTGTCATTGGCCTGGGAGCCCACCGGGCCGCCGGGCACACCCATTATAAGGATGCCAAGGAGCATCTGGGCTATATGGGGCGGCTGTGCTATGCCCAGGATGTGACGGCCGTTACGGGGGCCTGCCTGCTGGTAAAGAAGGCCCAGTACGATGAGGTGGGCGGCCTGGACGAGAGCTTTAGCGTGGCCTTTAACGATGTGGATTTCTGCCTGAAGCTGCGAAAAGCGGGGTATCTCAATGTATTTACACCCTTTGCGGAGCTCTACCACTATGAGTCCAAGACCCGGGGCATGGAAGAGGGAGAAAAGCTACAGCGCTTCCAGAAGGAGGTGGCTCTGTTTCGGGAGAAATGGAAGGCAGAGCTGGAGGCGGGAGATCCCTATTTTAATCCGAACTTTTCCTTGGATTACTCGGATTATACGGTGAAGTGATGAAAAAATGGGGGGAAAATTGGGAAGTTGGGAAGTCATCTATAGGCAGAATCTTCCTGGGAACAGGCGCAGGCCTTCTGCTTGTTCTGGGAATCGAACAGCTTTATAATATCCGTTCAGAGGGGAGTCTGTTTTCTAACAGTGTGACCGCCATGCTGTTTTTTGGTCTGGGGGCCTACGCAGCATGCCGGCTGTTAAATAAGAGAGCAGAAAAGAGAACCTGGCGTTTGGCAGCTCTTGCAGGCCTTCTGTTTTCCGGTATGACAGCTGTGGGACACGCCATGAATTACCGTGACACCATGTGGATGAAGGAGGTCTTTGGGGCAGTTATCCTTTTGTTTCCCATGGGAACCTTGCTTTGGAAGGGATTGTTTCAGTGGCTGGAGGCGCACATGCTTTCCATGAGGCCTGTGGATATCTCCAAAAAGATTTTTTTCTTTTACTGGGGAGCATTGCTTCTCCTTTGGATGCCTACCTTTTTGGCATCCTATCCGGGGATTTATGCCTATGACACTGGTTATCAGTTGAACGAATATATGTATGGAGGCCTCAGCTCTCACCACCCGGTCATACACACCTGGCTTTTGGGAATAACTATGAGGGCCGGGGTTGGGCTCTTTCATTCCAGTCAGGCCGGCGCTTTCCTGTATACGGTGCTGCAGCTTATTCTATTTTCGGCTATGTTGGCCGGGGGAGTTTATTACCTCCGAAAAGAAGGAGGGCCTCGTCTGTTTTGCTAGCTGGTACTGGCCTTTTACGGATTACATCCAGCCAACAGCCTTATGGCTCTGGCTGCTACCAAGGATACTCTGTTTTCCGGCTTTATGCTGCTCTTGGTGCTTCAGATATGGGAGATGGCAAGGGAGCCCCAAAGCTTTTTTTCCTCCGGAAAGAAGCTGCTTTTATTTGCGGGGAATTTGTTGGGGGCGTTAGCCTTTCGTAATAATGCGTTTCATATGGTATTGCTGTTTCTGCCCCTTTTTCTGTGGAACTTTCGGCGACAGTGGAAACGGGCGGTGCTGGTTTTGGGAGCAGTGCTGGCGCTGCATCTGGGGATAACGAAGGCAGGATATTCCTTGACCGGGATAGAGCCGGGAGATCCAAGAGAGATGTGCAGTATTTTTATGCAGACAGCCGCCCGGGCCTATAATTTGGTTTATCTGGATTTGACAGAGGAGGAGAAGGAGGGCTTTTATACGGTAATTGCAGAGGAGGGCCTTCAAGCTTATCTGCCCCATTTTGCGGACCCTGTAAAGGCATATTTTGACGGAAAGGGCTTTTTTGAGAATCCGTTTCCCTTTCTCAAGGCCTGGAGCTCTGTGGGGAGGCGTTATACGAAGCTCTATGTGGACGCTGTGCTGGCCAACAACCTGGGCTATTGGTATCCAGGGGCAGCGCTGCCGGATTCCAGCGGACTGGTGTATCTGGAGTACGGAGCATATGGAAATGGAGAGGAATTTGCGGTGAAAATGGAGCCAAAGCTCCCCATACTTTGGAAAATCTATGATAAAATAGGAAATGAGGCAGCACATCAGAAAATTCCGGTGATTTCTTTTTTGTTTTCCATTGGAAGCTTTGTGTGGGCTCTTTTGGCGGGGATGCTTCTCGTCTGGAGACAGAAAAAATATCCGGCGCTTCTGCCTTTGCTGTTGCTTTTGGCCTATCTTGCAACACTTTTTCTGGGACCGGTGGTAAAGCTTCGCTACGTATATCCCATCATTGTCTGCCTGCCGGTGACAGTTTATCTGATATTTGTAAAGGAGGAGGGAAATGGACAAGATTGCAGTATTGATTCCCTGCTATAATGAAAGTAAAACCGTCAAAAAGGTAGTGGAGGATTTCAGGCAGGCTCTTCCGGAGGCTGTGATTTATGTCTATGACAATAATTCCACAGATGGCACGGACAGGCTGGCCCTGGAGGCCGGTGCAGTGGTGCGCTATGAGCACCAGCAGGGAAAGGGCAATGTGATCCGACGGATGTTTCAGGAGATTGAGGCAGAGATCTATGTGATGGTGGACGGAGACGACACCTATCCGGCCGAGGCGTCCCCTGAGATGGTGAAGCTTGTGCGGGAGCACGGGGCAAAGATGGTGGTGGGAGATCGGCTGTCCTCTACCTACTATACGGAAAATAAAAGGCCCTTCCATAATTTTGGAAATTCTATGGTGAAAAACTGCATCAACTGGTTTTTTCATACCAATATCCAGGATATTATGACAGGATACCGGGCCTTTCACTATACCTTTGTAAAAACCTTCCCTGTGCTGTCCAGAGGCTTTGAGATTGAGACGGAAATGACCATTCATGCGGCAGACAAAAATCTCCAGGTGGACCACGTGGTGGTGGAATACCGGGATCGGCCGGAGGGCAGCGTGTCCAAGCTAAATACCTTTTCGGATGGCCTTAAGGTGTTGGGGTGCATCCTGGGCTTGTATAGAAATTATAAGCCCTTCTCCTTTTTTGGCTGCATCGCTGCCCTGCTGACTCTCATAAGCGCTGGTTTTTTTCTGCCCATTCTGGTGGAATTTCTGAATACCGGGCTGGTGCCCCGGTTTCCCACGCTGATTGTCTGTGGATTTGGACTGATAGCAGCCCTGCAGTCCTTTTTCGCAGGGTTGATTCTCCAGGGGATGGAAAAGAAAAGCAAACAGGATTTTGAGCTGGAGCTTTTGAAAGCTTCTTATCGGTTTAACGGCTGTGTGGAAAGGAGAAGCTGAATGAGGCAAAGTAGGTCCAAGGCCTGGGCGGCCTTCCTTGCCCTGGGAATTTCCTTTTTGTGCATGGCTGTCCTATATTTTCGGTTTCATTTGATTTATGCCATTGCAGATGATGTGATTATGCGGGATATTGCGTCAGGAGCTTTTACGGGCACACCGGACGGACATTTGATTTTTATTAAATTTGTCTTGGGATGGCTGATGAGTCGGTGCTATGATGTGTTGCCTTCTGTGGATTGGTATGGATTTATATTGGTTGGCACCATGTTTTTGGGGATGGCGGCCTGTCTGTACCGGGGCTTTTGTTTAGATAAAAGTCTGAGATGGAAGGTCGTATATGGGGCATTGGCGCTTTTACTGTTTGGACATACCATGTTGTTTCATGTAGCGCAGTTTGAATGGACCCTGTGTGCAGCCTTTGCAGGGGGAGCGGCCCTGTTTTTTTATGTGACCCTTCAGAGTTCCGGGGAGAATCTGGTGGTCTATGGCCTGCTGCTTTTGACTTTTTGCATTCGTAGCGATATTTTTTGGATGCTAATGCCCGGCTTTGGGATTTTTTATCTGTGGAAGCATGTATGTTTTGGGGAGACAGGGGAGGAAATTCGTGGAAAGAATCGGTTTCCCCTAAGGCTTCGCGGCTGGGGACTTCCGGCAGCCGTTTTTTTAAGTGTGGGAGCAGTGGCCCTTGTGGAGCAGATGGCCTATGGCGGTGAAGAATGGGAGACGTTTTTCCGCTTTCAGACAGCCCGCTCAGAGGTCTATGATTATTATGAGGTTCCTGCTTATGAGAAAAATCCGGAGCTTTTTATGCAGCAGGACATAACCGGTCAGGAGCTTCGCTGTCTGCGGCATTATGCCCTTTACCTGGTAGAGGATATGGATGCGGAAAAGATGGAGCTCTTGGCCCGGGAAGCTAAAAGACAGAGCGGTCAGGAGATGGGAACCAAGAGGCAGATTTGGCAGGGAGTCAAACTGTCGGCAGAGCAGTTTTTTTCTCCCCACTATGCCCCTGTGAATCTATATGGGCTTTTGCTGGCCGTGTATCTCTTGCTGTACACCTGGAAAAGAGACAGATGGGGGCTTGTGTGGGTGCTTTTCCTGCTGTTTTTCCAGGGACTGCTTTGGTTTGCCTTGGGATTTATGGGAAGGCTTCCTGAGCGGGTGGCCCAATCCATGCATTGGGCGGATCTGGCCATCATGGCAGGAGCCCTGTGTCAGCTAAGGGCATTTCCGGGGAAAAAGCAGGAGAGATTGATCTTGTGGATGGGAGGAATAAGCTTTTTTCTTCTCATGATTCTGAGTTGGAAAGACACCCTTTCCTCCAACCGGCAGAAGCTTTTGGCAGACGGAAATTATCAGTTATTTAAGGAGTATTGCAAGGAACAGGAGGATTCCCTGTTTTTTGTGGAGACCTTCCGTGCAGAGCCTGTGGGAGGGGCACAGGTCACGGCCCGGGGAGATTTTTCTTTAAATCGGTGTCTGACTTTAGGGGATTGGTATACAACCTCTCCCTTAGATGAGGAACGGTTTAGGGCTCTTGGTATCTCCGGGGTCAAGGATGCGCTATTGTCCAGAGACAAGGTCTATTATGTGGCGCGGGATGTGGAGGGTGACGGATTTTTTGGAGATTACATCCGGGAAAACTATGAGGATTTCCATGTCTCTCTGGAGGAAGTGGTCACAATAGAGGAGCGCCCCTACTATTTATATGCGGTAAAGCCCTTTGAGGAGGACTCAGAGGGCAGCAGGAGGTGAGAGATGGAAAGAGCAGGAAGGGGAACCCCCATGAGTACAAAAAAAAATATGCTGCTTGCTTTGCTGGGGGCCTTGGGTCTGGGAGCCCTTTACTTCCTGTGGGCATATACTTCCTTTTCTTTTTTTTACGATATTAATGACGATGTGGCCATGCGCAATGTGGCGGCCGGGGTGATTACTGGAAGTCCGGATGCCCATTTGATCCATATCAAATATATTTTGGGCCTGGTCATCAGCGGCCTTTACGCCCTGGCGCCGGGTCTGGACTGGTACGGGATAGGAATGACCGGAATTGTAAGCTTATCCCTGGCTGCCGTTCTCTATCGGGGGCTGGTCATGAGGCGGAGACCGGGGTGGAAGCTTGTGTATGTGCTGGGAACACTTTTGGTTTTTACAGGCCTGGGATTGAAGCACCTGGTGGGCTTTCAATGGACGGTAACGGCGGGAATGGCCGGAGGGGCAGGGCTGTTTTTGTTTGTGACCTGTCAGGAGGAGGAGCCCTTTCAGAGCTGGTGGGAGGAGGGGGCCTCTCTGGCATTTCTTCTCCTGTGTCTCTGCATTCGGGATGATGTGTTTTTGCTGGTGCTTCCTGCTGCCGGGATTTTATTCTGGCATCGCCATGGAAGCTTACAGAAAGGCCGGATGCCTGTGAGACTAAGCCATTGGCCTATTTTGGCAGCCATGGTCGGGGGAATCGTTTTGATTCTGGGGGTGGAGCTTTTTGCCTACAGAAGTCCGGAGTGGAAAACCTTCCTGGCTTATAATCAGGATCGGGAAGCAATCATGGATTTCTACGGGATTCCCGACTACCAGGAGGACAAGGCCTTCTATGATTCCATGGGGATGGATGAGGAAACAGTTGTGAACCTGCATCGCTATTCTCTATATCTGACGGATGACATCTATCCGGAAAAGATGCATGCCCTGGCGGAGAATGCCCGGGAATTGTATCAGGAGAAAAACCCGCCTCTTAAACGAATGGGGGAGGGGATAACAAAGGTTTTGGAGAATCTTTTGGACAGTCAGGTCCTTCCCTTGACGGCTTTTGCCGGCATCCTTCTAATAGGGGGGTGGATTCTTTTGCAAAACCGAAGAGAGCTTGGAGAGTTTGTGTTTTTGAATCTCCTCTGGACGGCCTGCTGGCTGTATCTGGGCTATCGGGGAAGAGTGGTGGAGCGGGTGGTCTATACCCTGCTGTTTTTGCAGATTTTTACTCATGGCGGCCTTTTACTACAGGCATTGCCGGAGACTTTTTTGGAGGTAAGGAAGGAAAACTGGAAAAATATTACAATTATGCTAATGCTGGGACTTTGCTTCCTGGGTATCTGTGGGGTGCAGAGCAGGGAGCTTCAGAAAACCAGCAGGGAGCGCTGGGCGTATAATCAGCAATTTTTAGAGATCAACCAATATATGGCCCAGCATAGGGAAAACGTCTATTTTATGACTACATTTTCCATTGAAACCTACACAGATAATTTTACCCTGCGCCGGGATTTTGCATTTTCCAACTTGTTATCCGTGGGGGGCTGGCATTCCTTTTCCCCGCTGGAAAATAAGAAGATAGAGAAGCTTGGGCTGGGAGCTCAGACCATGGAGCATGCCATGTTGACAGGGGAGAATGTCTTTGTCATATCCTTGGTGAATGTGGACTATATGGAGCGGTATTTTCTGGGAAAATATGGAAAACAATATACAGGCAGAACAGAGGTGGATGTACAGACCTATGGGAATACAGACTTTCATGTGTATCGGTTTTCCATAGAGGAGTAGGAGGCAGTTGGTAGCAAGGGACACAGAAAGGATGAGAAAAATGATCGGTTTTAACATAGCCCCCTTTGTGGGAAAGGAATTTGCATATATCAAAGAGGCCATTGAAGCGGAGCATATCTGCGGGGACGGCATGTTCACCCGGCGGTGCAACCAGTGGATAGAGGAGCACACCGGTACGGCTAAGGCGCTTCTGACTACCTCCTGCACCCATGCCACGGAGATGGCGGCCCTGCTGTTGGATATTCAGCCGGGGGATGAGGTGATTATGCCGTCCTATACCTTTGTGTCCACAGCCAATGCCTTTGTGCTGCGGGGAGCAGTGCCGGTGTTTGTGGATATCCGGCCGGATACTCTCAATCTGGACGAGAAGCTTATAGAGGAGGCAATCACGGAGCGGACAAAGGCCATTGTGCC
>CANPIM010000037.1 GCA_947574135.1 uncultured Lachnospiraceae bacterium
TTCGAAAAAATCCGGGATTATATGCGCCATTTTTTCCTCTCCGGCTTCAAGGTCCGGGTAGATTTCCAGGACAAACGCGGCCGCACCTACGACAACGAGCGGCGGCGCATAGAAAATTACCTGTCCGGCTATATTCATACGGACTACACATCCAAGGGCAAGCAGGTTTCCATCCGACTGGATTCCAAGCGCCTTCTGTCCAACCCTCTCTATGCTGCCTGGAAATCCAAAAGCTTCACAGACCGGGATCTATTGCTTCATTTCTTTTTGCTGGATTTGCTCCACAAGAAGGAAGGGCTTTCCGTCCCCCAGCTCTGTGACGCCATCTCCCTTCAATACGGCGTCCAGGTAGACGTGCAGACCCTTCGGCTGAAATGCCGGGAATATCAGGAAATGGGAATCCTCACGGCAGATAAGCAGGGAAAAGCCCTCCTCTACCGCCTGACGCCCTCTCTACCCCTGGAAAACACGCCGCTTTGGACAGAGCTTCTGGAAGGCGTCAAGTTTTGCTCTCAGGCCCTGCCCTTTGGATTTGTGGGGAGAACCCTTCTGGACAGGGAATTTCTGGAAAACAATCATTTTTCCTTTAAGCATGCCTATCTGGTACATACTCTGGAGGATCAGGTGCTTCTACCTATCCTAAAGGCCATACGGGAAGGCCGGGAAATCCGCTTTGAGAACCATAGCACCCGCTCCGGACAAAAAATCCTTTTCACCGGCGTGCCCTTAAAAATTTTTGTCAGCACCCAGACCGGCCGACGGTATCTCTGCCTGTATTTTGCCCCCAAGCGTCGCTTCAATACGCTTCGGCTGGACTGTATCTTTCACGTGGAGCCTCTGGAAATCTGTCCGGACTATGAAGTCCTGCAGAAAAAGCTTGCACGAAATCTGCCCCATTGCTGGGGCGTGTCCTTTGGGGGACAGACCCGCATGGAAACCCTTTGTATGAAGCTTCACATTGACGAAGCACGAGAGCCGTATCTCCTGGGCCGGCTTCACCGGGAAGGACGGGGCGGAGAGGTGTTAAAGGTATATGAGAATACCTTTCTCTACACAGGCGCCTTCTTTGATACCAACGAAATGCTGGGCTGGGTCAAATCCTTCACCGGCCGGATTCTGGATCTCCAGTGCTCCAACCCGCAGGTTCTTCAAAAGGTCACAGAGGATTTTGAAACCATGTACCGCATGTACAAACAAAGGGAGGCGGTCCCTTTGAAGCAAGACTGAAATTTTTGGAGGTTCCCCTTGTTCCCTGAGAATATCCTCCATAAATGAAGAAAGGAGTCCTTTTATGGAATTCTTCCACGAAATTTACAGCGCCTACTTTCAGGTGGTGCGAAAGATCCTTCTGGAGGCTTCCACCGCCCCCATAGACGCCTGCCGCATGAAGGACATTTCTCAAACCTACGCCATTGAGGAGAGCTTTCTCACCATTCTCCCCAAGCTTCTCTTTGGTCCCTGGTCCCCTTTACTGTCCCCCCGGGGCGGACAGACATACGGTTGTGCCCTCTCCTCTCTCTCCCAGGATCCGGAATATTCCCTGAAAATGCCTCTCACGGACCTGCAGAAATCCTGGCTGAAGGCCCTTTCTTTGGATCCCCGCTTTCGTCTGTTCCTTTCCCGGGAGGGGCTTGTCCGGCTGGAGGAGGAACTGGCTTCTATAGAACCCTTATATCTGCCCACAGACTTTCACTATTTCGATCAATATGCCGACGGAGATCCCTATACGAGCCCTGCCTACCGGGAGCATTTTCAGACCCTCGCAAGGGCCTTGGGGCAAGCGCCTCTCCATGTGGTCTATGAGGGGGCCAAGGCTCACGGCAGCTCCCAAAGCTTAGAGCTTCTCCCCTGCCGCCTGCAATATTCCCCCAAGGACGACAAATTTCGTCTGCTGGCCGTCTCCTTTCATGGAAAGCGCCCGAAAAGAACGTATGTTCTAAATGTGAGCCGTATTCTCACCTGTGAAATTTCCTCAGCCCCCGTTCCCGAAAGCTTTGACTGGGATTTTTCTTCCTGGCAGCAGCAGGCTCCGGAGCCCGTGCGCATTCGCATCAGCCGGGAGCGCAATGCCCTGGAACGGTGCATGCTCCATTTTGCCAGTTACGAAAAGAAAACCCTCTATGAGCCGGAAACCGACACCTATCTCTGCTCCATCTATTACGATCCCGCTGATGAGACAGAGCTTTTGATTCAGCTTCTATCCTTTGGGCCGGTCATACGGATTCTGGGTCCGGAAGCCTTCCTTGCACAGGTGCGCCGGCGGGTTTTTCGGCAACATGATTTATTTTACGGGCCGCTGTAAAATTTTTTCAAAACCGTTAGCAACTGCCAGTGTATTAAAAGAAATTTCTCACATACTACCACTGTAACCCGAAAACAACACACGCAGATTTGTTTCCAAACAACATCTGCAGTAAGGAGGAGTTTCTTATGTCTAACAAATCATCGAATACTGCAGCTGTCCCCGAAGCAAAGGGAGCTCTTGACAAGTTCAAGTATGAAGTAGCCAGCGAGCTGGGCGTACCTTTGACCGATGGTTATAACGGAAACCTCACATCCAAGCAGAATGGTTCCGTTGGCGGCTATATGGTTAAGAAAATGATTGAAGCACAGGAAAAGCAGATGGCTGGTAAGTAAAAGCCTTCGGTAGCTTCAAGCAAAAAGCAAAAAAAGCTGTCATCCACACACAAATCCGTTGGATGACAGCTTTTTTGCTGTCTTTTCTCCGAAAGGGACATTCTGCCCATGTTCCCTGTAATGATCTGTAAATTTTGTTAAAAATATGTACAAACTGCTACCCTTTTTATGTCATTTATGGTATAATTTTTCTACGAAACTTTTGATTTAGGAGGATGTGTTATGGCAAAAGAAATGATTGCAATGCTGCTGGCCGGCGGACAAGGCTCTCGCCTGTATGCCCTGACCCAGAAGCTTGCAAAACCCGCAGTACCATTTGGCGGCAAATACCGCATCATCGATTTCCCCTTGTCCAACTGCGTCAATTCCGGCATTGACACGGTGGGGATTTTGACCCAGTATCAGCCTTTGGTACTGAACGAATACATCGGAAACGGACAGCCCTGGGATCTGGACCGTCTCTATGGCGGCGTGCATGTGCTGCCTCCCTACCAGCAGGCTTCCGGCTCTGACTGGTACAAGGGTACCGCCAATGCAATCTATCAGAATCTTTCCTTTATTGAGCGGTACGACCCCCAATATGTGATCATCCTTTCCGGAGACCAGATTTGCAAGCAGGATTACAGCGATTTTCTGAAATTCCACAAGGAAAAAGGCGCCGAGTTCAGCGTGGCTGTCATGGAGGTTCCCTGGGACGAGGCTTCCCGCTTTGGCCTTATGGTGACGGATGCCAACGACAGAATCACAGAATTCCAGGAAAAACCAAAGAATCCCAAGTCTAATTTGGCATCCATGGGCATCTATATCTTCAACTGGGATATTTTAAAGAAATATCTCACGGAGGATGAGGCGGATCCCAACTCCGAAAACGATTTTGGTAACAATATCATCCCCAATCTCCTTCGGGACAACCGGGAAATGTACGCCTATCATTTCAGCGGCTACTGGAAGGATGTGGGAACCATCTCCTCTCTCTGGGAGGCCAACATGGAGGTTCTGGACCCGGAGCACAGCGGCATCAACCTGTTTGACAACGATTGGAAAATCTACAGCCGCAACAGCGGCATGACCGGACATAAAATCAGTGCCGGCGCTGTAGTGGAAAATTCCATGATCACCGACGGCTGCCGGATCAAGGGAACCGTAAAGCATTCCATTCTCTTTGCCGGGGTCAAGGTGGAAAAGGGCGCCGTCATTGAGGACGCTGTGATTATGGGCGGCACCGTGGTGAAATCCGGCGCTGTGGTAAGGCATTGTATTGTGGCAGAAAATGTCACCATCGGGGAGGATGCAGTGGTTGGCGCCATGCCCTCGGAGGGAGAAAACGGTGTGGCCACCATTGGCGCAGGCGTAGTCATCGGCGACAATGCCAAGATCGGCCCCAAGGCCATGGTTAGCAAAAATGTAGAAGGTGGTGAAGAACAATGGTAAAATCAAATACAAGCGCCCTGGGCATTCTTTTCCCCAACACCTATGATGCGTTGGTTCCCGAGCTGGTAAATGTGCGTCTTATGGCTTCCATCCCCTTTGCAAGCCGTTACCGCATGATTGATTTTATTCTGTCCAGTATGGCCAACTGCGGTATTGACAATATCTCCGTTATGGTAAACAATAACTATCACTCCCTGATGGATCACCTGGGTTCCGGCCGGGAGTGGGATCTGGTGCGCAAAAACGGCGGCTTGAATATTTTCCCGCCTTTTGCAGAGAAAAATTCCAAGCTCTACACCGGACGTGTGGACGCTATGGCCAGCATCCTGGATTTCCTTCGTTCTCAGAAGGAGAAATATGTGGTGATTGCGGACACCAACATTGCCGTGAATTTTGACTTTAACGCCATGATTCAGGACCATATAGAAAGCGGCGCCGACGTAACATCTGCCTACAATGTACAGGAGTTCCCTGAGTCCTTTCTTCGAAACTTAAGCAATGACAAGGGCTTTTACTACACCTTTAGCATTGACAACGGACGAATCACCAAGATCTATGTGAATACCAAGGAAACCGGTGTACAGAATTTCGGTATGAATATCCATGTCATAGACAGAGAATTGCTAATCGATCTGGTAAATACCGCCTTTGTCCGGGGACAGCAGTACTTTGAACGGGATATCCTGCTTCCCCAGCTCAACCGTCTCCATGTACATGCCTACAAATATGATGGCTATGTAGCCCGCATCAGCGGCATGAAGAGCTATTTCGACGAGAATATGAAGCTTCTGGATGACTACAACCTGGATGCCCTCTTCTCCGGTTCTCCCATCTACACCAAGATCCGTGACGACAATCCCACCCGGTACATTGAGGGAGCTAAGGTGGAAAATGTCATGGTGGCTGACGGCTGCATTATCGAGGGCACTGTGGAAAACAGCATCCTCTTCCGTGGCGTCAAGGTAGAGAGAGGCGCTGTGGTGAAGAACTGCATCCTCATGCAGGATACGGTGATCCAGTCCGGAGCTCAGATCGAATACCTGATCACGGACAAAAACGTGCTGGTTTCCCATGGAAAGGAAATGCGCGGCACAGATACCTTCCCGGTATATATTGCCAAGGGGCATACGATTTAAGTAGCTTGCATAAACTGTGCCTTTGGCACCCGGGAGCTTTGGGGCACAAAACGGAAACGGATACAGAGTGGCGGTGTTTTTAGAAGCTGCTCTGTGTCCGTTTTTTTGGTTTCGTTAGGTTTCGTTTGGAAAATTTGTTTGGAAAATGTCATCAAATGTTTGCAAATGTTTATGAAATAAGATATAATAAAGTATCATGAAAGGAGATTATAGATGGCAAACTCATTAGTCCAATTCCGCACGGATGAAACTTTGAAAATTAAAGCGGCAAATATCTGTGAACGTCTCGGGATTGATCTGCCAACGTATATGCGTATGTGCATTTCAAGACTCATCCAGGAAAATGGCGTGCCCTTTAGCATGAAGCTGGAAAAAGAGCCTGAAAGCCTTGGGGTAATGGCCATGAAAGCGGCCAGCCGCATTGCAGAAGAAAATGGGATATCCGATATGACGCTGGATGAGATCAATGCGGAAATAGCAGAGATAAGAAAGCAAGGCGACCTATGAAATATTATGCAGTCATTGACACAAATGTACTTGTTTCGGCCATGCTCAAATGGAATTCCCTTCCAGGCAATGTCATGGAATTGACCTTTGACGGTCCCATTGTCCCGATATTGAATAAACAAATTGTAAAAGAGTACCATGAGGTGCTTGCACGCCCCAAATTCCATTTTACAGAAGAAATTATCCGTGATGTGCTGGAAAATATCCACAGGAAAGGAATTTATGTGGATGCAAAGCATCTTGATATTGAATTGCCTGACCCTAAGGACAGAGTATTTTACGAGGTGGTTATGGAAAAGCGCAAAACAGAGAATGCATACCTTGTAACGGGAAACATCAGGCATTTTCCCACAAAACCGTTTATTGTCACCCCAAGGGAAATGATAGATATTATCCTTTCAGGTTCTGAGGACTGATAATAATAATCGAATCGTGGCAAAACTAAAAGGACTGAGTCCTGTTCCATACAGGGTTCAATCCTCCTTAGTTTCAGAATCTTCCTTCCCTACTCCTCCACAAACCGCACAGCCGTCCCATAGGCAATCACCTCGGCCGCTCCCTGCATCACGGAGGCTGAGGCATAACGGATATTCACAACGGCGTCCGCCCCCAGGGCCTCTGCCTCGTCCACCATACGCTTCACGGCAATCTGCCGGGCCTGGTTCAGCATCTCTGTATAGCTGGTAATCTCTCCGCCCACAATGGTTTTCATGCCAGCCATAAAGTCCTTGCCAAAATTCTTGGACTGGACCACATTTCCCTTTACCAGTCCCAATGCCTCAAATTTTTTTCCCGGAATATAATCAATATTTAGAAGCTGCATCTTCTTCCCCCTTCTGAATCTCTTTTCTTCTCTCCAACAGCGCGTACACGATACAGATAGCTACCACAACGGGAGCGGCCACAAATACCAGGAGCAACAAAAGCTCCGGCATTTTAAGGGGTTCCTCCATAATAGCCACCACCATCAGGGCCATAAACCACACACAGAATACCAACGCCATGCCCGCCCCCAGCAGAGCACCTCTCCATTTTCGTTTCCTCTGATCCATCTGCTTTACGTTCATAAATCGCATTCCCTCCTGTTCCATTTGCTCCATTTCCGCCAGATACCGGGAAGCAGCCAGGGTGTTCATCTGTCCCCCGTCCTCAGCCAGATGATCACAGAACCGACAAATCTGATCCAGTCTTTCCCTCTCCCGCTCCAGGACCACCAGATGCCGCCGCAGACCGTCGGACAGGGTCAGCCCTCCGTTTTGCAGATTCCGGATTTCCTCCAGGGGCATATTGAGCTTTCGCAGAAGCTTGATTCTTTTCAGCTCCTCCACATCCTGCTCCCCATAGACCCGGTACCCGTTCTCAAGGTTCCGGGCCGGATGGATCAATCCCTCCTGCTCGTAAAAACGGATGTTCTTTTTGGTGATTCCCACCGCCTGCTCCACTTCGTTTATCTTCACCCTGGGCCTCCTCTCTCCTGGCAGAAATGTTTGTCATCGTCTGCTTTTTCTATCTGGGATATATCTACCATACACCTTCCACCAGGGGGAAGGTCAAGAAAAATTTACAATACCCGATAATATTTTCGATACTGAGCCGGCGTAATTCCCTCCTGCTTTTTGAAGCGCCGAATCAGATGACTGGCATTGCAAAAACAAAGCTTCTCTGCCACCTGTTCCACCGGCAGACCGGTCTGGGTCAGCAAATATTTTGCCTTGGTGAGTCTCCGGCCCATTACGTACTCCTGGGGGGTCACCCGATGGATACTTTTAAACTGCTTGCTGAAATAGGAAAGACTGAGCCCGCACACCTGGGCCAACTGCTCATTGGAGATCTCCTCCCCTATATGAGCGTCAATATAGGCATTGAGCATCTCCTCCCACCCCTGGTCATTCTTCTGCCCCGACCATATCCCCCCGGACCTTTCATTCCTTAAAAGCTCCAGAAGAATTCCATAGATATCCAGAGCCGGCTGATACCATTCATCCAGCATAATTCTCTGCTGCATGCTCCCGATTAAGGCGCAGACTCTGGATACCACCGGTCCCTCCAGCACCGGAGGCTGGGTTTGAATCATATGCTCCACCAGCTTCCGGGAGTCTGCCCCGCAAAACTCCATCCATACAATGCCAAAGGGCTCCTTGGGGTTGCTCTCATAGGCATGGGCCTTTCCCCCGTTTAGGAGAACCAGCTGATTCTTGTGAAGCGCATACTGTTTTCCCTCATAGGACACCTGTCCCTTTCCCGACATAACACAGAAAATCTGGCAATAGGGTGTCTGCGCGCTTCGCTCCACATGAAATACCTCCGGCGTCCGGCTCTCGATCCCCGTCCGGTTCAGCTCATAGACCAGGCTGTCCTCGCAGGCCGCCCTGGGAGAAATATAATAATAATCATGCCAGTCCAGCTCTCCGTTACAGATAAATACATCTGCAAAGGGTGCATCCCATATATATTCCATGGTTTCTCTCCTCCTGCCCTTACTATAAAAGGCCCCCTTCCCCTTGTCAATCCTTTCAGAAGATTTTCATACTATTTTCCAGGATTCTAATGTCTTGAAGCTTTTTCCCGGTCCCTCTATGATAACCATATACCTGTTCCCTCTCCTGACAAGGGTACAGGATTACCCGGAAAATTTCAAATAAGGAGGACACGGATATGATGACTGGAAAAGAACGTTTTTATGCAACCATTGAGAGCAGGCTCACAACTACGGTCTCAAGGTCATCTACCACTCCTGCGGAGCCATCTACGATGCCATTGAGGAGCTTATCTCCATTGGTGTGGATGCCGTTCACCCCATCCAGGCCACTGCCGTGGGCATGGATCCCAACCGGCTGAAGCAGGCCTTCGGCAACCGGGTTGCCTTCTGCGGGGGCGTAGACATCCAGCATCTCCTCCCCACCGGAACTCCCCGGGAGGTACGGGCCAAGGTGCGGGAGCTTCGGGAAATCTTCCCCACTGGACTTATTATCTCCCCGAGCCAGGGAGTATTCCTGGATGATGTGCCGCCGGAAAACATCAAGGCCATGCTGGAGGAGGGAGAGCTCTTTTACTAAGCCCTGGCTTTTCCCATATCAGCAAATCGTTTGCTTGAAAAGAGAGGAAGCCTACAGCTGTAGGCTTCCTCCGTCCCGCAGCTGGTATCGCTCCAGCTTTTCCCGCAAGGCCTCATGCTCCGGACGGGCCAGCTGGGGATCCGTCTCCAGCAAACGTCCCGTGGCCTCACTGGCCGCCTGAAGAACCCCTGCGTCGGTAATAATATCTCCAATCTGAAATTCCATAAGCCCGCTCTGGCGCAGGCCGAACAGGTCCCCCGGGCCCCGCATTTTTAAATCCTCGCTGGCAATGAAAAATCCGTCGTTGGACTTGTTCAGGATCTCCAGACGCTTCCGGGTGTCGGGATTGTCTGATCCGCTGACAAAGATACAGTAGGACTGATGCTTTCCCCGTCCTACCCGGCCGCGAAGCTGGTGAAGCTGCGCCAGGCCAAAGCGCTCCGCATTCTCCACCATCATCACCGTGGCGTTTGGCACATTCACCCCCACCTCCACCACTGTGGTGGACACCAGGATTTGAATCTCTCCCCCTGCAAAGCGTTCCATGATCTCCGCCTTTTCCGCTCCCTTCATCTTTCCGTGGAGATAGGCAATCACTGTCCCCCTGGGAAATTCCTCCTCCAGGGCTGCGGCGTAATCCATGACATTTTCCATCTCTATCTCTGGATTTTCCTCCACCATGGGACAGATAATATAGACTTGCCGGCCCTCCCGGATCTGCCGCTGCATAAAGGCATAGGCCTTGGGACGATAGCTCTCATCCACCACACAATTTTTTATGGGCAGCCGGTCCTTCGGCAGCTCGTCAATGACAGATATCCGCAGATCCCCGTAGACAATCATAGCCAGGGTTCGGGGAATAGGGGTGGCGCTCATGACCAGCACATGGGGATGGCCCCCCTTTTTGGTCAAAAGCTCCCGCTGCCGCACCCCAAACCGGTGCTGTTCATCAGTCACCACCAGTCCCAGGTTGTCAAACTGTACGGCTCCCTGGATAATGGCATGCGTCCCGATAACCAGCTGGACCATTCCCAGCTCCATGCGCTCATAAAGCCTGCGCTTTTCCTTTGCCGTCAGGGAACCGGTGAGAAGCACTGCCCGGTAGGGAAAGCCATATTCCTTTAACATTCCCTCAATCTCCCCAAACTGCTGCTGCGCCAGCACCTCTGTGGGCACCATCATGGCCGCCTGATACCCGTTGGCTGCAGCCGCCAGCATAGCCAGCACTGCCACAATGGTTTTTCCCGATCCCACGTCTCCCTGAATCAGCCGGCTCATCATGCCTGGACCGGCCAAATCCGCCTGGACCTCCTGCCAGACCCTCTCCTGGGCATTGGTAAGCTTATAGGGCAGCCGGGCTAAGAGCTCCTCCGTCTGATGACAGGGCAAAATGGGGCAGCAGTTTCCGATCTCCTCCACATACTCCCGCATACGCCGAAGCGCCAGCAAGAACAGAAAAAATTCGTCAAATACCAGCCGCTTTCTGGCCAGCCGCAGGGTTTCCTCCTCTGTGGGAAAATGAATGGCCTGAATGGCAAAATTGTATTCCGGAAGCTTGTACTCCCGGCGAATTTCCTCCGGCAGATACTCCCGGCTCAGATCTAACGCCTCTAAAGCCTGCCGCACAGCCTTTTCCACCGTCTTATTGGTCACGCCCTTGGTCACGCTGTATACGGGCTGCAGCACGGAGATCCGGACCTCATACTCCTCCGGCTGAAACATCTGGGGATGATCCATGGTCAGACGTCCCTTTCGCCGCTGCACCACACCCCGGAAAATATAGCGGCTGCCAGGCTTTATGGTATTGCGAAGATAGGGCATATGAAACCAGCAGAGCTGCAGGCTGGTGCCAAACTCCACCAGGGTGGTGGTGGTAAGGGTAAGCCCCCGCACCCGCCGAACCTCCAAGGGCCGCTTGATATCTCCCAGAACGGCCTGCTGCTTTCCCTCCTCCAGATTTGCAAAGGTCACGGGCTCCTGAAATTGTTCGTAATATCGGGGATAATAAGACAACAGCTCCTCCACCGTATGAATGCCCATACGATGAAAGAGCGTGGCAGTCTTTTCCCCAATTCCCTTGATTGTGGTAATGGGCGAAAACAGGTTCATGAGGTTGTGTAATCCTTTCTCTAACAAAATGGCCCTCTGGGCGCTTCTTCGTCTACTCTACGGATACCACATAATAATAAATGGGCTGGCCTCCGAAATGCACCTCAATGTCACAGTCCGGATATTTCTTTTGGAGCGACGCTCCCAGAGCCTCGGCGGCCCCAGCCTCCACATCCTTTCCGTAATAGATGCTGATAAGCTCCGAATCCTCATCCATAAGCTCCTCAAACATGGCCTGGGTGGTGGCCTCCAAATCCGTGCCCACAGACAAAATCTGGTGATCTCCAATGCCCATGAGATCTCCCTGGCGGATCACCTTGTCATCCAGGTGGGTATCCCGCACCGCATAGGTCACCTGACCAGTCTTTACATTCTTGATCTCATGGAGCATCCGGTTTTCATTATCCTCCACGGACATGTCCGGAATATAGTTGATCATGGCTGTAATTCCCTGAGGCACGGTCTTGGTGGGAATCACCACAATGTTCTTGTCCTCCGTAAGCGCCTTGGCCTGGTTGGCGGCCAGGATGATATTTTTATTGTTGGGCAGGATGAAAATGGTGTCCGCATTCACCTGCTCAATGGCATTTAACATATCCTCTGTGCTGGGATTCATGGTCTGACCGCCCTCAATAAGGTGATCCACACCCAGTCCCTTGAAAATCTCTCCGATCCCCTCTCCGATGGAGACAGAGATAAAGCCCATTTCCTTTCTGGGCTGGGCCGCCTGTCTGGCCCTCTCCTCCTCGGCCTGCTGAGCCGCCAGCCGGGAAGCATCCTTGATAAGCTTCTCCTCGTGCTCCTCCCGCATATTGTCAATTTTCAGTCTGGACAACGAACCATAGGTCAAAGCCTTCTCAATGGCCTGACCCGGATGATTCGTATGTACGTGAATCTTGACAATGTCATCATCCGCCACACATACGATGGAGTCTCCGATAGATTCCAGGAATCCCTTGAAGGAATGCTCCTCCTTCTCGTCGAATTCCTTTTCCAGCATTATGATAAATTCTGTACAATAGCCAAACTTGATCTCCGCCTCCGTCTGGGCGCTGATCTTCACAGGCGCTGCCTGGGATGCAGGGGCAAAGCTATAATCCACTTCCTTGCCCAGGAAGGCATCGTAAGCTCCCTTCATGACCTCCACCAGTCCCTGTCCGCCGGAATCCACCACCCCGGCCTCCTTTAAAACCGGCAGCATCTCCGGCGTCCGGGCCAGCACAGCCTCAGCCTCCTTGATAACCTCCTGAAACAGGACGCCCAAATCCTCCTCATACTCCGCCAGCTCCGAGGCCTTATCCGCCGCGCCTCTGGCCACCGTGAGGATGGTTCCCTCCTTGGGCTTCATAACCGCCTTATAAGCCGTCTCCACGGCCTTCTGGAAGGCATTGGAAATCACAACCACATCCAGGGTCTTTTGCCCCCGGATTCCCTTGGTAAAGCCCCGGAGAAGCTGGGACAAAATAACGCCGGAGTTTCCCCTGGCCCCCCGAAGAGATCCGGAGGAAATGGCCTTGGCCAGGGCATCCATGGAGGAATCCGAAAGACCGTTTACCTCGTTGGCCGCAGCCATAATGGTCAGAGTCATATTGGTTCCCGTATCCCCGTCCGGCACTGGAAACACATTCAGCTCATTGATCCACTCTTTCTTCGCCTCAATGCTCTTGGCTCCTGCCAGAAACATCTTCTTTAACATCTGTACATCTATCGTTTTTGTAACCACGGTTTTTTGTTCCTCCTGCTATTAATCTATTACCCGAACACCTTCCACGAAGATGTTGATTTTCTCGATGGACATACCGGTAAATTCCTCAACCTTGTACTTTACATTGCTGATCAGATTATCCGCTACCGCCGAGATGCTCACCCCATAGGAAACAATCACGTGGAAATTAAGCGTTATTCTGTTGTCCTGAATGATCACATGGACCCCCCGGGTCAGGTTATCCCCCAACACCAGCTTAACGAGACCATCCTTCATGCTGACCATGGCCATCCCCACGATTCCAAAGCACTCCACGGCCACGGACCCTGCATAACGGGCAATGACTTCCGGATCAATCACAACTGCGCCCAACTGTGTATTCATAAGTCCTTTCATACCATTTACCTCCACAAATATTTTATACCTAAAAGCCAGGCTTTCAGAACATCCAAAGGAGCAAAATATCCCGAAAAGAATATTATTATTATACCCTGTTCTTCTTGAAAATCAAAGCAATTTTTGAAAAAAGGGGAAGTTTCTATAAAAACCATCAAAATCCTGGGGAAGAATCTCTTTTTGTTATGCAGTTGTACTTATTCCAGTATTTCTTCTTCCTCTAGCCTTCTGTGTGTGTAAACAACAGCCGCCGCACCTGCCAAAAGAGCTGCCACCAGGACACAAAGTCCCATCACGCCCCATACGGACATGCCGCCCTCCCTGTTTGCCAGCAGACGGCTTGCCATATTGGCTGTCAGCTTTTGCATATCGGCATCCTTCTTATCATCTGTCTGCAAATCTTCTCCCTTGGCGGGATCCTCCCCGTCTGTGTTGAGGCCATCCTTTTCCAGTTCTGCAATGGTGCTGTTTAAAATAACAAAGGGGGAAAGGCTGTCTACCGTTATCGTGACTTCTCCCTCCCGTACTGTCACATCCCTGGTCTCCAGCTTCTCCTTAAGACAATGGGCGACGGTCAGCGTCTTTCCGTTGTAGTCGCCGGAAACGGGAAAGGTAAGAGTCACAGTCCCATGAAAATCCTGGCTTAAGGATATCTCATAGATTGCAAGGACCCGGCCCTGCTCCTGCCATTCCCGGATTTGTCCACAGTCCCTGCATTCCTCACTGTCATGGAGGCGGCCTTTGGTAACAGTCAAACGGGCGTCCTGGGGAATCCCGCTGCCAAAAAGGGTGATGCCACCGTCAGAAAGGGTGGCCCTGTCTGCGGCTGAGGACGTGGTCCCTCCGCTCCCGCTACCCGAGCCATTCCCGCCGCCCGAGGGAGCACTTCCACTGCCAGTAGAGCCATTCCCGCTGCCCGAGCCATTCCCGCCGCCCGAGGGAGCACTTCCGCTGCCAGTAGAGCCATTCCCGCCGCCAGTAGAGCCATTTCCGCCGCCCGAGGGAGCACTTCCGCTGCCCGAGCCATTTCCACTGCCAGTAGAACCATTCCCACTGCCGGAAGAATCATTCCCGCCGCCCGAGCCTCCTCCCACATAAGTCCAGTTCGCCGTCACGGTGACAGACTTATCCGGCATGGTAAATGTGGTGGAAGCGCTTCCCGGGCTTGCAAAGTCTATCCCATCCGCAGAGGTCCAGCCTGCAAAGCGGTAATTACTACGGCTCCCCGCATAAACGGAAACCTGGGTCCCCGCCTCAAAGCTGCCCGCTCCGCTCACTTCGGCATAGCTGCCCTTTACCGTTACACTGTATTGGCTGGGCTTGGTCAGCGTCCGGGTATAGCCGCAGATGTTGCAGGAAGCGTCCTTATCATTGTCATAGACATGTTCTCCGTAGCCGTCCTTGCCGCTGTTGTCCGTAATATTACAGTTTTCGGCAGAGCATTCATGCCAATGGACAGCGCTGTCGCTGCTCCAGTCCAGCACCCAGTTATGCTGGTGTCCGCCAGGTACGGAGGGCGTTTCCGGCGACTCTGCATTATAATGTATGGTTACCTTTGACAGCGATGCGGAAACATCCCCCAGCTTTTGGATACTGCTCCACTCCCCTTCACTCCCACTGAAATAGATATCTTTGAGACTGTAGCAAGTTGAGAATGCAGCGATTCCTATTTGCTTTACACTGTTTGGCATCCAAACCTGTGTCAATCTGGCGCAGGAAGCAAATGCTTTCCCTCCAATGCTCTCCACACCTTGGGGAATATTCAGGCGCATAAGCATACGGCAATCCAGAAACATTTCCTCCCCTATGCGGTCTGCATATTTGGGCAGGGTTACGGAGTTCAAGTTCCAGCATCTTGTAAACAAATTATCGCCCAGCCGTACATTCTTATCGCTGGGGGCGAATAGGACTTGTTCAAGCTTGGTGCACTCTGTAAATGCTGCAGCCCCCACATCTTCCACGCTGGCCGGCAATTCTATGGACTTTAAATTTTCACAGCCATGAAAGGCATTCTGACCAATCGTTACCACTCCCTCTGACATATCCACGGAGCCAAGGTTAGAGCATTGATGAAAAGCGCTGTCACCTATGGCTTTTACATTGGCCGAAATGGACACAGCTATGAGGGAGCTTCCGCGAAAAGCGCTGTTGCCTATGGCTTCCACGGTCCCGGAGAGCTCCACACTGAGCGCTCCGCTATCCCAAAAGGCGCTGTCTCCCACCCGGGTCACGCCCTCCTCCACAACAATCTTCTGAATCTTCATACCATTCCACGGCTGTTCGGAGGAAGATGCATAGTCCGGCATGGCTCCGCTTCCGGAAATGGTGAGCGTCCCCGCCTTTGTGAGCTTCCAGCTAAGGCTGCTGGCCAGGTCCCCGCTCCCCACCACCTCGTTAGCCGTTGGATCGTCCGGAGGGATATAATCTTCCGGATAGCGGGTAATAAAGTAGTCGGCAGCCTCAACCTCCTCCTTTGACAGAGAACGTTCCCAATGGACAAGGCCGGCTCCACCATTCACATGATAATTTGCCTCCGCAATGATCACGCCCCCTTCCGTCACCTGGAGCACAATTACGCTATGGCTGTTATTGTTTATCCGCAGAATATCCCCGGCCCGCACCTGGGAAAGCTGAAAATTTCCCGTGGTGAAGGTTCTTGCAGGCAGCGCGCCAAACGCCTTATCGCTGAGCTCAAAGGCAAAAGCTGCACAGCCGGTGCCGCCGGTAATATTTCCCGCAACGGCTCCGCCATTCCAGGTATAGCTATGGGTTGTGTCGTCCCAGGGTGTTCCCTCACAGTAGCCCTCCTGATCCTTAAAGGCCACAAGGGTCTCATAAACCTTCTCCAAAGCAGCTACATTTTCCCCCTGCGTCTGGGCATCTGCCTCGGCCAATACCGGCTGTGCCCAGAGAGAAAACAGCATTGTGCTGCAAAGCAGCAGGCTTAATAAGCTTACTTTCATTCTCATACTGTTATGTTTCCTTTCCTCGGACTTTGTTTGGTTACGAAACAAAAAGGCGTGTCACGCCTGCGGAAAAACCGCGGACGCAGCGTGCCCTTTCAGATAATATTTTCTTTATTTGTATAAAAACAAAGACAGATTCCCCTGCTGTCTGCCTTACGTTTCCTATTTTTGCTTCCCAGCTCTGCATATAGTATAAAATGTCCGTGTTGGAATGTCAAGAAACGTCTGTTTGATCCTTCCATAAAATTTAGAGAAAATAAAAGAAAATATCAGAGAAAATTATTCTACCAATATTAAAATTAATGCTTGCAAAATATAGCACTTTCTGCTAGAATAACTATTGTTGCGAGTCAAGCTACTGACTCATGCTTAGGATAAGGAGGTGCTGGTATGGCTAGATGTGCAATTTGTGACAAAGGTGCTCACTTTGGAAACGCTGTAAGTCATTCTCATAGAAGATCAAACAAAATGTGGAAATCTAATGTGAAGTCCGTAAAGGTAAAGGTAAATGGCGGCGCGAAGAAAATGTATGTATGTACCTCTTGTCTGAAATCCGGCAGGGTAGAGAGAGCATAAGCCCTGAAGATTTTTCTGAATATGGACAGCAAAAAACAGATCTGCTTTTCGCAGATCTGTTTTTTTATACACCAGCCTGTACAAAGGCTTTCCCGTATCAGCAGATAACCTTTAGCTCTCCGGTCTGGGTATTGATCACATACCCGCCAATCCGCACATCTACCGGGATCAGAGGATGCTTCCGGATGGTGTCCACCGTGTCTGTCACCGACTGCTCTACCGTGTCAAAACCGGAGAGCCAGCTCTCAAAGTCAATGCCACAGTATTTCATCAGGTCAATGGATTCCTGGGTGATTCCCCGCTTCTTCATATGCTGGATCATCATTTCACTGTCAATGTGCTGTACCCCGCAGTCCGTATGGCCAATGACCATGATCTCCTCCACCCCCAGCTCGATAATGGCCACCAGGAGGCTTCGGATCACGCTGCCAAAGGGATTGGTCACCACGCCTCCGGCGTTCTTGATGATCTTTACGTCCCCGTTTTTCAGCCCCAGGGCTGCCGGCAAAAGCTCCACAAGCCTTGTATCCATACAGGTCAAAATAGCAATCTTTTTATTGGGATATTTGCTGGCCGCATATTTTTCGTAGGCCTTTTCCTCCACAAACCGCTTGTTATAGGCAAGAATTTCATCAATCATGGGATACTTCCTCCTTTTCTCCGCTTCAAACTGTATGTATGTTCCGGGCCATACCTCTGCCCTCCCAGGACATTATACCACAGGTTCCTCCTCTCTGGCAAACTGAAAGGGCCGCACCGTCTCGTCCAGAAGGGCAAAGCGATACCCCTCCTCCCGAAGTCGTCTTACAATCTCGGGCAGAATATCGATCACCGCCTCCTTCCCGGGACCATTGTGTAATAGCATTACGCTCTTTTCATGTCCCAAAACCCCTCCCACCGCCTGCTCCAGCATCTCTCCGGGCTCCAGCCCCTGGGTATCTCCCACAAAGGAATTCCAGTCATGATAGATAAGCTCCCGCTCCCTGACCCCTTTTAAAAGCTCCTGCCGGATCTGGGCATTTTTCCCGGTATTGCTGCCTCCCGGAAACCGAAGCAGCCGATTCCTCTTTCCCGTAACCTGCTCCACCAGAAAGGCCATCCGGTCATAGTCTCTCCAGAAGCTCTCCACAGAGGCATAAATCTCCTCATACCGATGACTGTAGGTATGTACTCCGAGACCGTGACCTCTTCTGTAAATTTCTTCCAATTCTTCCAGCAGCTCTCCCTGTTCCAAATATTGGCCGGTGACAAAAAAGGTGGCCGGAACATGAAGCTCCTCCAGCACATCCAACAGCCGCCCTGTGGAATCGCAGGGACCATCGTCAAAGGTCAGGTATACCACCTGATCTCCGGGAGGCAAATCCATAAAGCCGTCGGAAGCCAGGTCAACCGTGTATTCTTCGGGCGTCAGGCTGTCCTCCCCCTCTTCCCTGGGTTCCCCCTCTTCCCCGGGTTCCTCCTCTTCCCCGGGTTCTTCCCCCTCTTCCCCGGGTTCCTCCCCCTCTTTCCCGGGCGTCTCTCCCTGGGGTCCCATTCCCCTGATTTCCTCAAAATGTGCTTCGGTCCTCTGCCCTAGGGCCGGGATCATAGGAAGCCATCCTGCATGCTCTCTTCCATAGAGAAAGACGCCTCCTGCAAAAAAGGCAAGGAGAAAAACACAGCGCCAAAAATGTTGGTGCAGCCATTTCAGGACCCATGCTCCCCTGTTGGAATCCCCATGCCGCCGGCTTTTGTGTTCGGTTCTTCTTGCCCTTTTCTTCCCTTGTTTTTTGTAATGCCTCACCTGGATCTACATCCTCCGTTGTCTCTCTATTTAATCTACTATAAAGATAGACGAAACATGTATCCAAAATGTTTCACTTTTTCCTGGTATCTCCTGGAAAGCTCTGTCTTTCCTTTTCTCCTATCAGTCCTCTGCACCGGTCACCGTAATATCTCCGCTGACCGACTCCAGCACAGCCCGAATGGATTCGCCCCCATCAAAGTTCCCTCCGTTCGGCTGCCGGGCCGTGTCCTGCATATAGACCCGACCGCTGACTGTCCGGGTGCGAAACTGTATGGGATCTCTGTGGGTCTTTACCCCGAGCTTTATAGCCCCGCTCACGGTTTTTAAATAAATATCCCGGCTGTATATCCCATGAACCTCTATGAGACCGCTCACGGTTTTTCCAAAAAGCTCCTCAGCCTCCAGCTCCTCTCCCCGCAGGGCGCCGCTGGTGCTCCGCAGGACAAGCTTACCGGCCTTTACATCCTCAGAGAGCACCCTTCCGCTCACCGTTGTCAGAGAAATATCCTTTCCCCGAAGCTTCCAGGCCGACACATCCCGGGAAATGCTGGAAATCCCAATACTCTGGGCCCGAAGCTCTTCCGCTGACACCTCTCCGGTAACCGTGCTGATCTTAAGCTCCAACACACCCTCCGGTATCTCCAGCAATACCTCTCCAAAAGGCTGAAAAAAGGATTTGACGCTGAAAATCTGCCACCACCTTCTCTTCAGCTGCCCCTCGTAGCTGTCAGCCGTGCACCTCTGCTCCAGATAGGCCTGATCCTTCTCGTCAGAGAGATGAAGATGAAAGGCCCCATCCGGAGAGGGCCTAAGCCGAACTCTGGCCGTATCCGTAAAAAATCGAACGGTCTTTAAATCGCCTGCTCCCCAGCGAAAGCCCTCCTCTCCGGCTGTGGACTTCCCTCCTAAGAACATCAGTTCTGCCTGAGGCCTGGCAAGCCAGCCATCTCTTTTTTCTCCCTCTGAAAGCATTTCCCGGATCTCCCGTACCACATCCTCTGGATTTCCCAGCTCCTGGCAGATCTCCTCCTCCCGCTTTCCCGCCTGAGCTGCATCCAGAAAATGCTCCTCATAGTCCCGGAGAATATCCTCCACATAATTTTTGTCATATGCCCGCAATCCCTGTGCAAGGCTGTTTAAATACTCCTCTTTTCTCATAATAGCCAACCCCTCCCGTCAATCGCACAACCGACCCACAATCTCCACAAACGCCTGCCATTCCAGCTTCAGATTTCCCTGATAGCCCCTTCCCTTTTCCGTCAGATGATAATACTTTCTGGCCGGGCCTCCTTCCGACTCCACCAGATAAGTCTCCACATAGAGCTCGTCTTTTAGCCTTTTTAAAATAGGATACAGGGTTCCGGTGGCAATGGACATCTCCCGGGAGATTACTTCTGTCAGCTCATACCCATATTTATCCCCTTTGGTCAGCTGGGAAAGCACGCATAGCTCCAGGGCGCCCTTTTTAAACTGTGCATTCAAAGAATCACATCCTTTCCCTTTTTCTTTCGCTATTATATTTTATCATATACTATTATATAATGCAATATAGTATTTTATAAAGAATTTGTATTTTTTTACAGGACGCAATCTCCTGTAAAGAAATATAGGCCGGAAACCCGTTTTTGATTTCCGGCCTTTGGCTTTTCTGTGCTTTTCTTTTCACTTTACCACAGAACGATGCTCCTCCCGGTATGCCTCAATCCGTTTGGCAAAGGCCTCCCCGTCTGTGAGCAGCATGGGATCCAAAAGCTCATCTGCCTCCTGCTCCGTAAGCACGCCTTCCAAAAGACAGGCCTCCCTAATGGAAATTCCCTCTGCCTCCGCCCGCTTGGCCACCTTTACTCCTGTGGGATAGTCAATCAGGGCTGCGATGACTGTGGAGAGCGCCAAGGACTTCTCACTGTATTCCCGGCAGACCTGTGGGTTTATGGTAAGCCCTTTTAAACACCTCTGGGTAAACAGGTCGATGCCACAAGTCAGCAGCCGCGCGGATTCCTCCATATTTTTTATGATCACCGGCTCCCACACGTTGAGATCCAGCTCTCCCCCCTCACAGGCCATGGTAATAGCCGTATCGTTTCCGCAGACCTGATAGCAAATCTGATTGATCAGCTCCGGCATCACCGGGTTGATCTTTCCCGGCATAATAGAGGAGCCTGGCTGCACGGCCGGCAGAATGATCTCCTGAAATCCTGCCCGGGGACCGGAGGAATAGATCCGCAGATCCGTGGCCAGCTTTGACACCACACAGGCCAGGGCCTTCATTCCCCCGGAGAGCTCCATGTACACATCCCCATTCTGCAGTCCGTCAAAGAAATTCTCCTCCGGCAGAATCTCCCTTCCCAGCACCTTAGAGAGCGCCGGATACAGGTGCTCCAGATAGCCCTGGTGGACACTCATTTTTGTTCCCAGAGCCGTGGCCCCCAGGGGAACCCGGTTGCATTTCTTCTGCAGGGACTTAAGCCCCTCCCGGCGTCTCTTTATCGCCTCATAATAGCCGCTGAATTCCTGCCCGGCCGTAATGGGAAGAGCGTCCTGAATACAGGTTCTTCCTATCTTCACCACGTCCCGGTATTCCGCGGCCTTTTCCGCCAGCACGGCCTCCATTTCCCTGACAGCCTCTATCAGCCTCTCAAAATACGCGTGGCAGGCTATTTTCATGGCCGTGGGAATCACGTCGTTGGTGGACTGCCCCATATTGACATGGGTATTGGGATGGACCTCCTCATAGCCCTTGTGCCCGGTCAAAAGCTCATTGGCCCGGTTGGCGATAACCTCATTAAGATTCATGTTGGCAGAGGTTCCCCCGCCGCCCTGGAGAATATCTATGGGAAACTGTCCCTTAAGCTCTCCTGTGATAATCTCCTCCGCCGCCTGGCTGACGGCCTTACTCACTCTCTTAGAAAGAGCGCCACAGGCCCCGTTGGCCATGGCCGCCGCCTTTTTCACCCCTGCTATGGCTTTTACAAACTCCGGATACTCCTCCATGGTGCGCCCCAATACCTGAAAATTCTCCCTGGCTCTCTCCGTCTGTATCCCATAATACACCTCAGCCGGAAGCTCCTTTGTCCCCAAACAATCCTGCTCCATTCGTAATTCCATGTGCTTTTTCCTTTCTCTTCTACCCGTTTCTCCATGTGGCTTTCTTTCACATAGAAATCTTATCGCCTGCTCTCCCCTACGCTCCTGTCCTCCAAGTCCCCTCCTGCCTTAAGCTTCTGCTCCATCTGGATCTTGTAGGCCATAAGGCGCAGCAAATATTCCGGCATGGTGCGGTTCCCAAGCTCCCAGTCCTGGAGTGTGCGGTAGGGGATTCCAAAGTATTCCGCAAACTGTCTCTTATTCATCCCCGTGCTTTTACGCAGGGTGATAAGCTGTTCCTGTAGCTCCATATGGACTCCTTTCTCTGTCAGCCTTCCCAGCACCGGCTTCTGACAAACAGCTCTGTCAGCTCCTGGTCAAGCTTCCCCTCCTGCTCTGCCATGGTTTTGAGAATGGAAAGCGCTCGATCCACCGGCATGGCCCGCTTGTAGGGCCGGTCATCTGCCACCAGGGAGTCAAAAATATCCAGAATGGTAATGATCCGCACCTCATAGGGAATCTCCTCCCCCCTCTTGTGTCCAGGATACCCGGTTCCGTTTAAAAACTCGTGATGGGCAGCCGCCCATTCCCGCACATGGGAAAGATTGTGGGAAAAATGAATTTGAGATAAAAGTCTGTCAGTAACGGACACATGGCCCTCCATCACCTTTCTCTCCTCCTCCGAGAGGGTTCCCTTTCGAATGGAGAGCATGGCATACTCCTCCGGCTCCAGCCAGGGATGCATCCCACCCTCCTCGTCCACATAGGTGAATGTCCCAAGCTCCTCCAGCTGCCTTAAAAGCTCCTCTCCCACAAAGCCTGCGGAATTTATCTTCTCCACCAGCTCCCAGGCGCTTTGCACCCTATGGAGCGCCTGCTCCTTCTCCTCCTGGTTTATGCGCCCGGAGAGAAAGGCAAGCTTGGTGTACAAACGGATCACCTCCATGCGGTGAGAAATATTGGCATATTGCTCCGGAAACAACCGTTTCGCCTTGTTCATCACCTCCAAAGGCGTCACCAGCTTTCCGATGTCATGGAGAAGAATGCTCATAAGGAACTCTTCCTTCTCCTCCTGGGAAAAGCTTTTTTGTCCCTGGCAGGTTCCCAGGTAATCCACAAACCGTCCGCCGCATTCCGCCATATGACGGGCATGGCTGGCATTGTAAGGGGTTCTCTCATCAATGGCCGAGGACATGACCCGCACAAAGGACTGAAACAGCTCCTTGATCTCCTCCATATACCGGACATTTTGAATAGTGATGGCCGCCTGGGAGGCCACGGATTCCAGCACCAGAGCCATATCCGGGGTAAAGGCGCACACATGGCCCTCCTTATCCAGAGCGTTGATAAGCTGAATCACTCCCATCCGCTCCCCCTCCCGGTTTCGCATGGGCACCACCAGCATGGAACGGGTATCATAGCCTGTCATGGCGTCATAGCGGACAGGTCCGGAGAAATCATATTCCTGATTGTTCTTCACGTCCTCAATGCAGATGGTGCGATCCTCCAGAAGAGCCATGGCGCAGACATTGTCCCGGCTTAAGGGAACCGGCGGAAGATCCGGCTTTCCCTTGGTGCCCCCGGAAAAGGTTTTGAGGGTATCGTTGCGCATAATCTCAAACTCAAGCGTGTCTCCCTTGCGCAGGTACAGGGTCCCCGCGTCACAGCCTGCAAGCTCCATCACACACCCCAGGATCTGCTCCAGCAGACGGTTTGGATCCCGCTCCGAGGACAGCAGCACTCCCACCCGGAGAATCTTTTCCATATCTTCCTGTCTCATAGTTCTATCACCATTCCTTCCCTTGCAAAGCAGCAGGTCCCCTCCTCTCTCTTGGCCATCTCCTCCTGCTCCCGCAAAAATTGATCCGGATAGGCTCCGGAATAATGGGTCATTAAGGTCCCCTTCACCTGCGCCTCTCTTCCCAGGCAAATTCCCTGCTCCCAGGAGGAATGTCCCCACCCGGGGTGGCTTTCCAGATCCGCCTTCGTAAAGTTGGCATCCCAGATAAGAAGATCCGCCCCCCTGGAAAAATTCACAAGATCCCTTTGCATTTCCCCATTCATCTCACAGTCCAGCCCATAAACCACACTTTTTCCCAAAGCCTCCAGCCGGTAGAGGAGGCTTCCTCCCGGATGATTTCCCGGTAGCGTACACCCCCTCACCTGTCCTTGCTTCTCCCCTGCCAGAAAAAAGGCTTCTCCCGGCAAAAGCTCATGCACCTCCACAAATGCCGGGAAATCCTTAAGCCCCACCGGCCAATAGGGGCTCCCAAGGAGGGCTTTTAGACTTTCCTCAAAGCTCTTTCCTTCTACTGTCCTTCCATAGACATGCACCTCTGCCCGGGAATCGTAAAAAAGGGGAAAGCCAAAGAGCCCACATACATGATCCAGATGCAAATGGGTGAGCAATAGATGTACCCGCCTTTTTCCTGTCTCCAAAAGCCGATGTCCAAGCCCCAAAAGGCCGCTTCCTCCATCCAGAATCACGGCCTCCTGCCCACATTCCGCCAGAATACAGGAGGTATTTCCCCCGTATTCCAGAAAATCTCTGTGAGCTGCAGGGGCGCTTCCCCGGACCCCACACACCTCAATCCTCCACACCGTATCCATCTCCACCCATCTCCGTTTCTGTTTTGTAGCGTCCCTTTTCCAAAAAACCTAGGCATCCTTCCCCTGGCAAATCTCCTCCAGAATCAGGACCTCAAAGCCCTCCTTTTTTCCCTTAAGCTTCACCGTATCCCCCAGGGAGGTGGTTCGAATCCGCTCTCCCAGGGCATCTGCAACTGCCCGGGAAATGTAGATGGTTCCACCGGGGGCGTTGGCCTCCAGCCGGGCCGCCGTATTCACCGTATCTCCGATGGCCGTATAGTCCATGCGCTTCATGGAACCGATATTCCCCACCACGGCCTCCCCCAAATGGATGCCAATGCCAAAGGATACAGTCCTTCCATATTTTTCCAATAACTCCTTGCTAAGAGAACGGGAGCCATCCACCATATCCCTGGCCGCCTTCACCGCATGCATAACAGAATCCTCCTGGGGTAGCGGCGCTCCCCAGAAGGCCATGGCTGCATCCCCCACAAACTTGTCCAGCGTTCCCCCATTCTGCAAAATACAGTCAGAAATCAAGGTGAGATATCGATTGAGAATCTCCACCACCTGGGTAGGCTTTAAAACCTCCGACATGGGGGTAAAGCCCCGCACATCCACAAAGAGTACCGCGATCTCCGTAAGCTTTCCTCCAAGCTCCAGAGCTGCCGAGCCCTCTTTTAAAATCTCAGACACAATCTCCGGAGCCACGTAGCGCTGAAAGGTATGGGTCACACGCCGCTTTTCCAGGGCCGCCTGCACGTAATTGAGCGCTATACAGCCTACATACAAAACCGTAACGCCCACGGGAATCCACAGCACATGAAGCACCAGCCCTCTCTGATAAAGTCCCCGACAAAGCACCAGAGAGCCGCCGGACAGAAAGAGCCAAAGAGCCGTCGCCCTCCACAGGCGTCCCTTCCAAAAGATGCTCATGCAAAGAAGCAGCACTACAAAGAGAGCCCCCAGCTGGACGCCCTCTCCCGCCTCCCGTTTATAGTCCTCCCACAGAAGCGCCTGGACGGCATTGGCCTGAAACTCCACCCCATACATGGGACGGGCATGATCCGCTGCCGTCAGATAGCTGTCCTGCAGCCCCGCCGCATAGGGACCGATGAGGACGATCTTTCCGGCAAAATACTCTGGGGGTGCCTCCCCGGACAACAGATCCGCCACGGATATGGATTCGTAAAAGTCTCCCGGCTCCCCGCAGAAGGGCACATACCAAAAGCCCCTTGCATCCACAGGCGGCAGCTCTCCCGGCTCCATCCCATAATACTCCCGGTAAAGCCTCACGGTCTCCAAAGCCATGGAGGGCACTCTGGTATTATCAGGAAGCCGGATTTCCAAAAGGTGATGGCGCAAAATTCCGTCCGTATCCAGCATGGCATTGATATGTCCCTGTCTGGTGACCTGGGAAAGCCCGGCATAGGGTCTGTCCAGCGCGACAACGGAAAAGGTATCCAGATGATATGCTCCCCCTTTGTCCTCCACCAGGGTATTGCCAAATTCCGCCCCGCAGGCTGTCACCACGTTTCCGTAAGCTCCTGCGGCCTGGGCCAGCCATTCATCTGCCTCTTTATGGGTTTCCCCGGAATACAGCACATCTATGGCAATGGCCGCCGGACGGCATTCCTCCGACGCATTCAGGGCCTCCAGGGCCATGGCCATAATATCCCGTCCCCACTGGTGATAGGGGCCAATGTCCTCCAGAGCCTTCTGATCAATGCCCACCAGGACAATCTCTCCGTCAGAGGCGCTTCGGCTCTGGTAAAAGGCATCCGAAAAAGCCAGATCCGTGGACTCCAGAAGGCCGGCAGCCGTCACCAGGGTCATGGCCGCAGCTACCAGGACCATAATCAGCCAGGATCTGTATTCTCTAAGATTCTTCTTTTTCATCTTCCTCATCCTCCGGCCTTTCCCCTGAAAGAACTTCCTCTTCTTTTTTCTCATGAGCCAAAGGTGGTTCCTCTTCTAGTTCTCCGTCTGCAGGAAGCGTTTCCTCATTTCTTTCAGTCCATTCTCCCTCATTCGGTTCTCCGTCTGCAGGAGGCGTTTCCTCGTTTCTTTCAGTCCATTCTCCCTCACCTAGCTCTCCTTCTGCAACCGGCATTGCCTCTTCCTCTGAAAGTATGGCATTTGCCGCCTGCTTTGGTGCCAGGCAACGATAGCCTTCCTCATCCTGACCTGCCTCATAACCTGACGGCAGGAAAGCTTCTCTTGCGTATTTATCGTAGAAATCTACCGGATTTCCTTTTGCTGTTCTGATTTGAGTTCCAATACTCTCCCAGGATATCTTTGGCTCTCTGTATCCGCTATCAGAACAATAAATGCGCAAGCCGGGGCCTTCTCCGGTATTTACAATCCGTCCTCCGGCGAAGATCACATCTTTAAAATATTGGTCTAAATTCCGATCATTTATGGCAGTATAACCGATTACCGGCTCAACCCCCTCATACGAAATGACAGCCCCCTCATGGATCTTAAGCTTCACAGAAGAACTGTCTCCTCTGCTTATATTTATTTTTCCCCTTACAACAGAATCGCCACTTATGCAAACGTCCGCAGATCCATTGCACTCGAAACTACCAGCATTTCCCAACTCCATATCCGAATCAGTCAATATAAAAACACCCTGAATACCCACGTTACTATTTGTGGTAATCCTACTTCCGCTCTGGATTTCCATGCTACCGGCACTATACACTTCCATATTACTTTTTACCTGCATTTCAGATCCGGATATCACAAAGCTGTCTCTGGCATGCAGGGAATTGAGTTCCACTCCCTTACAATCTGACAAAATAACAGCTCCCTCATCTGATCGTATGACCTGTGCCGCCAGTGCAGATGCATTCCTTATCTCTATGGTTCCGGGATTTCCCGCGTTTTTTAGGTTTCCAGCCAGTATCTGCGCCTCTCCATTCACCTGGGAATCAGATATTCCAATCTTTCCATTTTTATAGGCCTTTATCTCACATGCATTTTGGCCGGAGACAGCCTCCATTGTTATGGCAGAATCGGATATTTGAATCTCCCCGCTGTCCATTGCATAGATATGCTGCACGCTCTTTATCATCTCAATATGAGCATTCAACAAATCAACCCTGGAATCCGTACCCTCACACTCTATGGCGCCGTTTTCTCTTAACTCGCTATTTTCAGATATGGTTATCCTGCTGCCTGAGCCATTATATATCTTAGCTTCCATGGCCGAATTTTTAATCTCTGCAACCGAAAAATTTACATTGCTTATCTGGTCTTTGACCGTAGCGCCGGACAAGTAGAGCATGCTTTTATTATTCTGGATTCTCCTTTCCGACACAGAGGCCCGTAGCGAAAGCGTGGCGCCCTCCCCATTAGAAATCCCATAGTGTATGGTAGAATCCTCTATCTCCGCATGGGAAGCCGTATTGGTTACACTGCCTATGACAGATCCTTTAGATACGGTTAGGCTGCTTCCCGACTTATTCAACACCACATTGGCCTCTGTTCCGGACAGGGCAATGCTGCCGCCACTCTCCGCCTCAAGGGTTCCAATCTGGGATATATCAGAATGATGTATCACCAGGTTTCCGCCCTTATTATGGATCCCGCACCTGCCCACAGAGCCTAAGTCCATGGTAATGTCAGATATGGTGACATTGCTTCTTCCCATATCAATTATGGAGGCGTATTGCAGCATTGTGGTTGGCATATTCTTTAAGTCTGCCGTGATTGTCCCTCCCTGGATCTCCCATACGGCATCCTCTGCAACCCGGAACACGGCTTCTCCATCCGCCACATCCCTTTTTATTGTCAGCTGATTTCCGTCTAAATTAAGGTGAACCGGCAGCTGCTCCCTTCCTCCTCTGAGCTCCAGCGGATCCGTAAGCTCTGCAGACACATCCTTTTTCAGAGTGACCTCATCTCCCCTTCCGGCATTTACCATTTCCATCACATGGGAAAAGTCATCCCCCAGATACCGAAGGGTCACCAATCCGTCGGTTCCCTTCTGGGCCATATAGAGGGCCACAGGCTCCTCCCCCGGATTCACCGTCTTTCTTATCTCTCCTCCCTGGGCATCCTTATAAGTAATATGGGCAGCTTCCTCAAGAGACGTCAGATCCAGGGTTTTCCCCACGTCCTTGCCTCTGATGCTGGCTTCCTCTGAAATCTCAATGACGCCGCCCTTCATTTCTATGGCTGGCCCGCCGGACTCGTTTAGCAAGGTTCCTCCTGTAAGCCGAACATTCGTCTCAGAAGTCCCGTCTCCTTTTTCCACGGTCAGTGCAGCCCCTTCGCTTCCGGCCTTTAAGGTTCCCCCTGTCATCTCAAAGGTTCCCCCTGTTACCGTGTATCCGTTTTGTATGATCCCGCCGGACAGCTTTACAGTCCCCCCGCTCTGCTCCATCTCCACAATGGTGCCGGAGGTCAGCTCCAGAGTTCCCTGGGTATTGCAGATCTTTCCGTCCACGCTCCCGCTGCTTTGGATTTGTCCCTGATTCTCCAAGGCCGAAGAATCCCCAAAGGAGACCCTTCCACCTGCTTTTATTTCTATGACGCCGTCCGTGCCGTTGACTGCAATGCCGTCCAATACAAGCCCCTTGGTCTTTGCAGGCGGATCCGGCTGGGGATTGTCCCCAGGAGTTTCCGGTTCCCCCGGGGTGGGATCCGGATCTGGGGGAAGGCTGGTCCCGGGAGTCTCCGGTTCCTCCGGGACAGGCTTCGGATCCGGCAAAAGGCTGGATCCGGGATCCTTAGGCTCCTCCGAATCAGGCTTAGACGAAGATGAGGAAGTATCCTCCTCCCCTTTTGTCTCTTGGGGAGGATTCTGGGGCTTTGGAGCGTCTGTATCCCAGGGATTTTGAGGCTTTGGAGCGTCTGTATCCCAGGGATTTTGAGGCTTTGGAGCGTCTGTGTCCGCAAGCTGGGCCAGGGCCTCCTCCCTTTCCCATACGGGATCCTGTCTGTTAGCCAGAGCAGCGCCCTCCGGTTTCCCAATTCTCTCGTTTTCCTCTCCAAAATCTATGGGAGCCTCTCCATTTTTTCTCTGCTCCTCTGCCTCTGCCAGCCTCTTTTCCGCCTGTTCTCCAAAAAGAATCTGGCAGCGCTCCCCATTTTTTGGCTCTTGATAGACGATACACTCTGCCACGTCCCCGGCCTGAAGGCTCGCCCGCTTCACCTGTCCGCTTACCGGATCGGTAACGCTGCACTCTCCGGTTCCCTCCAGCATATAGACAATAGTGCGGTGCGTGTCCGCCACATGCACACATCCCCGGGCATTCTCAATCCGAAAAGCTGCCGTGGCTGTCCGAATTCCCAGCCCTTCCGGCTCTGTCTGTGTGTGAAAATACAGCATCCCGGCCTGCAAAAGAATTTCCGGCGTCTCCTTCCCTGTGCGCACCTCCAAGAAACCACCCGCTTCCAGGCGAAGCTCTTTTGCTTCCTCCCGCCCCATCCAGGCCCGGCTGTTTCTGCCGGTTCCAATCAAACTGCCATTGGGAAGGGGCTTCTCCTCCGGCTGCTCCAGGGCTTTTCCTCCGGCACTCGTTATCTCCACGGCTCCCTCGGTCTTTATCAGCCGCATTTCCTTCTGCTGTCCCCCAGCAGCTTTCCCTGCCACAGGTTGTGCCCAAACAAAGCACAAAAGAAAGCTTAGCAGGAAGCTTATATGCCTTTTGACTGCTTTTTTCATCCCTATCTGTTTTTCCATTCTCACACCTCCCGAAATCCTTTTCCCTCTCCACCTTGAGCTTTGCGCCTAAGGAATGGAAATGGAAAATACCTTTCTGGAAAAGTTGTCACAGATATAAAGCTTATCCCCCTGCACCAAAAGCCCCCTGGGGGAAACCGGCGCAAAGGCTTCCAGATCGGAGGCATCCCGATCCACCAGCGTGGTGACCTCCCCCTTCTGTATCCGGCGGATAGCGCTGTTTCCCGTATCCGACACATAAACTGTGCCGTCATCTGCCACCGCTACTTCCTGGGGCATGGAAAACGCCGCCTTGGCGGCCTCTCCGTCCACAAATCCATCCGTGCCGTTTCCGGCCACCACCGATACGGTTTCCCCTTCTATTTTTACAATCCGGTTGGCCCCGGTTTCTGCCACATATAAGGCTCCCTGCTTCCAGCAAAGACCCATTGGCTCTGACAGCTCAGAGGCAAGGGTGCTTACCACTCCCTCCGGCGTCACCTTGCGGATGGCATTTTGTAGCGTGTCCGCAATATAGAGATTGCCCTCCTCATCTGTGGCCAGTCCGGTGGGATAATCATAAGCCACCCCCATGTCCGTCACAGGCAGATCCTCCTGGGTGCTCCCGTTGATGGTCTGCACCAGATCCTTTTCCACCAGGCGGACCACATGATTGTCCGTATCCGATACGGCATAGCCGTCCAGAAAGGGCGTAATGGCCCAGGGTGTTTTAAAATAGCTGTTTTTGGGCTCCACATCGTTATAGCCGCCCACCGGCTCCCCATAGGGATCCGCCACAGTTTCTCCCCCTGCATACAGAGTGCTCTTCCCATCCTTTACCTGCCAAATGACCTTGCCATAGGTATCCGTAACCAGAAGCGTGCCATCCTCCATGGCCGTGATCCCGCTTGGCTCACACATCATATCCATAGCGCTCACCTCTGTCATGGTTCCCTCCCAGACCGCCTTTTCTTCCTCCTGATCCGGTTCCTCCCCCCGAAAAAGAAAGAACAAAAGCACAGCCAATGCTATCACAGCCACTCCCAGTCCACCGGCCAATATCCAGGCCTTTTTTGCTGTTCCCCTGGTCCCTTCCTCCTGCTCAGCGTCAAATTCCTCTCGATCCTTATCTTCTATCCCCATCTCTCTCAACCTCCATTGGACACAATAATGGTCCCGTTATTCACCAGCTCGCCCTGAATATCCAGGCCTCCGTCAACTACTACCGTTGCTCCTGCCGGTATTTCCAGCGTCACCCCCGGCTCCACAGTCAGGCTCTTTCCCGCAGGAATGGTCAGAGTGGTGCCAGGTGCTACGGTCAGCGTATTGTCAGCGCCGGCCGTTGTGTCCGGACTTAGAGTAACCTGCTCCGTATCATTCTGATTTAATTGCTCCTGCACTGTATCACTGGTAATGTTATCTGCCATATCCAGATTCACAGGCGGCGTTACCGGATCCGTAGGTGCCGGTGGCGGCGTTACCGGGTCCGTTGGTGCCGGCGGCGGTGTTACCGGATCCGTTGGTGATGGTGGCGGCGTTGCCGGGTCCGTAGGTGCCGGTGGCGGTGTTACCGGATCTGTAGAAGATGCGCTGCCTGAACCGCTTCCCGAAGAAGTTGGAGGATCGGCTTCACTGTCCCCAGCCGGCTGGCCGGTTTCTCCAAACGCCTGCTGCGGCGTTCGGGGCCGGCCGGATGGGCCAGCCGCAGGATTCTCCGCCTCTCTCAAATCTCCTTCCTCCGAAAATTCCTCTCCCGGCTCCCCTACCCAAACGGGATCCTGAGAAATATGGCTCTCCTGCTCGGCCAGAGAGGCATGCATCTCCCTTAAAATTTCACCTATGTCTGCCTCGTCCCTGGCCAACCTCTGGGCTGCGTTTTCGGCTGCCTCCGCCGCATGCAGCCCGGAGGCTTCCTGAATTCTGTCACACAGATCCCTATTTCCGGCAAGCTCTTCCAGCACAAAGCCATCGATCCGCTCCTGGGTAAAGCCCTCCTGAATAATGTCGCATTTGTCTCCTGAATGGCTCTGAGAATACACCACAAACCTGGCCATCTCTCCGCTCTTTAAGGTGATATCCTTAATCTGACCGCTCACCGGATCCTTTACCCTGCACTGAACGGTCCCCTCTAATATGTAAACCTCCGAAGTCCAGCGATCAAGGACCTTTACCCATCCACAGGTTCCCCGTATTCCCATAACCATGGTGGAGGTGCGGATATTCAGGATTTCCTCCTCCTCCAGAGGCTCCGTCACATCAAAAAAAAGATTACCGGACTTCAGGAGGATTTCCAGCTTTTTGCCGCTTTTTCGGATCTCCGTCTCACTGACGGCATCCTGCTTGGTCAGCTTCTCGCTGTCCAAATTGATCCAGGCATAGCTGGCTTCCTCCGTACTGGTTTGGTAACCGTTGTAGAGCTTCATATTTTCAATAATCGACAAATTTCTCTTTCCGGAATTTGAGACAGACACGTCTCCCTCTATTTTCATCAGCTGTATGGTTGCCGCCTCGGCGGATTCTATGGCCTCCAAAGAGTCCTCTTCATCGGTAGCCGCTGCTGCCAACGGCACAGTCATACACATAACGGCCGTCGCAACGATGGACAATGCACACAGAAACCGCTTATAAAAAAATCGCCCCTTCATTTCTCTACCCTCTCTTTTGCACGGCATCTGGTTTCCGTGCAGACTAAAATGACCCACGATTTATTATACATGCAAAGGGTGAGCTAGGTCAATGAAAAAATCCGGCCTTCAACAGAGATATAACAACTCCCCAAAAATGGAGCCCTTTCCTCAAAGCTATACGGCTCTCATACTCGCTTTTGTCCAAAGGCTCATTAAATGAGGGCTAACCAAACCGCCTTTTTGCATATTTCAAAAATATTTCAGAATGGCAGCAGCCCATTATGAACCCTGCCTAAACAATCCTTATTCCGCTTTTAATTCTCTTTTATATTTTCAGAAACATTACTTTTGATATTTTACAGGCATAGAAACAATGCATTATTTTAGGATTGACACATAGTACTATATATGATACTATATTGTAAGAAAGGAGATAATCATAGTGCCAAATATAAAAAAGATAATTGAAAAAATGAAGCAACAGCCAAATGGAATGCGGCCAGAAGAAATAGACAA
>CANPIM010000038.1 GCA_947574135.1 uncultured Lachnospiraceae bacterium
CCATTCATATGACTCATCCGTGACTATTTTATAACAGATCTGTCACTTAACCTTTTATATCATCGTCTTATAAAACCGTATGCGAAACTGTCCCCCGCCTTCCGGTGCATTCTGGGCCTGGATGACCGCATTTTCACGTGAAAGAATCATCTGTGCCAGCGCCAGTCCGATACCGAAACTGTCCTTTCCCGCATTCTTACCCCGGTAAAACCGCTCAAAAAGATGGGGCAGATCCTCCGGATCCACACCGCTGCCGTTATCCTCCACCATAATCTCTGTGTAAAGCTGGTTCTCCCTGGACAAAATCCGGATATTGCCGCCCCTTGGCGTATGCTCCATGCAGTTCTTGAGAATATTTCCCAGAGCCTCCCCGCTCCAGGACAGATCCCCCACAAAGCAGGGGCGCTCCCCTTCTTCCCCGGATAAAACCGTCACCGTCTGCTCCCGAAGCTCCAGAGGAATCCGCAATGGACGAAGGGCCAGCTCCAAAAGCTCCTCCACATCCACCCTTTCCTGCGCAAACACTGCTGTGCCCGCGTCGATCCGGGCAATCTTCAAAAGTCCGTTTACCAGCCAGTCCACCCGCTCCAAAAGCTGCACTCCCTCGTAGACCAGCCGGGAGCGCTCCTCCTCCCTCTGCTCCCCGGACAGCCGCATAAAAAGGAGATGCAGCGCCGTGAGAGGGGTTTTCAGCTGATGGGAAATATCCGCCATAGAATCGCTGAGATACACCTTTTCTCGTTGCAGGACGTCCGACTGCTCTACCAGCCGGGCCAGCATCTTCTGAAACTCATTGGCCAATATGGACAGCTCCCCCTCCTGGTACTGCTCCAGACGAATCTCCCGCTCTCCATGGAGAATCCGATCCGAATCTGCAGCCAAACGCTGTAGCCTCCGGTAGCGCTTAAGGGTAAACCAAAGCCAATAGAAAACCAACAGGGCCATGGCTCCCTCAAAGAAGAGAAACAGCCTCCCATCCCCGGCCCATACCTCCATTCCCAAAAGGGCAGGCAGAAAAAAAATGCCGGCTCCCGTAAGAACCAGCAGAAAACAAGATCCGGCCAGCTGCCGGCGAATCTCTCTATTTCGCAAAAAGTCCATGCTTATTCCCCCAGCTTATATCCCAGGCCCCGCACGGTCCGGATAATCCGGGGATTTTGCGGGTCCTCCTCGATTTTCTCCCGCAGACGCTTAATATAAACCGTCAGCGTATTATCGTTGACAAACTCCCCGGCCGCGTCCCAGATTTCCTCCAAAATCTGGCTTCGGGAGAGAACCATGCCCTTGTGATTGAGGAAAAACAGGAGAATCCGGTATTCCAGAGCCGACAGCGCCAGCTCCCTCCCCTGCCGTGTCACCGCGGCCCGCACCGTATCCACCTTTAAGCCCTCCACCTCCAGCACCGCCTGGCTTCTCCCGCATCGCCGAAGCACACTGCGAATCCGGGAAACCAGCTCCCGGGGCCGGAAAGGCTTGCTAATATAATCCTCCGCCCCCAGCTCCAGGCCGGTTACCACACTAAACTCATCCCCGGAGGCGGTGAGAAAGATCACCGGCACATCCACCAGAGCCTTCACCGCCGAGCAGACGGCGAAGCCGTTTCCGTCCTTCAGGGACACATCTAAGAGAAGCAGATCAAAGCTCTCCTCCTCCACCGCCCGGATAGCCGCCTGCTGCCCGTTCACCGAGCAGATGGCAAACCCCTCTCCCCTTAACACAGCGGTTAAATTTTCCACAATGGAGGCATCGTCCTCCACAAGCAGCAATTTCGGCATATGGCTCACTCCCAACGCTCCCTTTTAAGGGCTGCCAAAGATCAATTTTTAAAGGAATGAATAGGCGCCGGAATCCGTCCCCGCCGGCTTACAAAGGCCTCACAGGAAAAGGCGTTTACAGGCATAATGGGAGCATAACCCAAAAGACCGCCAAACTCTACCATCTCTCCCACACCCTTGCCAATTACCGGGATAATGCGGACCGCCGTGGTTTTCTGGTTCACCATTCCAATGGCCATCTCGTCGGCAATGATACCGGAAATGGTGGAGGCCTTTGTATCCCCCGGGATGGCAATCATATCCAGTCCCACCGAGCACACACAGGTCATAGCCTCCAGCTTCTCCAGGCTTAGGGCCCCGGCCTGTACCGCATCGATCATGCCCTGATCCTCACTCACCGGGATAAAGGCTCCGCTTAAGCCCCCCACATAGGAGGAGGCCATGACTCCACCCTTTTTTACCTGGTCATTGAGAAGCGCCAGCGCAGCCGTGGTACCAGGCGCTCCTGTCCGCTCCAGACCGATCTCCTCCAAAATCTCCGCCACGCTGTCCCCCACAGCCGGGGTAGGCGCCAGAGACAAATCCAGAATGCCAAAGGGAATCCCCAGACGCTTGGAGGCCTCCTGGGCCACCAGCTGCCCCACCCGGGTCACCTTAAAGGCCGTCTTTTTAATGGTCTCGCAGAGCACCTCAAAGCTCTCTCCCCGAACCTTGGACAGGGCATGCTTTACCACTCCGGGGCCGCTGACTCCCACATTGATAATGGCGTCCGCCTCGGTCACGCCGTGGAAAGCCCCGGCCATAAAGGGATTGTCATCCGGGGCATTGCAGAATACCACCAGCTTGGCGCAGCCCAGGGAATCCTGATCCTTGGTGTATTCCGCCGTCTCCCTCACAATCTCTCCCAGCAGGCGCACCGCATCCATGTTGATGCCACACTTGGTAGAGCCCACGTTGACGGAGCTGCACACCCGCTCTGTCTGGGAAAGGGCTGCCGGGATGGAACGGATCAGCGCCTCCTCTCCCCGGGTCATGCCCTTGGATACCAGGGCGGAATAGCCGCCGATAAAGTTTACCCCTACCTCCTTGGCCGCCTTATCTAAGGTTCTCGCAATGGTGACATAATCCTCCGGCCGCTTGCAGGCCGCCTCCCCTACAATGGCAATGGGGGTTACAGAAATCCGCTTATTCACAATGGGAATGCCGTACTCCAGCTCGATCTCCCGGCCGGTGGAAACCAGATCCCTGGCCACGGTGGTAACCTTCTGGTAAATCTGCCGATTAAGCTTCTCCAAATCCCCATCAATGCAGTCCATGAGACTGATGCCCAGAGTAATGGTTCGCACGTCCAGATTGTCCTGCTCAATCATCTGATTGGTTTCGTTGACTTCGTATCTGTTAATCATCTGCGATTCCTTTCTATATCCTGTGCATGGACTCAAAAATTTCCTCATGCTGACACTTAATCACCACGCCAATCTCTTTTCCCAGCTCCAAAAGCTCCTCCGACAGTCTGCCAAAGGACTGCACCAGGCCCGTATCCACAATCATCATCATATTAAAATAGCCCTGGACAATGGTCTGAGAAATATCCAGAATATTCACCTGATTGTCCGCCAGATACGTACATACCCTGGCGATAATCCCCACCGTATCCTTGCCCACCACTGTGATAATTGTTTTTTTCATCGTTGTCACCACTCCTCTTTCCTGACGCCCTTGCCGCGTCATATTTCTACCCTTTTAGAACATCTATACGGCCACACACTCCGACATGCACTCCCGCCCGGCCACAGTAATGGGAAAATCGTCGGGCCCATAGGGGGTGTCCTCCAAAAGAACCTCCAGCCGCACAGTCTCATAGGCCAGCTCCGCGTAATTATTTTCCTTGCTCAGATGCCCCAGGAAAATCCGTTTCAGGTTGTCATGAAGCACCCGGCACAAAAGCTGTCCCGCCGATTCATTGGACAGATGGCCCCTCTCCCCCAGAATCCTCTGCTTTAAATAATAGGGATAGCCTCCCACCTCCAGCATATGAATATCGTGATTTGCCTCCAAAAGCAACACATCCAGACCCTGAAGCTTCTCCACCGTATAATCGGTGTAGACTCCCAGATCCGTAGCCACAGCCGCAGATTTTCCCTGGCAGGCCACCCGGTAGGCCACAGGCTCCGCCGCGTCGTGGGATACCCGGAAGGGAGAAACCGTCAGATCTCCCACCTGAAAGTCCACATCCGGCCTTATCTCCTGAAAGAGCTCCTCCGGGATGGGGCCCAGATTTGTGGTTTTTCTTATGGCCCGCAGGGTTCCCCGGGTCCCGTAGATTGGCAGCGCAAACTTCCGGGCCAGCACGCCAAGCCCCTTTATATGATCCGAGTGCTCATGGGTAATCAGAATCCCATTCACATCCTTGCCGCATAAATCCAGCTCCTTTAAGCCTGCCTCCACCCGCTTGCCGCTGATGCCTGCGTCAATCAAAAGGCTGTTCTTATCCGAGCCTATGTAAATACAGTTGCCGCTGCTGCCGCTTGCAATGCTGCACAATCTCATCTTTCCTGTTCTCCTTCTGCCTCTTTCCTTCCCCGCTGTCCGGAATTCTTAATGCCTGGCACACAGATTCCACCGGTCAAAAAGCCCTGCGATCTGCCGGCAGGTCTTGTCAAAGGGGCCACTGTTGTCAATGACCGCCTGACAATGCTCCCGAAATTCCTCCTCCGACAGCTGGCTGTGGAAAATGGCGTCAATCTTCTCATCCGTATATCCCCGGGAGGCCCTAAGCCGCTCCCTGCGCACTCCTGCATCCGTATGAATATACCACAGCTCCTGGCAGATATCCTCATACCGGTCCTCAATGAGAAGGGCTCCCTCAATGGTCAAAAGCTCGCAGCCCTGCTGCCGCAGGCGCCCCATCTCCCGGTAAATCCAGGTCTTGACCTCCGGGTGGACGATTTTGTTTAACCTGTCCAGCTTCTCCGGCCTTCCAAAGACCATCCCCCCCAGGACCTTTCTGTCAATGACGCCACCCTCTCCCAATATCTCCGATCCAAAGGCCTCCAAAACAGCCTCATAAGCCGATCCCTTGGGCTCCATCACCAGATGCCCCACCTTGTCGGCCTCTATCACCTGCGCTCCGTAATACTTCTCCAGATGTGCCAGGATCTGACTCTTCCCTGCGCCCACGCCCCCCGTAATCCCAATACTTCTCATATATACACTCCCAACTATTCAGGCATCTCACATCAATGTGCCTCGTACCAGTTGCTTCCCCCATGCATATCAATCTCCAGAGGCACTGCCATCTGGGCCGCCTGCCTCATCTCCCCGGCCAAGATCTCCTGCACCCGGGAAAGCTCCTCCTTATGCGCTTCCACCAACAGCTCGTCATGAACCTGCAAAATCAGCCGGGAACGAAGCCCCTCCTCCCGAAGCCGCTGACTCACCCGGTTCATGGCTATCTTAATAATATCCGCCGCAGTTCCCTGTATGGGGGCATTCATAGCCACCCGCTCTCCAAAGGAACGCTGCATAAAATTGGAGGACTTAAGCTCCGGCATGGGCCGGCGGCGCCCAAACAGGGTCTCCACATAGCCCTTCTCCCGTCCTCCCTTTACCAGTCCGTCCAAAAATTCCTTGATCTTGGGATAGGTCTCAAAATATCGCTCAATATACTCCTGAGCCTCCTTCTTGGTAATACTCAAATCCTGGGAAAGCCCAAAGGAGCTGATGCCATAGACAATGCCAAAATTCACTGCCTTGGCATTTCTCCGCTGGAGATCCGTCACCTGATCAAAGGGCACATGAAACACCTGGGAGGCTGTCATCCGGTGAATATCCTGTGCCTCCCGATAGGCGGCAATCAGCGCCTCATCCCCAGACATATGGGCCAGCACCCGAAGCTCAATCTGGGAATAATCCGCATCCAGAAGCACATAGCCCTCCTCCGGAATAAACACCTTGCGGATTAGCCGTCCAAGCTCCACCCGAATGGGAATATTCTGCAGGTTGGGCTCCGTGCTGCTTAAACGGCCGGTGGCTGTCACTGTCTGCTGAAATTTGCTGTGAATCCGCCCGTCCTCCCGGATGTAGGCGGCCAGTGCGTCTGCATAGGTGGACTTAAGCTTAGCCAGCTGCCGGTATTCCAGAATGTTGGCCACCAGCGGATGCTCCGGAGCCAGCTTTTCCAGCACCTCCGCTGAGGTGGAATATCCGGTTTTTGTCTTTTTTCCCCCCTGCATGCCCAGCTTCTCAAACAGAATCACCCCCAGCTGTTTGGGAGAATTGATGTTAAAGTTCTCCCCGGCCTGCTGGTAAATAACCTCCTCCAGCTGTGCAATCCGCACAGACAGCTGCTCCCCGTAGGCCTTGAGAGCCTCTGCCTCCACCCGGATCCCGGCCTGCTCCATGTAATAGAGGGTGATAGCCAAAGGCATCTCCACCTCCCTGTAAAGCTTCCACATGCCGCTCTCCCTTAGCCTCTCCTCCAGCACAGGCATCACCCTTCTCTGCACATAGCTCTCATAGCAGGCAAGGCGCAGAAACTCCTCTGGTTTTTCCTGGGCCGCAAGGGCAAGCTTTTCCTTTCCAAACAGCTCCTGCCGGGAGGGCACCGAAAGTCCCAGATATTCCCGCCCCAGATCCTCGCTGGTATATGAGCTCTTCAAGGGATTGAGAAGATATGCCCCAATGCCTGTGTCCTGCCAAAGGCCATCCCTCACAAGAAATCCCCCAAGCTCCTCCTTGTCCACCCAGTTTTCCAGGGCCTCCAGCTGTTCCTTCAAATCCAGGGCCACAAGCTTTGGCACCCTTATCAGGCTTTTCACCAGCTTTCCGGCCAGATACCCCTCCGTCAGAAGCCCCTGCACGGGGATATAATACGCCTGCCCCTCCTCCGGGCAAAGGGATACCCCCAGTAGCCTCTGCTCCTCATGGATCAGGGAAAAAGCCACCCATTCTTTGGCAGCGGCCTCTGCAAACAGCTCTTCCACCTGCGTAAAATCCGTAACCTCCCGGAAGGGTTCCTTTTGCTGGGCAGCGGCAGCCTCCGGGGAAAAGCGCCGGAGCATATTTTTAAATTCCAGCTCCTTTAAGATCTCATAGGCCTCCCGGGTATAGATATCTCCCAGCCTGGCCTGCTCCCAGGAAAATGCATACCCACAGTCCGTGTTGATGGTAGCCAGAGTCTTGCTAAGCTTGGCCAAATCATAGTGCTGTCTAAAGGCCTCCCGGGCCCGGTTTGGCTTAATCTCCTCCAGATGAGCATAGGCATTCTCAATCGTCCCGTACTGGACGATGAGATTGGTGGCTGTCTTTTCCCCAATCCCAGGCACTCCCGGAATATTGTCCGAGGCGTCCCCCATAAGAGCCTTCAGCTCGATAATCTGCTCCGGCGTCACCCGATACCGCTCCAGCACTCCCTGGGCGTCATAATCCTCGATCTCTGAGCCGCCGGTTTTGGTTTTCGGCATGCGAATGAGAATCTGCTCTGAGGCCAGCTGCAAAAGATCCCGATCTCCGGAGAGCACCACCACCCGGAGACCCTTTTTCGCACTGCACCTGGCCACGGTTCCCATGAGATCATCCGCCTCCAACCCGGCCTGCTCCATGGTGGCGATTCCCATAGCACCCAGAAGCTTCTTTAACACCGGAACCTGCTCTCTTAACTCCTCCGGCATGGGCTTTCGGGTCCCCTTATAGGCCTCATACATCTCATGGCGGAAGGTGGGCGCACTTACGTCAAAGGCTACGCACACATATTCCGGCTTTTCCTCCTCCAGCACCTTGAACATGGTGTTGAGAAAGCCGAAAATGGCATTGGTATGAAGCCCCTGGGCATTGGTCAGAGTTGTCACACCATAAAAAGCCCGGTTAATTATATTATGTCCGTCAATCAAAAGTATCTTTTCACCCATATGCTATCTCCATTTCACCACAATCATGACCAGCAGAGAAAGAATGGCCGCAACCTGAGACAGGACATAGAGCACATTAAAATTCCTGTGCAGCTGCACCCGATCCCGGGACTCCTGCAAAGCCCTCTTTAACAGATTATGCATATCAAAATCATTGCTGTCACTGTCCAGCTGCGCCAGACCTGCGTAAATGGTATAATACACCTCCAGCTCCTCATAGCATTCCTGGCATTCCCCTATATGCTCCAGAAAGGCTTCTACCTCCTTATCCGTCATCTCATCATTGATATAAGGCATAATGTATTGCATGGCTTCCTTACAGGTCATGGCGCACCCCCATTTCTACCCGATAAAGTATACACTACTTTCTGCAAATTTAAAAGGGGTTCCTTATATTTTCCGTCTTTTGGCCGATAAATGGGCAGGATAAACTATGAACAAACAAAGGAGACCTCTATGAAATTCACCTATTGCCCCTACTGTGGGGAAAAACTCATCCAAAAGGAGATCGGGGATGAAGGGCTTATCCCCTACTGCAATACCTGTCAAAAGCCTCTGTTTCCCACCTTCTACACCTGCACCATCAATCTGGTTATCAATGAATACCAGGAGGTGGCTCTGCTCCGCCAGGATTATGTGTCCACCCAGAATTACGTGTGTGTGGCCGGCTATATGAAGCCGGGGGAAGGGGCGGAGGATTCCGCCAGACGGGAAATAAAAGAGGAACTGGGCATTGAGGTCCAGTCCCTGCACTATATCAACAGCTATCCTCTGGGAGAAAGAGGGCTTCTTATGCTGGGCTTTGTCGCCCTGGTCAAAAAGGCTGATTTTTCCCTCTCCCGGGAGGTAGACAGCGCCTGCTGGTTTTCCTACGAAGAGGCGCTTCCCAAAATGCGGGAAGGCAGCACCGCCAAGCAGCTGCTCATGGAGGGCTTTGCCGCCTATCTAAATCACCCAGACTTCCGGCTCAAAAAAGATAACATATAGGCTTCCCTCCGACCCGTCGGAATATTCCTCCAGATAGGAAACAGAGAGCTCTCTGTTTCCGGCGGGTATCTCATAAATCATATGATACTCCACGGTCTCATCCTCCTCCAGCCAGAACTCCTCCGGCATCACCTCGGGATTGTCCTCCGCCAGCTCAGACAGGCCAAAGCGGTAATCATCATCCCCTTCTCCACCCCACTGAATCTGGAAATCCGTATTGTACATCGGGATCTGGTCCCAAAAGGTATTGGTCAGGGTGATGGTCACATCCACCAGCTCCGTATCCGGCGACGGATCATAACCGCCGTAGCTCTCTACAATACGGGCCGCATCCACCCGCATATCAAAAAACACATTTTCCAGGGTATCTCCGATCCCGCCGTCATAAAAGCCGCCTTCCATCTCCTTGCTCAGACCTCCATCTTCAGAAAAATACTGATCGATGAGATCCTCAATCTCCTGATTCCAGTCGTCATCCCAGTCATCATCCCAATCGTCATCCGGTCCAAAGCCATACAGTTCATCATAGCTATATCTGGGCAGCCGGCTTCCGTCCTCCGGCGGCGTCTCACAGCCTGTCAGAAGAGCTCCCAGCAAAACCGTAAGCCCGATATACCTCCATTTTCCCTTCATAGAGCCTATGCCCCCTCTTCCCTTGTATTACCTTTATTCTATCACATGGCAGGCGTGATGTCCATATTGTTGACGGGGAAAAATCAATCCGGAACATGCCTGAAGCAAAATCTGAACATGATCTACCAATGTTCCTTGGTTTTGTGTTATACTGTTTTATAGGATTTTACTTGCAGGCCAATTTATTGCTGCAGATAAACGAAATAACCAGATGCTTTAGAAAAGAGGATGTTTATGAGTGTAAATTATCATGCCTTTCAGAGCAGGGGTTTTCTCTTCTCTGAATACGAAGCTGTATCCCAGCAGTGGCGGTCACGGTTTTCCCATTTTGACCCTGCGCGTATTATAAAGATTCTGGATTTAAAGCGGGATGATACCTGTCTCTACCTGTCCTATTTTCAGACTCCCTATCGGCTGCGGCTCCAGGATGGATGGCTGGAGAAGGAAACCAGGGACGGCTGGAGCGATGCTCTGTATTTTAATGAGACCATGAGCATCTATCATCTTCTCCACTATACAAAGGATTTTCCCCGCACCGGCGGCGCCTGGGTTTCCAATGAATCCCTGGACGGCGCAGGCTCCCGCCAGCCCATGCCGGATCCCCTTCTGGTTCCCTTTGCCCGGAAATTTACCCAGAAGGCCCATCTGCTGCAAAGAGCCTGCGAAGGGTTGGGCGGAAAAAAGCTTACCAGCGGAGATGTCTCCTATGAATTTTCTGCCTTTCCCCAGATTCCCATACGGCTGGTTTTCTGGGACTCTGACGAGGACTTTCCCGCCCAGCTTCAAGCCCTGGTGGAAAAAACCGTCACGGATTATGTCCATTTTGAGACTACAGGCTGTATTCTCTCAGATTTGCTGGAGAAGCTGGAAGGAGAGGGGAGCTACAATGGACAAGGACATAAAAATGGGATGGTCTGACGGCGGCTGTCCAATTCCTCAATCTGGGCGTCCTCCTATTGCCGCCAAAATGAAAAGGCGCGGTTTTTTCTTTTCTGCCGTCGGGCAGATAAAACTTATATCAGCAATATCACCGGGTACGAATCCTCTTTAATAGAACTCCGCATAATATAAACGCTATGAGGAAAATACCGAGCAAGGGGCAGATCCTTTGCAGAGAAAGGGCAGAGTCAGTCATTAATTCATATCCCCATGTTGCTGGAAATAGTTTTCCGGCAATGGCAAATGCCTGTGGAAGCATTTCCCTTGGAAACATAATTCCAGACAACATTGTGGACGGGAGAAAAAGCAAGATAGAAAACATGGATGTATTTGCAGTATCTTTTACAGCCAATCCGATGATGCTGGCAACACTGAGGGAAACAGCAAGCAAGATAACCAGCCCGCCTAAATATGTTTCCAGATGCTCTGGAATCTTTGCATCAAAGAGCATCGGTGCCATTACATAGAGAATGGCGCTCATGACGAGCAAATGCACAAACGCAGAAATATTTATCAAAGCCAGCCCCAACCACAGGGGCACACCATTTGCCTGATAAGCGTTTTTTATATCGCTCCGATATATTTCTGCAAGAGAGGGCGGCAATCCAATCAGGGCGCCCATGGTAACGGCAAAGACGGTCATGGACTGGATCAGCGTCTCTTTGCTCTCCGGCATGACAGATGTAAAAATCCCGCCCATAACCGCAAAGAACAGGAGTGGAACCGCATAACAGGTAATCAGCATGGTTCGGCTGCGCAAGTCCAGTTTCCACTGCAATGTAACTCCATATAAAAATCCCTTCACTTCCTATTCTCCCTTCGCAATTTTCAGAAAATGCTGTTCCAATGACCCGCGGTCAACCCGAATGTCTTGGATGACAATATCCTTTTCCTGATAATTTTTGAGTATTGTTATCAGGCTGGCTCTAATATCCTCTGATTCATAAGTCTCTAAGCCTTGCCCTGTCCGAATTTGGATGTTATAGTGCTTTCCGATTTTTTCGGTCAACGCCATAACTGTTCCGGCAAACGCGATCTCCCCACCCTTAAGAATGGCAATGCTGTCACATAGGCTTTCTACCTCGGCCATGTCATGGCTGGCTAAAAGAATGGTTTTTCCCTGCGCTTTTAAATTGCGAATATATGCATGGAGAGAAATTCGGCCCTCAATGTCAAGTCCGGCCGTGGGTTCATCAAGGAACACAATATCCGGGTCGCCAATTAGCGCCAGCGCCAGATGAAGTCGCCGCTTCTGTCCGGTGGACATTTCCTGGTACTGCTTATTCGCAATGTTATCTACACCCAATGCCGCCAGCATAGAGGCCTCTGCAGTCTTTCGGTTCCACTTTGCAAAAAGCCGCACAGCTTCCGCCCCCTTGATGTGTGCGGGCAATGCTTCCGACTGCAACTGAATCCCAATTCTGCCGTTTACAGATATGGTTCCGCCATCATACTTTCGAAGCCCCTCCATACATTCCAGGGTTGTGGTTTTCCCCGCGCCGTTTACGCCTAACAGCGCAAAAATATCTCCCCGGCGTACACACAGGTCAATTCCTTTTAAGACCACTTTTTCACCGTAGCTTTTACGCAATCCCTTCACTTCTAACGCATTTGTCATGGAATCGCCTCCTGAAATGGGTTTATCCCTTCACTTGAAAAATACGCGCTCAATGCCGGTTCAATAAAGGCGTTTGCTTTGGCTTGCTTCTGCGTCCACTCCTGACCGAATTCCTCACTCTGTCCCATCTTTATGAGTTTCGGAAGCATATGGGGATCCCCGCCGGTGAATTCCATAATCAAGGCCCAGTAATCCTTTGCAAACTGCTGTCCCCGCTGGCCCCCTGCCGGTATACCATCTGCTAGCAGCTGCGTCGCCTCATCCTGCAGACGCAGGAACCGCTGCATAAACACAATGCCGCTCTCTTTGTCGAATCGGTTGCGGATGTGATCCAATGTTTCGCTGTCAAAATGCTTAATAAGCCAGTAAAAGCTGTTCTTCATTTCCAGATTCACGAGAATGTCCGCATACTTTTTGAAATCTACCGATTGCATTTCCAGCACCTCGGTTTTCAGCGCCTCAATTCTTGAGAGTGATTCTGTCAGACTTGCAATTTTCTCCCGGACAATAGCCGCCTGCTCAGACAAAACCTGCGCCACACCTGCCGGAGTATCCAGCGGAATCAATCTGTCTCTGATGTCATCCAGGGAAAAACCCAGATGCTTCAGGGATAGTATTTGGTGGAGCTTGATAATGTCTTTATCGGTATATAGCCTGCGGCCACCTTCACTCATAGCTGACGGTGAGAGCAGTCCTTCCTTGTCATAATGCTGTAAGGTTCTGACCGTTACTCCCATTTTCTTTGCAACTGCACCTGCGGTCATATATCCCTGTGGAATCGCTCGGTATCTTTCCACGTTCCAAACACCTCCTTGCGGGTAGTATACTTCATTACGCTGCGTCATGAGCAAGACCTTTTTTGTATTTTCATGTATTATGGGCAAATCTTTTGGGAAGGGATAGGTTTTTCCATACAAAAAAGCTGGAAGGAATATCCCTTCCAGCTTTTGGTTGTTGTCAGCAGCTCCCCATGGTTTTATGGGCTTGTCCATATCAGGGAATCTCTGTTCCCCGCAGCAAACTACATGTCATGCAGGAGATGGGACTTGAACCCACACATAGTCACCTACGTCAGATTTTGAGTCTGATGCGTCTGCCATTCCGCCACTCCTGCTTATCCTTACGGACGAATTATATTCTAACACAATTTTCCTCTTCATGCAAGAACTTTTTTAATCCCACATCTCCTATTTTTGCGGCCTGTTTCCCCCCTGCCTCAACACCTCCAGCAAATGGACAAAATACGCTGGCAGAGGCGCCTCAAACTCCATATAGGCCCCGGTAGATGGGTGGACAAAGCCTAAAATCATGGCATGAAGGGTCTGTCCCTCCAATCGAAAGGGCGAATGAGCATTGCCATAAACAGTGTCTCCCAACAGGGGATGGCCCACGCTGGTCATATGCACCCGGATCTGATGGGTACGTCCGGTCTCCAGACAACACTCCACATAGGTAAAGCCAAAGAAGCGCTCCAACACCCGGTAGTGGGTAACGGCTTCCTTTCCCCCCTCCCGCACCACGGCCATTTTTTTTCTGTCAACAGGATGACGCCCTAGGGGAGCATCCACAACACCCTCCTCCTCCCGAATCACCCCGTGAACAATGGCCCGGTAGCGGCGGGTAATGCTGTGCTCCCTCAGCTGCTCCGCCAGGCAGCGGTGTGCAAGGTCATTCTTGCAGGCAATGATGACGCCAGTGGTATCCTTGTCTATGCGATGCACAATGCCTGGCCTTAAAACTCCGTTAATGCCGGAAAGGCTCCCCCCACAGTGATAAAGAAGTCCATTGACCAGAGTGCCGCTGTAATGGCCCGGAGCCGGATGCACCACCGTATTTTTGGGCTTATTAAGCAATATGACGTCTCCATCCTCATAGAGAATATCAAGAGCCATCGGCTCCGGCACAATCTCCGGGATCACCGCCTCCGGCACCTGAAGATAGATCTCCTCTCCCTCTTCCACCCGATAGCTGCCCTTCACAGCCCGCCCGCCGGCCAGAACTCCCTGTTCCCGAACCACCTTCTGCAGGTAGGAACGGCTTAGATCCGGAATGACCTCCGCCAGATATTTATCCAGCCGATATCCCCCATAGGCTTCCTCCACCAGGAGCCGATATTCGGTCATATGCATCCCTCCCCTGCTCAGACCTTTTTCCGGAAAAAGGAAATAAACTCCAGGTCCTCCTCCTTATAATAGAACAGGAAAAGAAACAGAAGCAAAAAGGCTGAGACAGTCACATAGCAGTCCGCCACATTGAAAATGGGAAAATCAATGAGCTCAAAATAAAAGAAATCAATGACATAGCCTCTGGCCATGCGGTCAATGAGATTTCCCACAGCCCCTGCGCTTAAAGCCACCCCAATGACCCGAAGCCAATGAAACCGTCTATCCAGGGGAATCCGGTTATACAGATAGCCGATAATCCCCAGGACGGCCAGAGTCATGATAATAAAGGTCCATTTCTGGCCCTGAAAAATCCCAAAGGCAGCTCCCCGGTTCTCCAGATAATGAAGCTTAAATACGCCGGGGATCAGGGAGATGGACACCTGATTTTTCAGATGATTCACTGCCAGGGCCTTGGTCCACTGATCCAGCCAAATACAAATAGCCGCACAGAGAATCCCGATGATATTATAGCTCATTCTCTTATTCATAAGATGCTTCCTCTACATCCCGATTAATATAATCAATGGCAGCCAAAAGCTCTTCATCCGTCACGTCTCTTACCACCACAGCTTCCCCCATAGCCTTCAGAAGCACGAATTTAATCTTCCCGGCCTCCATCTTTTTATCCATCCGGGTAGCCTCCAAAATATCTCTGCTTGCAAGGCCGCTTACCCGCACAGGAAGCCCAAAGCCGATAAACATATCCCGGATCTCCATAAATTCCTCTTCCTCCAGCCAGCCCCGCTTCCAGGACACGTAGGAGGCGGCTACCGCCCCAATAGCCACACACTCCCCGTGAAGAAGCCGGAAGTTCTTAAGCTTCTCCACCGCATGACCTATGGTATGACCGAAGTTCAGCAGCGCCCGCTCCCCCTGCTCTGTGGGATCCTTTTCCACCACGTCCCGCTTTATCTTACAGCTCTTTGCCACCATGGGCAACAGAGCGTCAAATTCCCGCTCCTCGATCCCATCCATATGCTCTAAAAGCCATGTATAATAGGGCAGGTCTTTAATCAGGCCATGCTTTAAAACCTCCCCCATGCCTGAGGCAAACTGCCGCCTGGACAGACTCTCCAGCGTCCTAAGATTCATATACACCAGCCGTGGCATATGGAAGGCTCCCACCATATTTTTATAGGCGTCAAAATCCACCCCGGTCTTTCCCCCAATGCTGGAATCCACCTGGGCCAAGAGCGTAGTGGGCACCTGAATAAAAGCAATGCCCCGCAGATAGGTGGCCGCCGTAAAGCCGGTGAGATCCCCCACCACGCCGCCTCCCAGGGCTACCAGCACATCCTTCCTGTCAAAATGCTCCAAAATCAAGTGCTCATACAACTGGCGCACCACATCCAGGGTCTTGCTGGCCTCCCCGGCGGGAAACACAAACAGGGTTACCTCCCTGCAAACCTTTTTAAGCTCTCCCAAAACCTGCTCCTTGTACAGAGGCGCCACAGTATTATCCGTGACAATGCAGGCCCGCTTTCCCTCCAGCAGCTTGCCTCCTATCTCCGGCGCCGACAGACCGGCAAAGGTATTCGTAATCTGGATATGATAGCAAACGCTTCCATCCCGCTTTACCTCCAGGGTCGTTCCCCGGGTATCCATACAGGTATCCATACAGGTGTTCCTCCTAATTATAGTCGCTGCACGACAGCCCTAAAGGGTAAAATCCCTTCGACACACATCTCCTGAGAGGAACTTTACCGTCTAGCGCTGCCCCGGCTTTTGCTATTCTATATATATCGCTTTACCGTCACATAGCTCCGTCCTTTTTTGGACTGGCCTCCTGTGGACACGTATTGAAACCGGCCCAGGCCGCGGACGGAAATCAGGTCTCCCTCCCGGGGCGTATAGCCGTTGGAGGTGGTCAGGCGGCCGTTTACAAAAACCTTTCCCCCTGCAATCAGGCCCGTCAGGCTGCTCCGGGAGCTGTGAAAGGCCAGGGAGAGAAGGCTGTCCAGGCGAAGGGAAGCCAGGGTTCCTGTGATCTCCTCAAACCGGGGCTCGTAGTCTGTGGGAAATTCCTGGGACAGTCGGGCCTGCACCTGGGTGTGGCGAACCGTCCCAAGCTCCTGGCACAGATAATCCCCCAATCGTTCCTCCACAAAAACAAAGGCTCTCTTATCCTCCACCAGAATATCCCCCAGCCTGCTTCTCTCCATTCCGGTATTTAAAATAGCTCCCAAATAGTCCCTGTGCGTCAGCTGTTCCGCGAACTTTTCCTGCAGGGGTTTTATCTCCACACAAACAAAGGGAAAATGACAAAAGACAGGAGCATCAGGAAGGAAGGCTACCATCTGACGCTCCGCTTGCTTATACCCGCCAAAGCTTTCACAGGTAACAAACGAAAGCTTCGGCCTGATTGATTCGAAAATACTCCGCTCATTCAGATTCAAAAAATCCGAATACAGCACAATTCCTTTTTCATAAGCGGCATTGGCCAAATCCATCAGCCGCTTCTCCAGCTGCAGCTCTTCCTTTGTCATAACGGCCCATTATGGCTGGAATACACCGAGGGAACATCCAGAGAACCGCTGATAATCTCCTGCAAATCTCCGGAAATCTCCACACTCTTGGGTGTCACCAGAAAAATATAATTGGTCACCTTCTGCAGGTTTCCATCAATGGCAAAGCAGGAACCGGAAATAAAATCAATAATCCGCTGCGCGATCTCCACATCCAGCCCCTCAAAATTCAGCAATACCGTGCGATTGGACAGCAATGTCTCCGTGATCTCCCGGGAATCCTCAAAAACCGTGGGCTTGATCACACAGACCTCCATGCCATTGACCCTTCTGGGGGTTCGCATGGGCGTTACCTTGGAGGTTTTGCTCTTTACCGGCTCCTCCTCAAAGTCATCGTCATAGTCGTCGTCCCTTTTCCGTTTAAAAATGCTCTTTTTCTCCGGCTTTTCATCCTCGTAGTCGTCATAATCATCGCCATAGTCGTCATAATCGTCGTCATAGTCATCATCGCCCAGCTTCATGACGTCCAGGAACTTGTCTATTACTCCCATGCTATCTATCTCCTATCTAAACATCTATTGGTCCCCTTCCAGGGTCCGCCACGCAAAAATTCTTCCTACCCTTATCCTGCGTAATTTCTCTCACCAAAAATGCCTGTCCCAACACGGACCATAGTGGCGCCTTCCTCAATGGCCACCTCATAATCGTTGGTCATGCCCATGGACAGCACATTCATAGCTACATTATCAATGTTTTTTTCTCTTATGTCAACATATAATTTCTTCAATTTACCAAATACAGGACGATTTTCCTCGGGATCTGCCACAAAGGGGGCGATTGTCATAAGGCCCCGGACGGAAATATGGGGCAACCCGGCTATCTCCCGTATCAATTCTTCTGTCTCCTCCACCGTCACCCCAAACTTGGACTCCTCCCCGGCCACATTGACCTCCACCAGGATTGGAACCACCACTCCCTGCTTTTCTCCCTCCTGGCTGATAGCCTGGGCCAGGCGCAGGGAATCCACCGAATGAATAAGACAGGCCTTATCTACCACATACTTTACCTTATTCCTCTGCAAATGTCCGATTAAGTGCCAGCGGATATCCTTTGGCAGCACCTCCTGTTTTTCCAAGAGCTCCTGCACCTTATTTTCCCCGAAATCCCGGGTTCCCAGGGGAAGAAGCTCCTCTATCATGGAAACGGGCTTTGTCTTGCTCACCGCAATCAGCGTCACCTCGTCCCGGGAGCGCCCGGCTCTGGCACATGCCTGGCAAATCCGCTCCTCCACCTGTCTTAAATTCTCTGCAACCATATTCCATTACTCCCTTCCTCTGAAAGCCTTCCGCCTAATAGATCACCTGCGCCTCCTCCACCGCATCCGCATTGAGCACAATGTGATCGTACACAGCCAGACCGTAGGAGGTTCCCTCCTTTACAATACAATACTCCTCATTTTCCTGCAAAATCTCCACACGCCGGAAAATGGTATAGCCCTTGTTAATATTATAGACCCCCTGAAGCTCCTTCCGCTCACTCACCTGATAGGTTTCCGCGGACTCTTGGGCCACCAGGGTGTTTCCTGTCTCCAGCTTAATCTCTGAGGTGGCAAAATTTTCCTCCATGGGGTCCACATAGAAGCTTTCCTCATCCTGATAATAAATGGTCATCTCCACAAACACCACACTGCTTTGCCCATTCTCATCATAGACCTGCTTCATAACCCCGTTGGCCTCCCCGGATTTGGTGAGATAGGCTATGGGGATCACAAAGAAATCCTTGTTTGTCACCGTACTCACAGGAATCTTCAGCCCCGTTAGTTCCTCCCGGATAATCTCAAAATCCAGAAACCTGTCCCCTGCATACCGCACCATGGCATTGACAAAGGTAAGCACTCCATAGGCCTGTCCGTCCTTGTACTCCAGGACTACGGAGGGCCATACCCGCTCCTCATCCTTTTCAAACTGTACTTCGATATAGGTCGTCAGCTGGACGGTCTCCCCGTTGTCCTTCACCCGCACATTCTTTTCTATTTTATCCCTGAGATAGGCCTCCATTCCCTCATCCAAAGGAAATACCACCTGCCAGGTCTCGTCGGTAATCAGTTTATATACGGGATCGCCGCTGCTGACCAGCCCCTCTGTCCGCAGGTTTCGTCTCTCATAGCCCTCCTTATCAAACCACTCCTGACACAGCCCCTCCAGATTGGCCTCCTCAAAGCCGTCCGTATAATACTCCACAATCCCGCTGCCCCCGGCGGAAAACCGGGAAAATGTACTGCCTCCCTCAGACATGGCGCTGTCCAGCTGCTCCGCCATATTCTGGTTGATCATATCCAGCACAGAGGCATTGATGGTATATTTAAAATCATAAAGGCTGGAAAAGTCCATGTCACTCATACTGGCCGCAAAGGAGGATGCCTGGCTGTGAAGAAGCTCATAATTCGCCTCGCTGAGATGAAAGCCCTCCGCGCTCTCCCGCAATAGCTCTGCCATCTGTCCGTTTTCATCCACAGTGTAAACGGTACTGGAGGGAGACACCTTCTCTCCCTCCCGGGCATAATAGTTTACATAACCGGCCGTCTCTGCAGTAAAAATCCGCTCCTGTCTGAGAGCGATTCCCGTATAATGGTCGTCGGAGGTCAGGCTCCCCGCCAAAACCTCATAGCCGGAAATATGGCTGGAGGTGAAAAACATATAGACACACACAACCAAATAAACCGCCACAAACCCAAAAAATACAACACCAATATTTAAGGGGCGCCGGTACCGGACTATCTTTCTCGGTCGTTTGTTTTGCTGCCTTGCCAAGGATGCTCCTCCTTATCCGCCCTCCGGGCTCCATGCATGAAAAGGCCACAGGTCTTCTTTCGTGCAAGCACGGCGAATCCCTCTGGCCTTTTCATGCGCAGAGCCCCTGGCCCACGCGCCTATGTACTAGCAGGACACAAGCACCATAGATTTTGCAAACTCCGGAAGATCCTCCTCCTCCACAGATACGCTGATCACCAGAGTCACCTTAAACTGCTCGCTGATCTTTTCCAGCTCCTTCAAGGGCCCCTCCAGATCCTTTCCCTCCAAATGGGCAATCTTCAGGAAGCTGTCCAGATACATCTGCTCCAGATCATAATCCTGGGAGATCACGCCACAGAGAAAGCCGATGAACTCTGCGCAGTTCTGTAACGGATACTCTGTCACATTGATCAGGCGGACCTTATTGTCCAGCTCATGCATATGCTTATTATTTTTATCCAAAAAAACAATATTTCCGGACGCTGTCTTAATCTGACTGTTCACCCGATCCAAAAGGTGCTTGGTTTTTCCCTCTCCCTTATTTCCCACAATTAACTGAATCATTGCCTTGTCCTCCTTGGGTTCCCCATATGATTGGCTGTCCGCCTTTGGAACAGCTCCTTATGGGATTTATTATAGTATATTTTCACAAAAAATACAACCTGTAATTGCCCTTTTCGGGTCTATTTATACATTTCTCTCCACTCCAAATCTCCCCGATCCAGAGCCTTGATCAAGAGCTCCGCCGTGGCTAAATTGGTTGCCATGGGAATGTTGTGCATGTCGCACAGGCGGACAATATCATTCACATCCGGCTCGTGAGACTTGGGCCGGATGGGATCCCGCAAAAAGATCATCAAATCCAGCTGATTATGTTCAATCTGCGCTGCCAGCTGCTGTTCTCCCCCCAGATGGCCGGCCAGATACTTATGCACATTTAAATTGGCGACTTCTTCCACCAGACGTCCGGTAGTGCCGGTGCCAAACAGTTCATGCTTGCATAAAATTCCCCGATACGCAATGCAGAAATTCTGCATCAGTTTTTTCTTCGCGTCATGCGCCATTAAGCCTACGTTCATAGTTCTTACCCCCATATTAATATTTTTTGGGCTGAAGGCCCACATTCAATACAAACCCGATGCATAAAAACAGAGTCACCAAAGATGTCAAACCATAGCTGACAAAGGGTAGGGTTATTCCCGTATTCGGCATCAGTCCCGTGGCCACACAAATATTTACAAAGCCCTGAAAGCCTATATAACCGGCCACCCCGCAGCAGATCAAGGTTCCCGAAAATTCTCTCGATCTTCTGCCTATCCATATACATTCTATCACAATAAACGCCAATAGTAAAATAATTGTTGCACATCCCATAAATCCCAGCTCCTCGCCGGCGATAGCGAAGATAAAATCCGTCTGGGGCTCCGCCACAAAGCCTCCGTTTTTTACAGAGGACACCAGATTATTGTTGAGACCCTTTCCGGTGAGCTGGCCGGACCCGATGGCCATAATGGAATTCTGCTGCTGATAAATATCGTCCGCATACTCCGGATTCATAGGCTGCAGCCATGCCATAATCCGTCGCAGCTGATAGGGATCCAGCAGCGTCTGATCCGGCTGAAAAATAAGGCCCAAAAACACAATGGCCGCCGGCACCACCACCGCAATGGCTGCCCCGATAATCTTATAGCTCAGTCCGGCCACATATAGCACAATCAGACAGATCACCGTTATGGAAATAGTTGTGGACAAATCCGGCTGTTCCTTGATCACATACAGAGGGATCCCGGCCAGAATGGCCGTCATAGCCAGAACCTTCCAGGTATTGAGCTGCTCCCTGTACCGCTCAAAGAATTTGGCAAAAAACAAAACCAGCAGAAGCTTTGTCAGATCCGAGGGCTGAAAGCGAAAGCCGTGAAATTCCATCCAGCGGGTGGCGCCCTTTACGTTCTTTCCCAGAATGCTGTAGTTGATAATCGGTATTTTTACCAGCAACAGCAAAACCAGATTGAACAGGTAAATCACCCAGTAAAATTTCAAAATCCAGGTGTAATCCAGGAAAGCCACCACCAGCATGGCCACCGTGCCCAGAGCCATTCCCATTAGCTGCCGGCTCTGGTATGCCTTCTCCGCGCTGCCCACCAACAGCACCCCCAGGGCTGTGATGGCATACACATAAAACACCAGCCGAAATCTGAAGTTTCGAAGCTCATACTGTTTAAACATAAGATAACATTCCTTTAATTGCGGACATTCTTCTTCATATCCCGGATGGGAATATTGGCACAAAGCGCCGGTACCCGGCCCATGCCGTCCTCCGCATCCGTCTGGGTAATCTGAATGTCCAGTCCGTCACTGTCAATTTCCATATACTTGGAAATCACCTTGATGATGTCGTTTTTAATCAGTTCCATAACCTCCGTGGAACAGGTAGTCCTGTCTGAAATCAGCAACAGTTTCAACCGATCCTTGGCCACTTCACTGGAGCTCTTCTTCTTAAAAAAATCCATCAACGCCATATTTGCTTCCTCCCCCGATTATTTGAACAATTTGCCCAGTTTCGAGAGAAAGCCTTCCTTTATGTTCAGATCCAGGAAAGGAACCTCTTCGCCCAATACTCTTTTGCAGATGTTCATATAGGCAATCCCCGCCATGGAGGAATCACCGACCAACGGTTCTCCCTGGTTGGTGGAGATAACAATGTTCTCATCGTCCGGCACGGCTCCGATCAGATGAATCGCCAAAATATCCACCACATCCTCAATAGACATCATATCGCCCCGTTTCACCATGTCCATGCGCAGACGGTTTACTATGAGATCGATCTTCCGAATGTCGTTGGCCTCCAGAAGGCCGATGATCCGATCTGCATCCCGGATGGCAGAAACCTCCGGCGTGGTCACAATCAAAGCCCTGTCTGCCGCTGCAATGGCGTTTTTAAAGCCCTGCTCAATGCCTGCCGGGCAATCCAGCAATATGTAATCAAACTCCTCCCGCAGCTCCTCGATAAGCTTGATCATCTGCTCCGGGCTTACGGCGGTCTTATCTCTTGTCTGGGCAGAGGGAAGCAAATACAGGTTGGAATAACGCTTATCCTTGATCAGCGCCTGCTTAATCCGGCAGTTTCCCTCCACCACATCCACCAGATTGTAGACAATCCGGTTTTCCAGTCCCATGACCACATCCAGATTGCGAAGTCCGATATCCGTATCAATGAGGACTACCTTTTTGTCAAGCTTGGCAAGTCCTGTCCCCACATTGGCCGTGGTTGTGGTTTTCCCCACGCCCCCTTTTCCTGATGTAATCACAATTACTTCACTCATACATTGTCTCCTCCAAACCTCTAGTTTCTATCCCTTTCCTGTTAAATCCGTATATCACCCAACACTTCCTTTGTAATAGGCTCTATATAAATATTGCCATCCTCCACATAGGCTATCTTTGGTGTCTCCTCCTGCTTCTTTCTCTCCCGGGCCGTGGGCTGCTTGTCCGATTTCCGGGCAATCACATCGGCAATGCGAATCTGCATGGGATCCATGATAAGAGCCGCCACAAAGGCGTCCTCATTACCGGCTGCGCCCACATAGATGGTTCCCTTCAGGGTACCAAGAACCACCACATTTCCCTTGGATATCACCTTGGCTCCCGCGTTTACGTCTCCCAGGATAATAATGCTGGTCTCGGATTCCAGCACCTGACCGGAGCGCAGGGTCCCCTTGTAAAACTTGCCATCCTGTCCTCCCACAGAGGCGTGCTCCTCCACAGCCCGGCGCATAGCCTCCTCGGTGAGATCATTCTCATTGAGAATGCACATAATCTCTATCTCACAATTCTGCGTGATGGCCTCCACCAGGGCCCACTCCTCGTCTGTGGACAGGGCACGCCCCTGAAAAGTAACTGCCATCTGGGCATTCTTAAAAAACTTGGCTGAGGTTCGAAACTTCTCCGCCACCTCCCTCTCCAAATCTGCAAAGGGAAGCTCCCCGTCCAAAATGACAATCAAACCATATTTATTGCTTTTAATCACAACAGACTGTTTCATGGTTTCCTCTTTTCTGCTTAATCTGCAATGGTCACGCTGGTGGCTTCGCTGGCCTCTCCCGTGATCAGCTCCTCCTCGTCCGCCAGATCATAGTAATATTTCAACACCTCGGAGGTGATTTCCAGAGCATTGGCGGAGGTGTAGCCGTTGGCAATTCGAGTGGCTATGGCAATTTCCGGCTGTTCATAGGGGGCGAACCCCACGAAAACCGCGTGGTTGGGACGGCGCTTGGATTGCTCTGCCGTACCGGTCTTACCTCCCATGGTAATTCCCAGGCTGTTTAAGGAGCTGTTCCCCTCTGCCATGAGCCGCATGCCTGCGCGTACCGCGTCCCAGGTAGACTGCTGTATCTCCACTCGATTAAACACCTCTGCCTGGTAATCCTCAAGCAATTCCCCCTCGGAATTTGTAAGCTTGTCCAGCAGGGTCAGGTTGTAGCAGGTCCCCTGATTGGCCAGGGCTGCCACATAGCGGGCCAGCTGGGTCAGGGTGTAGTTGTTGGTTCCCTGTCCGATGGCCGTATCCACAGGGAGCTCATCGGATATCTGGGGCAGCCTCTCGGATATCTCCACCCCGGAAGGATCTCCAAGCCCAAACATTTCTGCATACTTATGAAAGACCGACAGACCCTTTTCATTGGAAAAGCTGCCGTTTTTTCCATCGGAAAGCCGGTATCCCACCTCATAAAAAAAGTAGTTGCAGGAATCCCGAATGGCAGTGGTCACATTCTCAATGCCGTGGCTCCCCCCGTGCTGGGTATAAATCCAGCAGGTCTTGGAGGGGGTGATGGTGTCGTATACTCCCTTGGTAGGCATGGTCTCCGAGGGGGTAATGACGCCCTCCTCCAGACCGGCAATGGCCGACAGAGGCTTAAATGTGGATCCGGGAGCCGTAGCCTCCTGGGTAGCCCGGTTTACAAAGGGTGTGGCCGAATCCTTCAAAAGCTGATTGAAATATCCTGCATCCACCGTATTGGTCAACCGGTTGTTGTCATACCCCGGATAATCCACCAGGGCCAGCACATCCCCACTGTTTACATCCACCACCACACAGCCTGCGCTGCAGGGATCCAGGGCCAATTGCCCCGGCGTAATGGCAAGCTCCCGAATTCTGTCTGTCATAAAGGTGTAGGCCGACAGGGAGCCGTCCCGAAGCTTTGTCACAAGTTCCTCATTATATTCTAACACATTTTGATCATATAATAAAAGACAAATTTCACTGCCTGAGACAATATCGTCCAGGAGCATATATTTGTACAGCATTTTTTCAAATTCCGCGTCTGTTTCCAGATACTCCCGCATATAGTTCAATACGGCCTCATAGATCTCCCCGGAATCCATGTAGGGATTGTCGCTGGCCACCCGGCTCACATCGATCCAGTTCATGGAGATGGCATACTGGAGATATTCCTTTAAGCTTATAACCTCCTCCTTGGTCCAGCGAAGATAGGTCTCGTCCGTCACATCCACTGCAGACCGCATAAGCACCTGGTTATCTCCCATGAGCACATCCGAAACCAGATAGCTCATATAGACCTGCATTTCCTTGGACAAATCCTGATAAGCCGCCGGAGCCTCCATGCGAAGCTGCTCCTCCAGGGCGTTTAACACAGCCTCTCTTCGGGATTTCAGACGCTCGTATACGCTTTTCTCCAGCTCCGTGGCATCCGGCTCCCGGAAATGATCGCTGTTGAGAATGTTATTTGCGATCATTGCGTTGTATACATCATAGATAGGGATGACAATGGAGCTGGGACCATCCCGCTCCCCGGGAATATATTCTTTGATATTGCGGATTTTAGAGAGCACAATTCCCGCCAGCTCCTGCTCTATGATCTTGTAAATGGCAATATTCAAATCCCCGTCAATGGTCAGATACAGATCGTTTCCCGGCACCGGCATTACGCTTTCCGTAACCTCCAGCACCTTCCCCATACTGTCCACGTACATGGTCTCATAGCCCTTGGTCCCCTGGAGCTCCTGCTCCATATACTGCTCAATCCCCGCCTTTCCGATAATATCGTTGAGCTCATAGCTCTCGTCCAGGGCCTGAAGCTCATCCAGCTCCTCCTGGGAGGCCTTTCCGATATATCCGATAATGGATGCAAAATATCGGCTGTCCGGATACACCCGCACACTGCTCTGGGCAATATCCACTCCCTGCAGAGTGTCCTGATTTTCCAGAACAGCCGCCACGGTCTCCTCCGACACATTGGTGGCTACGGTGGTGGTCACATACCGGCGGTAATTGTTGGCAAACATATTGCTTCGGATATTGAGAATTTTAAGCTTCTCCTGGGGAGTATAGCCATCCACGGAAATCTTATACCGGTTCTTCTCTTCCTCCGTATAGGTATCCGGCAGCCAATACTTATCCTCGGAGCACAAAAACTCCATCATTTCCTCTGCCGTAGCCAGCTCCTCCTTGGGCTTCAGATCGCTGATCTTGGACCGGCCATATACGTCCGCCTTAAAGCGCAAAAGCGCCGTTCCCTCCTGGGTATACACATATTTTCCGTTTTCGTATAAAATGCCAAAATCATGGAGGGTACTGTCCCCGTTTTTCTCCACCAGCTGAATCAGCCGGTAGATGGTCTCATTAAGCTGTGCATTCTTGGCATCCCCGTTTGCATAGCTGCCATTGTCCTCAATGGTCACGGAATAGGAGAGCTCGCTGTAGGCCAGAAGCTTTCCGTTTCTGTCAAAAATATTTCCCCTGGTGCTGGACAGGCTCACCTGCTTCTCTGTTTTCAGGGCAAAGGTGTCCTGGTATTCCCCGCCTTTTACAATCTGCAAATAAAAAACCCGCTGCAAAAGAATGGCAAATAAGACGATAAACACCACCATGAGGAAAAAAGTTCTTGATTTAATAAAATTCCATATGGCTTCTCTGATATCACTTAACAATTTCAAAACTCCTCTTTACCCGGCAAATCCTCCTCATGCCTTTCCAGCCACCGGTTCAGCCGGCGGATCAGCCAGTAAAGCCCCAGGGTCGCCACTACCGTGTAGATAAGCTCCGGAATGATAATGTGGAGCAGGTAATAGGAAAAATCAAATTTCCCCCGAAGCAAAAACAGAAAAAAGTATAGCAAAAGCCCATAGGCCAAATCGCTAAATGCAATCCATACCATGGGAAGCTTAATATCCTCATCCAGAAACAGCCGGTGAAAAATCCCGTTTCCGTATCCGATAAACAGGTAGATCAGGGCATAGAAGCCCAACACTCTGCCGTAAAAAATATCCAGCAGCATTCCACAGAAAAATCCGGTAAAAAGGCCTTCCTTTTCCCCCCGCATCAGGCCGAAGGAGGCCGTCACCACCAATAAAAGATTGGGGGAAACCGACGCCAGGGCCAGAGACTGAAACACCGTATTCTGCAGAATAAAGCACAGGATAATCAGCAAAAACACCGCGATCTTCCGCCTCATGAAAAAGTCTCCTCCCTTATTCCTCTGCCGTCTGCTTCAGATCCGTAATCACCAGCACCGTATGCAGATATTCGAAATCCACCGCCGGCGTCAGGGTCCCGGAATAGGTCAGGTTATTGGAATCCAGGGAAATCTCATCCACATAGCCAATGAGTATCCCCTCCTGGTATTTGTCGCTGATATGGGAGGTCAGTACCTTATCTCCCTTGTTGATGGCCCCCTCCTCCGTTTTCAGCTGGGTAATCCGGATAACGCCCTCGTTCATCAGCTGCAGGTCCCCATTTACAAAGCAGGGATCTGAGGTGGAGAGCACCGTGGCGCTCACATTGGTGGCATCGTCGATAATGGATCGAACCTGGGCCCAGCTGCCCCCCACCTTGGTGACAATTCCCACCAGGCCGCTGCCCGCAATGACATTCATGCCCTCGGCAATGCCGTCGTCCGCCCCCTTGTCAATCAAAAAGCTGCTGAACCAGTTTCCCGCATCCTTTCCGATAATGCGGGCCGCCACCTTATCATAGTCACTGTAGTTTTCATCCAGTGCATAGAGGGTTCGAAGCTCCGCCAGCTCATAGCGATCCTGCTGTAGCTGGCTGTTCTCCATAATAAGCTCATCAATCTGGGCCTGAAGCTTTTCATTGAGCTCCTGGGCCTCCTGGAGGGCCTCGAAATTATCCGTCTTGTCTCTAAGCCAGCTTCCTGCGCTGTTGAGCCCCCGCTGAATGGGCACGAACAGATATCCGGCGGCTGTGTTCACAAAGCCCCCGGAAAATCCGGTGACAAAGGAAATCCCCATGAGAAGGACACACCCCAAGGCCATCCCTGCAAACAGATATTTGCTGGGCACGGAAAATTTATTTCTTTTTTTCATTGTACACCTGTCTTTAATTGTAGGCCTGTTCCTTGGTGATAAAGGTCAGATCCCGGAATTCCTTCTCATTGATAATCCGGGAAAGCCCTCTGGCCACACACTCCTCCGGCTTCTCCACCGTGTTCACCTTAATGTTGGTGGCCGCAGCGATAAGGCCGTCCAGTCCTGTCAGATTTGCCACCCCTCCTGTTAAAAAGATGCCGTTGCGGATAATATCCACTCCCAGCTCCGGCGGGGTGCGCTCCAGAATCATTTTAATGGAATCCACAATGGTCTTGAGCTGCTCCTTGATGGAATCCGCCACAAAATCCCCGCTTACCTCCAGAAGCGCCGGCAAACCAAGGGCCATATTGCGGCCGCAGATCTCCATTTTCTTGTCAGAGCTCCCCGGCACATAGCCCAGCTCCCGCTTTAAGAGCTCGGCGGTCTTACCTCCTATATAATAGCCAAATTCCCGGCGAATGGCTCCGGAAATCGCCTCGTCCATTTTGTTTCCACCCATTTTGATGAGCTTGCTGGTCACAGTTCCCCCAAGAGAAAGTATGGAGATCTCCGTGGTGTCCGCTCCCACATCCACCAGCATCACGCCCTGGGCCTGGGTCACATCAAGGCCAAGGCCCAGACCGGCGGCCACAGGCTTGTCCACCATGCATACCCGCTTGGATTTCAGTCCAATGCCCTGCACCAGCGTGGAAAACACCCGGTCCTGCACATCCGTGGGCAGCGCCATATAGAAATCCGCTCCCTTTAAGGGTCCCTTGGCATGGTCCTCCAGAAAAGCCCGCAGAAATTCCTGCATATAGGTAATGCTGGCCACGGTGCCGAAGGCCATAGGATACAGCACATGGATGTTGGAGGGAGCCTTCTCATACATGTCATAGGCCTCATCCCCGTAAGCAATCATGCCCTTTTTCTCTTCTATGGCCACCATATTTTTCTGGCAAAAGATGGTATCCGCCTCTCTGCTGTATATTTTTATCGTATTCGTACCTAAATCGCATCCAAAGCACTGCACTGCCATTTTTTTCTTCCTTTCTCGCTGGTAATTCTGCTTTCAGGGCAATAGCTTTTTTTCCTTCAGACTGACATAGCAGTTATCCCCAATAATGACGTGGTCGAGAAGCGTAATCCCCAGAAGCTCTCCCGCCTCCTGCACCTGCCGGGTCATGAGAATGTCCTCCTGACTTGGGGTGGGATCCCCGCTGGGATGATTGTGTACCAGCACAATATGTACGGCCTTGGCCATCACTGCCTCAATAAAAATCTCTCTCGGGGAAACGCAGGAATAATTCACTGTTCCCTTAAAAATTACCTTTTCTCTTAGAATACAATTTTTCGTATTTACCATCAGAAGCATCAGCTGCTCCTGGTCCTCATGACGCATATCCTCCATGAAATACTCTGCCACCGAGGCCGGTGTGGATAGGCTGATCTGACAGGCCGCCGCTGTCTTGGCAATGCGCCGGGACAGCTCTGCAATGCATTTCACCTGGATGGCCTTCACCCTTCCCACCCCGTGGATGGACATCAGCTCCTCCAGACTTAAATGGCAGATGCCCAACAGGCCCCGGTAGGGACCGGCCTTTCGCAAAATCTGGGCCGCCAGATCATAGGCCGGAACTCCCGGCACGCCGGTCCGGATAATCACAGACAAAAGCTCTGTGTCTGTGAGATATTCCGTCCCCTGGTTTACGCATTTCTCGTAAGGCTGCTCCTCCGGGCGCAGCTCCTTCATGGTTTGTCGCTCTTTCATCTCTTTCCTTTCCGCCGGGCCCTCAACTGCTCTTTGGAAACGAAGGGGAAGCTATAGCTTCCGGTAAATGATAATGGCAAGAACTACTCCGAGAATGCTGGCTATGGATATATGAATCCGCAGGCCAAAGGTTAAAACCAGCAGCCCCAAATCCAGCACAATGGGACTTTCCAGGCCAAAGCTCTCTCCGTAATTCAGCCATGAAAGCCCGGAAACGTTTGTGGTCAGCATCCCGAGAAACCCGCCCAGCACAATGCCGGACAAGAGCATAATCAGGAGCACCCACCCGTTCTTCGATTTCATAAAGTTCCTCCATCTACTCCTTTGTGTTGTACATGCTTTTTGCTTCAACCAAAGTACATCATTTTATATACTATCATAAAAAACTTTTCTTGTATATACTTTAAAAATGAAGTTTTTCTTGATTTTTGTCCCCTGCCGTCGAATTGTCGAGAGATTCTTTTTTTCCCATTCTCCTATAAAAGAGGGGCATAGCGGCTACGGATCTCCTCCGCCACACGAAGGCCGTCCATGGCAGCTGAGGTGATTCCTCCGGCATAGCCGGCTCCCTCTCCGCAGGGAAATAACCCTCCTATCCGGCTCTCCAGCTGCTCTCCCCGGAGAATCCGCACGGGGGAGGAGGTCCGGCTCTCCACGCCGGCCAAAACTGCATCCGGCCTGTCAAACCCCGGGATCAGCTGCCCGCAGCCTGTGATTCCCTCCGCCAAAGCCGCCGAAAGCTCCTCCGGAAAGATCCCCCGCACATCCCCGAAGCTCCAGCGCCCCTTCATGCAGGGCTCCACCTCTCCAAGAATTTGGGTGGACTGCTTTTTCAGGAAATCCTGCAAAAGCTGCACGGGAATTTTGCCTTCCCCCGCCAAAAAGGCCCGTTCCTCCAGCCTTCGCTGAAACCGAACCCCTGCCAGCACATCCCCGCCTCCAAAATCCTGGGGGCTCACGGTTACAATCATGGCGCTGTTGGCGTTTCTTCCGTCCCGGGCCTGGTAGCTCATCCCATTTACAGCCAGGCGTCCCCTCTCTGAGGAGGCGTCCACCACATAGCCCCCGGGACACATACAGAAGGAATACACCCCCCGGCCTGCGGCTGTTTTCCGGGTCACCTTATAGGCCGCAGCCGGAAGCTCCCGGGGATAATTATTTCCGTACTGCGCCCGGTTTATCATTTCCTGGGGGTGCTCCATGCGCACCCCCACCGCAAAGGCCTTCTGCTCCATGGGAACGCCGGCCTCTTGAAGCATGGCAAGGGTATCCCGGGCCGAGTGCCCCACGGCCAGCACCAGCGCCTCCACAGGGAGTGTCCATATGCCTTTCTCCCGGGCCTTCCCCTTTTCCTCCTCCGGAAAGGCCCCCTCCACCGGCTCCACCTCTATGGCCCGTATACGGCCTTCCTCCGTCACAAGCCCGGTAAAGCGCTGGCCAAAAAGCACCTGGCCTCCCAAGGCCTCTATCTCTCTCCGGATATGCTCCACGATTCCCATAAGCATATCCGTGCCCAAATGGGGCTTGTTTTCATATAAAATTTCCTCCGGCGCGCCGGCCTCCACAAAGAGCTCCAGCACCTTTCGCCCCCGGCCCCTGGGATCCTTTACCAGGGTGTTCAGCTTTCCGTCGGAAAAGGTCCCGGCCCCTCCCTCCCCAAATTGTACATTGGTGTCCGGCATAAGGGCCTCTCCCTGCCAGAATTTCTCCACGGCTTTTTGCCGCTCCCGAACCTTTTGTCCCCGCTCCAGCACCAGGGGTCCATACCCGGCCCTGGCAAGCATCCAGGCACAAAAAAGCCCGGCAGGACCGCTGCCGATAATCACCGGTGGATGCAAAAGCCGCTCCCCTCCCGCTTTGGGAAATACATAAAGGTTTTCCTTTGCCGGCCCAATCTGGGAATTATGGCGCCGGCTCAGAAGCTTTTTCTCTTCCAAAACCTTCACATCCACCACATAGACGTATTGTAACGGCTGTTTCCGGGCATCCAGGGATTTCTTCCGGATTTTCCATTCCTGAATCTGAGATTTTGGGATACCCAAGGCCCGGGCCGCCTGGTCTCTTATGGCCTCCTTCTGATGCCCCACAGGCAGCTTTAGCTGTGTGATTCGAATCATATGTTACGCTTCCTTTCCCCCGGCGGCGCTTCGCCCGGCCAAGGAGCCGCTGGTCCAGGCCCATTGAAGGTTGTAGCCCCCGCAGGCTCCGTCCACATCCAGGAGTTCCCCTGCAAAATAAAGCCCCGGCAGCAAACGGGACTCCATGGTCTCTGGATCCACCTGTCCCACCTCCACGCCTCCCGTACAGACCTGGGCCTGGGCATAGTCGTTGGTCCCCACAATCGGAACCCGAAATTCCTCTATCACCTCTGCCAGCTGCCTAAGCTCCTCCCTTGTAAGCGTCCCGGCCTGCCGGTTCTTTCCGATCTGCCCTCTCTTTAAGAGCACCGGAATAAGCTTCTCGGGAAACAGTCCCAAAAGCCAGGCCTCTGCCGGCCGCTTTCCTCTGCATTCGGCCCGCTTGGATAACAGCTCCTCTGTCTCCTCCCGGGAATAGGAAGGCAGCAGATGAAGCCTTACCTCCACCGATTTTCTCCTGGCCAGAGCCCGGGCCCCATAGCGACTTACCTGGAATACCGGAATACCGGAAATGCCATAGGCCAAAAATTGTACCTCTCCCGTATCCTCTGCCGCCAGCTCTCCCTCAATCAACAGACGCACCCGGGCATCCATGCGGATTCCTGCCAGCTGTGCCGGCCATTCCCGGGAAGCTTTCAGCTGCACCAGGGCCGGCAGCGCCGGAATCACCCGGTGCCCAAGCCTCTCTGCATATTCATAACCGTCCCCGCTTCCCCCGTGGGCCAGGGAACCGCAGGCCAGGATAAGGGCCTCCCCCTCATAGGTCCACCCGGGGGTTTCCACGTAAAACAAGCCTCCTTTTTTTCCCAGGCTCTCCACCCGGGCATTGCAGGAGAGCTTGACCCCCTGCTCCAGCGCCTCCATACGCAGCACATCCGCCACCGCCGAGGCCTGCTGGCTGTAGGGATAGAGATATCCGTTTTTATCCTTTACCTCAATGCCCAGCTCCTGAAAAAACTTTAGAGTCTCCGTAAGCCCAAAGGCTTTTAACGCCTGGGCCGCAAATTCCGGCTTTTCACACCGGTAATGGACGAAAGCCTGATCCCGGTTGCTTAAATTGCACCGGCCGTTTCCCGTTGCCAAAAGCTTTTTCCCCACCTGGGATTCCCGCTCCAGCACAGTGACCCTGGCTCCCTTTCGGGCTGCCACAATGGCCGCCATAAGCCCGGCGGCGCCGCCGCCTATAATAAGCACCCGTTTTTTCATAGTTCTACCAGCCCTGCCTCCAAAAGCTTCTGTAAAGACATAAGAATCCCGTATTTGGCATGCTGCC